>JBKHJP010000207.1:0-7653 GCA_046538065.1 Thermoanaerobaculia bacterium | reverse complement strand
CCCCCGTCGACCCGGCGCCACCCCGCAAGCCACAGCGACCTCTCGATCTCGATGAACCACCTCTGCCCACCAGACCGCCCTTTTGGTTGCGGCTACGCCGCGTTAGGTGTTCGGTCCCGTTCTCGTCGAAGGGCTCGCGAGCACTTCAATATCGTCGACCATTCGCGTATGCTACCCTAGGTGCAAGAGTGAGGCCGGCAAGAAGCCTCCGCCGTGTTGAGTCGGACTCGTGCTCCAACGACACGGCCGTTGGAAGCCCGGCCCCGGCCAGGCTCGGCTCTGCTCTACTCTGCTGAGCAGATCTCGACAGCTTGGCTCCCAGGAGCCTTTGGCTCCCAAGCGATATCTCAAGAAAGGAGACGACTGATGAAGGTCAAGACCAACCTCAAGGCGGGACCCGAGATCGAGAACGAGGGCAAGAGCGGCGACTGACTTCCCCCGATACCTTGAGTAGTTCCAAGGCGCCACAGGGTGCCCGGCCGTCCGGGCGCCCTGTGGGCTCCTTCCAGGCTCGGCGCTGCTGAGCAGGTTTCGGCAGCTTGCCTCCCAGGAGCCCTTGGCTCCCAAACCAAGGATTAGAAAGGAGAGAACCGATGCAGGTCAAAACCCACCTCAAGGCTGGACCCGAGATCGAGAACGGCCCGCCCGGCGGAGACTGACTTCTCCCAGGATCTCACGGAGTTTCAGGGAAATTAAGGGGCGCCCGGTTTGAACCGGGCGCCCCTGTGATTCCTCACAGACTAGGTCTCTCCGATCTGCCGAGATTTTCTTGAGGACTTCAGCGTGACCCGTGCTCCAGCAGAGGATTTTGCAGGGCCTTGGGACGCATGAGATTTTCACGAAGAACCCGGGACTCCGTCTGAGCGGCGGTTCCTGCTATCGTGCGCTCCACTTCGTCAGCATCGACTGAGCCGCACGAACGAGGAGCCGCCGTTGGCCACTCCGTATTCGAGGACCCTGCGCTCCCTGGAGAAGGAGTCTTCCAGCGGAGCGATCGCCTGGATCGCCGGGATCTCGCTGATCTTCGCCGGCGCCGTCGTCTGGAGCGTCGCCGCCGAGATCGGTGTCTTCGCCACCACCTCCGAGGCGCGGATCGAGACCGCCGCCGGCAGCCACCCGGTGGACGCCGAGGTGGGGGGAACGATCGCCGCAGTCCACACCGGGGTCGGTCGGCGGGTGGAGGCGGGAGAGGTCCTGGTGGAGCTCGACGTCCGTCTGCCGGGGCTCCGCCTGGCCGAGGAGCGCTCCACCCTGGAGGCGTTCGAGGAGCGTCTGGTCATCCTGGAGCGCCGCCTGGAGTCCGAGACCGAGGCCCTGAGAGCGGCGGAGCGGGAGCGCGCCAAGGCGCTGGAGGAGGCGACGGCCCGGGTGGAAGAGGCCCGCGCTCGGCTGGATCTCGCCGCCTCCGAGGCGAAGCGGGCCGCGGAGCTGCACCGCGCGGGCCTCCTTTCCGACGCCGACCGCGAGCGCGCGGAGATTGCGTATCGCCAGCAGCGCTCGGCCCTGGAAGCGTCGAATCTCGCACTCCAACGGCTGGAGTGGGCCCACCAGAACCAGGAGGGCGAGAGGCGGTCACGCATCGAGGCCCTGGAAGAAGAGGCCGCCGGAGTCCGCGGGAGCCTCGCTCGCAGCCGGTCCTCGGTGGAGCGCCTGGAGCGCGAGCTCGACCGGTTCCTGGTGCGTGCCCCGGTGTCCGGGGTGGTCGCCGAGCAGGGGGACCTCCGTGCCGGCGAGACGGTGACGGCGGGCGAACGGCTGGCGACGGTGGTGCCCGACGGAGGGCTCAGGGTGGTGGCGCGGTTCGCGCCCGCCGACGTGCTGGGCCGGGCGCGGCCCGGACAGCCCGCGGTGGTCCGGCTCCACGGTTTCCCTTGGACCCAGTACGGCACCGTTCCGGCGGAGGTGAGCCGGGTGGCCACGGAGGTCCGGGAGGGCCGCGTCCTGGTGGAGCTCGTGCCCACCCCGGGAACCGCCAGCGCGGGCGGCGCTCCCCCGTTGAGCCATGGGCTACCCGCCACCGTCGAGATCCGCGTCGAGTCCGTTTCCCCGGCGATCCTGGCGTTGCGGGCTGCCGGAGGCGGTGCCCGCGCGCCGGCCGCCGCCGAAAGCGGCCGGCGCTCCGGAACCTGAGGCCGGCGAACCGTCATGCCTTCCCCGAGACGTTCCAGGCGCCGTCGGGTGCGCGAGGTCATCCAGTCCTCGAGCATGGACTGCGGCCCCGCTTCCCTCAAGGCTCTCCTCGACGGCTTCCGGATCGACGTCAGCTACGGCCGGCTCCGGGAAGCGTGCCAGACCGACGTCGACGGCAGCTCCATCGATGAGCTGGAGAAGGTCGCGAACCGCCTGGGTCTGGACGCCGAGCAGGTCATGCTGCCGGTCGACCACCTGCTGCTCCCGGAGGCGAAGGCGCTTCCGGCGATCCTGGTGGTGAGGCTGCCGAACGGCCTTGCCCACTTCGTGGTCGCCTGGAGCGTCGACGGCCGGCGGGTTCAGGTGATGGACCCCGCCGCGGGGCGGCAGCGGCTGAGCCGCCGTGCGCTCCTCGACCGGGTCTACGTCCACCGCCACGCGGTGCCGGCGGACGCCTGGCGCTCGTGGGCCGGGGAGGAGGAGTTCCTGAGCGGGCTGCGGGCGCGCATGGCGGCGCTCGGGGTGGCGCCGGGGCGCTGCGCGGCGCTTCTGGACGAAGCCCTGGCGGAGGAGCGCTGGCTGCCGCTGGCGGCCCTCGACGCGGCGGTACGGATCGTTTCCTCCCTGGTGGAGAGCGGGCCGAGGTCGCTGCGCCGGCGGAGCCCGGAGCTGGCGGAGCGCTTCTTCCGGCGGGCGCTGGTGGAGGGCCCGGAAGCGATCCCCCGGGACTTCTGGTTCGCCGCCCCGCCGGCAGGTTCCGGCGCCGACGCGGAGCAGGTGGTGCTCCGAGGTGCCGTCCTGGTGCGGGTGGCCGCGGTGCAACCGGCCGACGACGAAGGCGCCCCCGCACAGCCGCAGGAGGAGCGCTCCCGGGAGCTCCGGGCCGCCCTCGAAGGAGAGGACGAGCCGCCGATGCGGCGCCTGCTGGACATCGTGCGTACCGACGGCTGGAAGGCGCCGGTTGCGCTCCTCTGGGCGGTGGTGCTGGCGGCCGGGCTGGTGGTGGCGGAGGCCCTCTTGTTCCGCGGCCTCCTCGACCTGGGGCGGGATCTGGGGACCCCCCTCCAGCGCCTGGCCGGAGGGGCGGCGGTGACGGCCCTCGCGGGGCTGTTGACGATGGTCGAGGTGCCGGTCTCCACCATCGCGTTCCAGGTCGGACGGCGGATCGAGACCCGGCTCCGGATGCTGTTCGGCCGGAAGATCCCCCGGCTGGAGGACCGCTACTTCGCCAGCCGACTGATCTCCGACATGGCCGAGCGCAGCCACTCGGTCCACCGCGTCCGCGAGCTGCCGGTGCTGATCCAGCGGATCGTCCGCTGGAGCGCCCAGATCGCATTCACCGTCGCCGGCATCGCCTGGGTCGGCCGTGGCACCCTCTGGCTGGCGCTCCTGGCCGGGACGGCGGCCCTGGCCGTACCGGCCCTGTTCCAGCGCCGGCTGGAGGAGCAGGACCTGCGGGTGCGGAGCCACGGAGGGGCGCTGAGCCGTTATTACTTCGACGGCCTCTTCGGGCTGGTACCGATCCTCAGCCACGGCGCCGAGCGCGCCCTGCGCACCGAGCACGAGGGGGTGCTCCGGGAGTGGGTGCGGGCCGGCACCGGCTTCCTCCGGACGTCGGTGGGCGTTCTGGGGCTGCAGCTCGGGGTCGGGCTCCTGCTGGCGGTGGCGATGGTCGGTACCCACCTGCGCTCGGGCGGCACGGTGGGAGTGCTTTTGCTCGCCTACTGGTCGCTACGCCTGCCGACCCTGGGGGAGCAGGTGGCCATGGCCGCCCGGCGACTGCCGGGCCTGCGCAGCATCACGGTCCGGCTGATGGAGCCGCTGGGCGCTCCCGAGGCCCCGGAGCCGGCTCGGCGGCCGGAGGGGGACGCCGGGGCCGAGGCCGGCGTCGCACTGCGCTTCCAGGGGGTCTCGGTTCACGCCGCCGGCCACCGGATCCTCGACGACGTCGACCTCGCGATCCCCGCGGGGGCCCACCTGGCCGTGGTCGGTCCGTCGGGGGCGGGCAAGTCGACCCTGATGGGTGTCCTCCTGGGATGGCACCGGCCGCACTCCGGCACCGTGACGGTGGACGGGGAGCCGCTCGGGCCCGCAGAGCTGCACCGGCTGCGGGAGACCACCGCCTGGATCGACCCGGAGGTCTGGCTGTGGAACCGGTCCCTCCTCGAGAACCTTCTCTACGGGACGGACGGCGGCAGCGACAGCCCGCCGGAAGAGCCTTTCGCTTCGACGCTCCGCCGGGCCGACCTGCTCGAGGTGCTGGAGCGCATGCCTGAGGGGTCGAACACATCCCTGGGGGAGGGCGGGGGCTCGGTGTCGGGGGGAGAGGGGCAGAGGGTCCGCTTCGGCCGGGCGCTCCAGCGAAGACGGGCGCGCCTGGCGATCCTGGACGAGCCCTTCCGGGGGCTGGACCGGACGAGCCGGCGAGCTCTCCTGGAGCGGGCCCGCCGCCAGTGGTCCGGCGCCACCCTCCTGTTCGTCTCCCACGACCTGGAAGAGACCCGGAGCTTTCCGCGGGTGCTGGTGGTGGAGCAAGGCCGGGTCGTGGAGGACGGCCCGCCGGAGGAGCTCCTCGCCCGCCCCGGTTCCCGTTACCGGTCACTGATCGACACGGAGGAGCGGGCGCACCGGGAGCTCTGGGACGGCCCGCGCTGGCGGCGCTTGTGGATGGACGGGGGCCGCCTCGCGGAGCGTGGGGGGCGTGGCGAGTGAGCCTCCGGGAGTGTATCTGGCCCACCGAGCATCTCGGACAGGCCGTCTACGCCCTGCTCAAGGAGTCGTTTCCGCGGCAAGGCGCGAGCGCCCCGGCGACGCCGGACCCTCCGGCCGGGCTCGGGGACCGCGAGGCCCTGGGGCGCTGGGTGGAGGCGGTGGCGGAGAGCCACGGCCTGGAGCTCGAGCCGTTCGAAGGCGGGATGGAGGAGCTCCGGGAGGTGGTCGCCGGCGCGGCACCGGCGGTGCTCGAGGCCGGTGGAAGCGAGGGCGGAGGGTTCCTGCTCCTGGTGGGGGCCGGCCGGCGGGCGGCGCGGCTCCTGGCCCCGGACGGCACCGTGCGCCGGGTTCCGGCAGAGGAGGTGGCTGCGGCCCTGAGCGCTCCGGTGGAGCGACGCTTCGGAGCGGTGGCGGACTCGGTCCTCGACGGCCTGGACCTGGATTCCCGCGGCCGGCTGGAGGCGCGCGGGGCGGTGCTGCGGCAGCTCGGCGGCTCCGAGCGTCTGTGGCTGGGCTGGCTGGTCCGGCTGCCGCCGGGCAGCAGCACCTGGGCGCAGCTCCGGGACGTCGGCGCCACCCGCTCGCTGGCCGGCTTCGTCGCAGTCCATGCCGTGCAGTACCTCGTGTGGCTCGGCTCGTGGTGGCTGCTCGGGCGGGGTGCGCTCCAGGGGCGGTTCGAGGCGGACTGGCTCGCCGCCTGGGCACTCCTGCTCGCGGCCCTGGTGCCGCTTCGCATGGCGGTGGCCTGGCTCGAGGGCCGCTTCGCCCTCGCCGCCGGCGGCCTCTTGCGGCGTCGGCTGCTCGACGGCGCCTTGCGCCAGAGCCCGGACGACATCCGTTCCGAGGGCACGGGCCAGCTCCTGGGACGGGTGGTGGAGTCCGAGGCCCTGGAGTCCTCCGCCGTCAACGGTGGGCTGGCGTCGGCACTCGCCCTGGTGGAGATCGTGATCGCGGCCGTCGTCCTGGTCCTGGGAGCCGCGCCACTGGCGCACGCGGCGGCCCTCGCCGCCGCTCTGGCGGCGGTCGCCGTGCTGAGCCTGCGCCTGCACCGGCGCCGGCAGGAGTGGACGCGGCAGCGCCTGGACCTGACGTTTGACCTCGTGGAACGCCTCGTGGGGCACCGGACGCTGGTGGTCCAGCAGCCGCGGTCCCGCTGGCACGAGGAGGAGGACCGGCGGCTCGAGGAGTACCTCGCGAGCTGCCGCGCGATGGACCGGAGCTGGGTCCTGGTCAAGCCCGTGCCGCACGCATGGCTGGTTCTGGGCACCGCCCTCCTGGTGCCAGCCTTCGTGGCCGGATCCGCCTCGGTGGGCAGGTTCGCCGTCAGCCTCGGCGGGCTGCTGCTCGTCCACCAGGCCCTCGAGACGCTGGTCGGGGGCCTGGCGCAACTCTCCTCCGCACGCATCTCCTGGCAACGGATCGTGGACCTCTTCCGGGCCGCCGGGCGGCGCGCCCGGCCGGGGCGCGCGGAGCTCCTGGCGTCGGCCGCCCCGTCGGCGACCGGCGAGCCCCTGGTGAGCGCCCGGGACCTGGTCTACCGCTACCGCGGCCGGGAGGATCCGGCGCTCCGGGGCTGCCGGCTGGAGATCCGGGCCGGCGACCGGCTGCTCCTCGAAGGCCCGTCCGGGGGCGGCAAGAGCACCCTGGTCTCGCTCCTCGCCGGCATCCGGAAGCCCGACGGCGGCCTGCTGCTCCTGGGTGACCTCGACCACCACTCGGCGAGTCCCGGAGCCTGGCGTCGGGTGGTGGCGCCGGTGCCGCAGTTCCACGAGAACCACGTGCTGACGGAGACGTTCCTGTTCAACCTGCTGATGGGCCGGCAGTGGCCGCCGGACCCGCGGGACGTGCGGGAGGCGGACGCGGTCTGCCGGGAGCTGGGCCTTGGACCGCTGCTGGAGAAGATGCCCGGGGGGCTGTCGCAGATGGTGGGAGAGGCCGGCTGGCGCCTGTCCCACGGCGAGCGCTCACGGCTGTTCATCGCCCGGGCCCTGCTCCAGGACCCGGACGTTCTACTGCTGGACGAGTCCTTCGGCGCCCTGGATCCGGAGAGCCTGCGCCAGGCGATGGAGTGCGTCGAGCACCGGGCGCGGACGCTGCTGGTCATCACCCACCGCTGAGCGGCCCCGGGGGCACCGGCCGGAGGCCCCCGTCACGGTCCCAGCCGCCGGACGCACCTCTCGACTGGAACTCGAATGGCAGTTGAGTCGGAAACCTCCCCTGTTCGACAGCTCGGGGGCAAGCCTCCGCGAACGCGGCCTTCGTCCAGTCGTGGTCCGTCGCGCGGTCTCAGGATCGCCTCGGGAGCAGCAGGGGGCTCCGTGCCGGCTCACGGGAGCCGGCGGATCCGCGAACCCACCGAAAGGAGAACGACCATGAAGGTGAAGACCCACGTCAAGGCCGGACCGGATGTCATCGTCGACCCCAGGTAAGAGTGACCTGGTCCGCCGCGCCCCGAGCCCATCTTCGGGGCACGGCATCGACTCGTTGGACGGGAAACAAGCGCCGAACTACTCCGCGCACCCCCCGAATCGCCCCGCGCTGGTCCGTCGCGCGGTCTCAGGATCGCCTCGGAAGCAGCAGCGGGCGCCGTGCCGGCTCACGGGAGCCGGGCGGATCCGCGAACCCACCGAAAGGAGAACGACCATGAAGGTGAAGACCCGCCTCAAGGCCGGACCGGAAATCATCACCGACCCCCATTAAGGGTCACCCGATCCGCCGCGCCCCAAGCCCATCCTCGGGGCGCGGCACCGAATCGATGGACGGGAAACAAGCGCCGAACTACTCCGCGCACCCCCCGAATCGCCCCGCGCT
>JBKHJP010000206.1:0-7697 GCA_046538065.1 Thermoanaerobaculia bacterium | reverse complement strand
GGATGAGCGTCCTGCCCGGCCTGTGGGACGCCCACGTCCACCTGATGATCGTGGGGCACTCGGACTACGCCTACTGGGACCGGGAGTACCCCGACCGCTTCCGCTCCGAGATCATGCCCGCCGCCGCCGAGCAGCTCCTCTTCGCCGGGGTGACCAGCGCCCGGGAGGTGGGCGCGCCCCTCGAGGACGTCCTGGCGGTGCGCGAGGCGATCGACGCCGGCGAGATCCCCGGCCCCACCCTCTACGTCTCGGGCCCCTTCATCCAGCACGAGCCCTACCCCGGCACCGAGGCCTTCCGCTGGGGGGTCGACGGGGCCGAGGACGCCCGGGCCAAGGTGCGCCGCCTGGCGGAGGCCGGGGTCGACCTCATCAAGCTGATCGACCAGGACCGGATGGCCATGGACGAGGTCCGGGCGGTGGTGGACGAGGCCCACCGCCACGAGCTGCCGGTGGTCGCCCACTCCCACCGGCCGGAGGAGATCCGCCGGGGGATCGAGGCCGGCGTCGACTGCTTCGAGCACACCGGGCTGGGGACCGCCCCCGAGTACCCGGCGGACGTCTACGAGCTCATGAAGGAGCGGGCCGACACCCTCTACTGGACGCCCACGATCTCGCCGCTCCTCCTCTACGAGTACACCCGGGACGGCTTCGCGGAGCGCCTGGACGACCCGCGCTGGAAGCGCAATCTCCCCGCGGACGTGGTGGCGGACGTCGAGCGGTCCCTGGAGCACTGGGACCGGCTGGACTACTACCGCTCGATCCCGGCGCGCCGGCCCACCCTGGAGCGGAAGTTCCAGCAGCTCCGGGACTCGGGGACGACGCTGCTGATCGGCACGGACAGCGGTGTGCCCGGCGTCTTCCACACCGACTCCACCTGGCGGGAGATCGACACGTGGGTGCGGCGCTTCGGCGTGCCGGCGATGGACGCGATCCGCGCCGCCACCTACTGGCCGGCGCTCCAGATGGGGGTGCTCGACCGGGTCGGCACCGTCTCCCCCGGCAAGCAAGCGGACGTCATCGCCGTTCGCGGGGACGTCCTGCGCTACCCCAACCGGCTCTCGGACGTGGACGTGGTGATCAAGGGCGGGGTGCGGTACCGGTAGGGCGGGCGGGGGTTGCCCGGTGGCCCTCCGGCTCCGGAGCGACCTCGAAGGGTTCGGCCGGTCCGGGCCGCAGCGTACGCCGGCGACACCCCGGTGCAGAGTGTCTCCGCTATCATGCGGCCCCGTGACCGGCAGCCGATCTCCAGCCGGCCGGCGGGTGCTCTTCGCCGGGTGGCTCGTCGTCCTCCTCGTCCCCACCGTCGGGCCCGTGACGCCGGCTTCCGGCGGACCGGCCGCCGGTCCCGCTCCGGAGCCCGAACCGGCACCGCTTCGCCTCTCCTCCCGGCTGCTGGACGAGACGGTGGTGCTCGAGCTGATGGAGCCGCCGGCCGGTGGCGGCGAGGACCTCCTCCGGAAGACCTTCGGCCACCTCCAGGACCTCGCCGAGGAGATCGAGTCGGCCCGCGAGCGCCTGGACTCCGATCCCGGGGAGGAGCGGGCCGTCACCCTGGAGCCGGAGCTGGTGCCCCTCGTCGAGCGGGCTCTCGAGTTCTGCCGCTGGTCGCAGGCGGCGGTGGGGCCCCTGGGCGGCGGCCTGGCCCTCCACTGGCAGGGCGTGGCCGGTAACCCCGAGGCGCCGCCGGTGCCCCGGACCCTGGTCGAGGCGGCGGCCTGCCAGCGCCTGGAGGTGAACGGCGACGCCGGCACGGTGCGCATCGCCGGGGGGAGCCGGCTCCGCGTCGCCGCATTCAGCACCGGCTTCCTCGTCGACCGCGGCGCCGCCAGGCTCCAGGAGCTGGGGGCCGTCAACGGCCGCGTGCGGATGGGGCGGGTGCACCGGGCTTTCGGTCCCGGCCCTCCCGGCGCCGAGGGGAAGGGCTGGCCGGTCCTCCTGCCGGTCTTCGAGGGGTACGACCGCCCCCTGGACGAAATCCACCTGGAGGACCGGTCCCTCGCCGTGATCTGGCGTGCCGACTGGCCGGAAGGCCGGCCCCTCCACGTGGACCAGCGGAGCGGGTTGCCTCCGGAGGGTGTCTGGGCCACCGTGGCGGTCACCGAGCTGGCGCTGGACGCCCAGGGGGTCGCCACCGCCGCCCTGGTCCTGGGCGCCCGGGAAGGCCGCTTCCGGATCGCCAACCTGCGGCCGGAGCCCTCGGTGCTCTGGATCCTCGGCCGGGGGAAGGGCCGGCCCCTCCTCGCCGAGCTCAACTGGTCGGACCTGAAGGAGCCCTGATCCATGACCTCGCCTCTCACCCCGTCCGGCGGGTGCCGGACCGCCCGCCGGAGCGCCGCCGCCCGGGCCGCCGCGGCCACCGCCGACATCGCCCCCACCGCGGCGGCGCTGGTGGGGATTTCCGTGCCAGCCGGCGTGGACGGCGTGGACCGACGCGATGCCCTGGAGCAGACCCGTCCGTCGCCGTGACGGCGCCCCCGGCCCGGTGATCGTCGCCCTGGCGACGCTCCTGGGCGGATGCTCCGGGGACGGGGTGCTCCAGTACGAAGACCTGGTGACGTCCGGGCGACTGGCGGCCCACCCCGGGGTGGCCGCCGGCGCCGAGCGGCTGTGCGCCGACGAGGCCCGCTTCGCCGTGGCCCTGGAGCACGGGACGAAGGTCCAGGTCCCCCTCGTCCTGGGGGAGGGGGCGGAGCTCTCCCTGGCCGGCTGCGGCCCGCGCGCCGGCAGCGCCGCCGGCCCCCCGGAGCCGCCGGCCGAGATCTGGGTGGAAGTCCGGGGCCCGTCGGGGCTCGTGGGCGAGCGGCGCCTGACGGTGGACGGCACCGCGTGGACGGAGACGGTTTTGGATCTCGCCGCGCAGGCCGGGGGGAGTGCCACACTGAGCCTGCGCGTCGACTCCCCGCGGTCCCTCCCGGTCGTCGTGAGCGACGTCGCGGTGCGCCACCGCGTGGCGCCGGAGGACGCGACGGCGAACCCCCCGGGGAGCCCGGCGGGGGGGGACGGGGGGACCCAATCCGCCGCTCGCGGCAAGCAGATCCTCCTGGTCTCGGTGGACACGCTCCGGGCCGACAGCCTCGGCGCCGGGCGCACCCCGGCCCTGGACGCCTTTGCCGCCCGCTCCGAGCGCTTCGAGCCCCACTACGCCGCGGCGACCTGGACCAAGCCCTCCCACGGGACCCTCCTCACCGGCCTTCCGCCGGAGGGGCACCGGGCCCAGCTCGAGGACCAGGCCCTCGCACCGGACGCGGTGACGTTGGCGGAGCGCTTCTCCCGGGCCGGCTTCGCCACGGCGGGGCTGACCTTCGACTGCCTGTGGCTCGACCCGAAGTTCGGGTTCGACCGGGGCTTCGCCGAGTACCGGGCGGTGCAGTGGCGGGCGGACCAGGCGGTCCGGGAGACGGTGAGCTGGCTCGCCCGGCACCGGCGCCAGCCCTTCTTCTACTTCCTCCACCTGTTCACGCCGCACTCGGACAAGGACATCCTGCCCTACGAGGCCCGGGGGACGACCCGCTACACCGTGGGCCAACGCTTCGGCGTCCACGGCTACGGCTGCCGTGAGGGAGTGTGCGCGTCCGGACTGCTGCGGTCGCTCGACGCCGGGAGGGTGGAGCCCATCCCCGAAGAGGAGGAGATCCTTCGCTTCCTCTACGCCGGCGGCGTCTCCGATGCGGACCGGGCCTTGGGGCGGCTGTTCCGGGACCTGGACGAAGCCGGGCTGCTGGAAAACCTCCTCGTGGTCGTCACGAGCGACCACGGCGAGGCGTTCTTCGAGCACGGCAAGCTGCTCCACTCCACGCCCCACGAGGAGATCCTCCGGGTGCCGCTGCTCGTCAAGTGGCCGGGCGGGCGACGCGGCGGAGAGGTCCGGTCGCTCCCGACGAGCTCCGTCGACGTCGCCCCGACGCTGCTGGCGGCGGCGGGCCTCGAGGCGCCGGAGCTGCCCGGGATTGCCTTGCAGGATCTACAAAGAAGCGACCAGGGACGCGGCGCCAGCTCCCGGGCCGAGGGCCGGCGGGCCCTGTTCGCCGGCACCGCGCGGAAGGCGGTGGTGGCGGGGCCCTGGAAGGCCATCGTGCCGGTCCTCGACGGGGAGCCGGAGCTCTACCGCCTGGACCGGGATCCGGGGGAGCGAGAGAACCTCGCGGCGGAGCACCCGGAGGTGCTCGAGCGGCTCAAGAAGCGGATGGTTGAGCACGTGGAAGCGAGCCGGGCCCTGACCCGGGGTGCTCCCGACGCGGCCTTTCCGGAGGGTTCCCTCTCGCCGGAGGAGCGGCGACGGCTCGAAGCGTTGGGGTACTTGCAGTAGCAGCGGCTCGGATCTTGCAAGGCGCAAAGGCCGAGACGGCCGAGCGAGGCCCGGAATCCGCCCCGCCCCGTCCGTCCCGGTCCGAGGAGGCCGGGTGTAGGCTGGGCACGACGACGGCCAGGAGGATCGCTGCCACCATGAGCACCGACGTCGCCGCCGAACCGAACGCCGAAGGACGCCCCCAAGCCGAAGCCCCGGACGGGGTCCGGGAGTCACGCCGGGGTGCCCTCCGGCCGGGTCTGCGACCGGAGGGTGACGTGTCGGCGTCCCCCCGGGAGCGCTCGCAAGGTCCCGCCGGCCGCCCGGGTCGACGCCGGCGGCGAGGCCATCCCCTGCCCCTGGGCACCCGCGTCGTCCTCGCCACCCTGGGCGTCCTGTTCCTGGTGCTGGGAGTCGCCGGGCTGTTCCTGCCGTTCCTGCAGGGGATCCTGCTGCTGATGCTGGCGGCCGCGGTGCTGTCGCTGGCCAGCGACACCGTCTACGGCTGGCTGAAGGGCCTGCTGAGCGACCGTACCCCGTCCTTCTGGAAACGGGTGGAACGGTTCCGGACCCGCGTGCGCTGGCGGTTCCGCCGGTGACGGGCGGGGGGAAGGGGTAGCTACTCGCCGCCTCGGCGCTCGGCCAAGGGCACCCAGCGGCGCTCGCCGGCGCCGGTGTAGACCTGGCGGGGCCGGTTGATCCGGGTGTGGGGGTCGGAGCGCATCTCCCGCCACTGGGCGATCCAGCCCGGCAGGCGACCCAGGGCGAACATCACAGTGAACATCTGGGTGGGGATTCCCATGGCGCGGTAGATGATGCCGCTGTAGAAGTCCACGTTCGGGTAGAGCTTGCGCTCCACGAAGTAGTCGTCCTCCAGGGCCACCTGCTCCAGGCGCTTGGCGATGTCCAGCAGGGGATCCTGGATGCCCAGCTCGCCGAGCACGTCGTCGGCCGACTGCTTCAGGATCCTGGCCCGCGGGTCGAAGTTCTTGTAGACCCGGTGGCCGAAGCCCATGAGCCGGAAGCTCGAGTCCTTGTCCTTGGCCAGGCGGACGTACTTCTCGATGTCGCTTCCGTCCTGGCGGATCCGCTCGAGCATCTCGATCACCCGCTGGTTGGCACCGCCGTGGAGCGGGCCCCAGAGGGCGTTGATGCCCGCCGCGATGGAGGCGAAGAGGTTCGCCTGGGAGGAGCCCACCATCCGCACGGTGGACGTGGAGCAGTTCTGCTCGTGGTCGGCGTGGAGGATCAGGAGCATGTTGAGGGCCCGCTCTAGGACCCGGGGCACGTGGTAGGGCTCCGAGGGGACCGCGAACATCATGTGGAGGAAGTTCCGGCAGTAGGACAGGTCGTTCTGCGGGTAGATGAACGGCTGGCCCATGGTCTTCTTGTAGGAGAACGCGGCGATCGTCGGGGTCTTGGCCAGGAGCCGGACGATGTTGAGGTCCACGTCCTCGTCGTCGCCTTCCGGGTAGTAGGCGGACAGCGACGAGACCATCGACGAGAGGATCGCCATGGGGTGGGCGGTGGGCGGGTACCCCTCGAAGAACTTCTTCATGTCCTCGTGGAGGAGCGTGTGGAGGGTCAGGCTCTCGCGGAAGCGGTCGAGCTCCTCCTCGTCGGGCAGGCGGCCGTAGATCAGCAGGAAACAGACCTCGGTAAACTCCGCCTGCTCGGCGATCTGCTCGATGGGGTAGCCCCGGTAGCGCAGGATCCCCTCCTCGCCGTCGATGAAGGTGATCTCGCTGGTGCAGGAGCCGGTGTTGGCGTAGCCGTAGTCCAGGGTGATGGCGCTGGTGTCCTTGCGGAGCGAAGAGACGTCGATGGCCCTCTCCCCCTCCGAGCCCTCGATCACCGGGAACTCGTACTCCTCGCCGTCGAACACCAGCTTCGCGTTTTCGCTCATGACACCGCTCCTCTCGGGACTCCGCCTGGCAGCCTGCTGGACCGAACGAACTGAAGACTCGCCTGTGCGGCGGGATCGGCCGGAACGCCCGCACCCCCGCCGCCGGCCGGCTCGGGGAGGAGCGGGGGCGGCGCGGAAGCCGCGCCGCAGCGTGCTGGATTGTACCGCCCGTGGCGAGAGACTCGCAAGGTGAGCGTCGACCGCGCTAGACCTGCGCTAGACCCCGGGGCGGTCGCCCCAGAGGACCTTGTGCACCTGGATCTGGAACCGGACCGGCAGCCGGTCCCGGAGGATCCACTCGGCCAGGCACCGCGGCTCCAGCTCACCGGCCACCGGCGAGAGGAGGACCGGACAGCGCCGGGCCAGCTCGTACTCCTCGACGACGCGGCGGGCCCAGAGGTAATCCTTCTCGTCGGCCACGACCAGCTTCACCTCGTCCGTGGGCCGGAGCAGGTCCAAATTCTCCCAGCGGTTGTTTTGCGCCTCGCCGCTTCCGGGGCACTTGACGTCGACGATCCGGCGCACGCGGGGATCCAGGCCGCCGATGTCCAGGCCGCCGCCGGTCTCCAGGAGGACTTCGTGGCCCCGGTCGCACAGGGCTGCCAGCAGGGCCGGAGTCCCGGGCTGGAGGAGAGGCTCGCCTCCGGTGACCTCCACCAGGGGGCACTCGAAGGCCGCCACCTCGTCCAGCACTTCCTCGCGGCTGCGCCACGCCCCGCCGTGAAAGGCGTACTCGGTGTCGCACCACCGGCAGCGCATCTGGCAGCCGGTGAGCCGCACGAAGACGCAGGGCCGGCCGGCGAAGGTGGACTCCCCCTGGATCGAGTGGAAGATCTCGGTGACCCGGAGCCGGTCCTCCCGGGGCAGGGCGAGGCGCCGGTCGGCGGGGCGCCGGCCGAGGGCGGGTTCGCCGGGCGCCGCCACCGTCAGACCTCCTCGTAGACGGCGCAGGACCGGGGCGTCTCCCAGACCTCCACGCGCTCGACCCGCACCCGGCCGTCCTCGGACCCGGCGAGGCGCTGGGCCACTTCCCGGTAGATGTGCCCCGCCAGGAGCTCCGCCGTGGTGTTGACCTCGTCGAAGGGGGGGACGTCGTTGATCACCCGGTGGTCGAAGGGTCCCGCCACGCGGGAGACCACCGCCTTGAGGTCCTCGAAGTCCAGGACCATGCCCAGGGGGTCGAGCTCCCGGGCGGAGACGTGGACCCGGACCCGGTAGTTGTGGCCGTGGAGGTTCTGGCAGCCCCGGGTGTGGCCCCGGATCGCGTGGCCGGCGGAGAACTCGAAGTCCTTGAAGATGGTGTATTTGGCGGGCATGGTGGGGATCCGGTCTCCGAGGCCGATGTTACTACCGTGGTGCGTGGATGTAGCTCCGTTCCGTCCCGGACGGGGGGCCGGCGGGAACCGGAGGTGTACCGGGCGGCTGGCGAGCGCTCCGGTTTGGAGGGGGCCGGTACGGGGCTCCCGGCGCGGCGAACGCTGCGCGCACGGTGGTGAGGTGTGGCGC
>JBKHJP010000205.1:0-7713 GCA_046538065.1 Thermoanaerobaculia bacterium | reverse complement strand
GGCCCTCTCCGACGGCCTCCAGGCCATCCTGCCCGCGGACTTCGAGCGGCTGATGGACGAGATCCAGGTCCTGGCGCCCCTGGTCGACCGGAGCGCCCCGGTCCTGGCCGCCCGGTGACTTCGGGACGGTGACGGCCTCCTTTCAGCGCCGTGAGCCCAACGCCCGGGACCTCGGGTGGGGGCGTCCCTCTCCCCCCTCGAGGGGGTGGAGAGGGACCGAGGGAGAGGGGGGTGATCCAGAGGAGCTCTGCTTGGGTGGAGAGGCTCGGGCCTTTCCGGTCTGGCCCACCCAGGCTCTCGGGGAGGGGGCGTTGAGCCGTTACAAGTTTCTCCCAGCGACCGGCCCTCGTCCGCTCCATGTAAGGACGGCTCGATGACTGCCCTCCGAGCGGCCACGGGCCTCCTGGTCCTCGAGGACGGCTCCGTGTTCGAGGGTCGCGCCGTGGCTGCCGGGACCCGCTTCGGCGAGGTGGTCTTCAACACCTCCATGACCGGCTACCAGGAGGTCCTGACGGACCCCTCCTACCGGGGCCAGATCGTGGTCATGACCCAGCCCCATATCGGCAACTACGGGGTGAGCGGCGTCGCCGCCGAGTCCCTCCGGCCGTGGGCCGAGGGTCTGGTGGTCCGCAAGCTCACCCGGGAGCCTTCCGGGGAGCCCTCGGAGCGGGAGGGCGGCGCCCTTCCCTCCTACCTCCGGGGCGCCGGCGTGCCCGCCCTCGACGGCCTCGACACCCGGGCCGTGGTGCGGCGGATCCGGGAGCACGGGGCGCTCCGGGGGGTCGTGACCACCGAGCGCTCGGACGCCCAAGCCCTGGCCGCCGAGCTCGCCGACTTCCCGACCATGGAGGGCCGGGCCCTGGTGGACGACGTCACCTGCTCCGCCCCGTGGGAGATGGCCCCGGAGGGGGAGGAGCGCTGCCACCTGGCGGTCTACGACTTCGGGGCGAAGCGCAACATCCTGCGCTCCCTCGCGGCGCGGGGCGCCCGCCTGACCATTCTGCCCGCCAGGACGCCGGCCGCCTCGTGCCTGGAGCTCGGCCCGGACGGGGTGGTCCTGTCCAACGGCCCGGGCGATCCGGAGCCCCTGGCGGAGATCGTGGCCGGGATGACGGAGCTCGCCCGCTCCGGCAAGCCGGTCTTCGGCATCTGCCTGGGCCACCAGCTCCTGGGGCTCGCCCTGGGGGCGCGGACGTTCAAGCTCCCCTTCGGCCACCACGGCGGCAACCAGCCGGTCCAGGACCTGGTCACCCGGAAGGTCACCATCACCAGCCAGAACCACGGCTTCGCCGTCGACCCGGAGACCCTTCCGGAGAGCGTGCGGCCCACCCACGTCAACCTGAACGACGGCACCCTCGAGGGCCTGGAGGTGTCGGACCGGCCGGTCTTCGCCGCCCAGTACCACCCGGAGGCGGCCCCGGGCCCCCACGACGCGGCGGTGCTCTTCGACCGCTTCCTGGACGCGGTGGCGCGGGAGCGCGCTTGACGCGGGACGCCGACCGGCCGCTGGCCGGGCCGGTTCCCTGGATCGTCGCCTGGCGCTTTTTGCGCAACCGGCGGAGCCGGCTGATGGACGGCACGGCCCGGGCGGCGCTGGCCGCCACCGGGCTCGGGGTCACCGCCATGGTGGTGGCCATGGCCCTCATGAGCGGCTATCGGGAGGACCTCCAGACCAAGCTCCTGTCGGGCAACGCGGCGGTCCTCGCCTATCCCCTGGCGCCGGGGCAGGGCGGAGCGGACCTGCCGCCGGAGAGCCTGGAGGCGCTGCGGACGATCCCGGGGGTCGAGCGGGTCAGCCAGGTGGCCTACGCCCAGGGCTCGGTCTCGGCGCCGCCCCCTGCGGAGGGCCGGGAGCTCAGCTCCGCGCTCCCCGGTGAGGCCCGCCAGCTCGAGGTCACGATCCGGGGCGTCGAGCCCGGGGGTGGCCTCCTTTCCGGCACCGCCGAACAGCTCGCCGCCGGTCCCGAGGGGGTGCCCGGCGCGGTGCTCGGGGCGGAGCTGGCCCGGTCGCTGGAGGTCCGGGAGGGCGACGGCCTCCGCCTCGTCGTCCTGGGCTTCCGGGACGGCAGGCCCCGCTTCCGGTACTCGACCGTGCGCGTGGCGGGGACCTTCGAGACGGGCTTCGCCGAGTTCGACCGGAGCTGGCTGGCGGTGGAGCGCCACCGCCTCCGGGAGCTCACGGGCTCCGAGGGAGCCACCGACCTGGTGGAGATCGCCCTGTTCCGCTCGGACACGGCGCCCCGGGTCGTGGCCCGTGCGGAGGAGATCCTGGGCCCCGAGTACCTGGTCACCGACGCCCGGGAGCTCAACCAGGGGCTGTTCGCGGCCCTGGCCATGCAGCAGCGGATCCTCTTCCTGGTCCTGGGGCTGATCGTGGCGGTCTCGACCTTCAACACGGCGTCGACCCTGGTGGTCCTGGTCCGCGAGCGGATGCGTGACGTCGGGGTGCTGGCGACGTTGGGGGTGAGCCCCGGTGGGCTGCGGGCGATCTTCTTGCTCTACGGCGGCCTGCTGGGCGCCGCGGGCACGATCCTGGGGGTGGCCCTGGGCTCGGGGGTGGCCTGGGCGCTGACGGAGTTCCGGCTGATCCGGTTCGACCCGGAGGTGGCGGCGATCTATTTCCTGTCGTCGGTGCCGTTCCGGGTGGAGGCGTCGGACCTGGCGGCGATCGTGGGCTTCACGTTGACGATCACGGTGGCGGCGTGTCTGTTGCCGGCGTTGATGGCGGGGCGGGTGGAGCCGGCGCGGGCGTTGCGGTACGAGTAGGTGGGGGGAGGGGGCCGGGGCGCGGGCGTCCCCCTCCGGGAAACGGCTCGCGCGTCTGGGTGTCTTGGGCGCTCGGCGCTCGCCTCCGCTTCGCCCGCACGTTGGGCTCCGGTGGCTGCTGCGTCTGAAGAGAGCGGTGCGGGCTCAGAGGTTCCCTGCGGGGGACGCCCGCGCCCCGGCCCCTTTGCCGGGGGTGGTGGATGGATCTCGCGCGGCCCGGGGTTCGAGGTCGCTGCCGCGGGCCGCCCGCCCGCGCCCCGGCCCCTTTACCGGGGGAGGTGGCTGGGTCTCGCGCGTTTCGGCTGTGCTCGCCTCCGCTTCGCCCGCACGTTGGGCGGAATGGGGGGGGTCGTAGGGTGCGACCCTGTCGCACCATGGGGATCCGGGTGCGACAGGGCGTAGGGTGCGCCTTGGCGCACCGGCTCGTCGCGTGATTGCGCCGCTTCCGGTGCGCCGAGGCGCACCCTACGGCTTGCGGGGCCGCGCCGTCGTCCGGTGCGCCGGGCCGCGCCCCCTTCGAATCGTGTAGGGGCGGACCTTGCGTCCGCCCGATCCGGCGGGGTCCCACCCTACGGCAGGATCTGGCGCAGCGACCCTTCCAGGGTGCGGCGGCCCTGCCAGTTCCTGGGGTAGCCGAAGGAGACCTCCTCGAAGCGCACGCCGTCGCGCTCCACCGTCCGGGGGATGTGGAGGTGACCGAAGACCACCGCCCGGGCGTTGAAACGCAGGTGCCAGTCCTCGCTCCGTCGGGTGCCGCACCAGACCTTGAAGCGGGGCACGGCGGGCAGGACCGCCAGGTCTCGGCGGAGCGGCCAGTGGTTGACCAGCACCAGCTCTGCGCCGTCGCGGGCGGTCCGGGCCAGTCGCTCCTCGGTCCGGCGGCAGCGCTCTGCGCACCACGCCTGGCGGGTGGGCCACGGGTCCGGCCGGAGCAGGGCCTCGTCGGCGCAGAGCACCTCGTGCTCCATGGCCCATTCCACCGCCCGCTCCGGCGGCACGTGGTCCGGGCCGAAGGTGTAGTCGTAGAGGAGGAAGAGGGGGGCGATCCGCACCGGCCGGCCCGCGCCCGCGGCGGCGCCCTCGCCGCCCCCCACCGGCCCCGGCCAGACCGGGTACGGATCCTCCGGCGTCAGCGCCCCGTACGCCCGGCACAGCTCCACCAGCCGCAGGTACTTGGCCTCTCCCGCCAGGCCGCTCCGGTCCGTGGGGGAGGTCCAGAGGTCGTGGTTGCCCGGCACCCACAGGACCCGGGCGAAGCGCCGGGTCAGGGTCTCCAGGGCGAGCTCCAGGTGCTCCAGACCCTCCCCGGTGTCGCCGGCCAGGATCAGCCAGTCCTCCGGGTGCGGCGCGAGGTCCCGGAGGGCGTTGCGGTTGGCCTCGTGCCGCAGGTGGAGGTCGGAGACGGCCCAGAGCTTCACGCCGCTCCGCCGGATGTCGTGCCCGGGCCGGCTCCCGCCTTCGGGTCCTCCCGTTCGATCGCCCCGGCGCGAGCCAGGCGCCGCAGATGAGCCTCGATCTGCCGCTGGGCCAGGGGCCAGGCCTCGCGCGGCGCGTCGTCGTAGACCGAGGGCAACATCTCCGCCGGGTCGCGCATCCCGGAGCGCCACGCCTCGAGGATCCGGTCCTCGCGTCGGAGCCGGTGCTCGACGAGCTCCCGGAGGGCCTCCTCCGCCTGGACGACAGCCGGGCCGTGCCCGGGGAAGAGGGTCCGGGCGCCCACCCCGGCCAGGCGCTCGAGGGACGCGAGGTAATCGTCCATGTCCCCGTCCGGGGGATCGATCACGATGGTCGAGACCGCGGAGACCATGTCCCCGGCGAGGAGCGAGCCCAGACCTTCTTCCAGGAAGCACAGGTGCCCCGGAGCGTGGCCCGGGGTGTGGAGGACCTGGAGCGAGAGCCGCCCGGGACCCGGGCCTTCACCGGCCGGGCCGAGGGCGATCCGCTCGCCGTCCCGCAGGGTCCGGTCCACCCGGATGCCCCGGGGCTCCAGGCGCTCCGCCGTCGCCGGGTGGGCCGCCACCGGCACGCGGAAGCGCTCCACCAGGCGCCCCACCGCCCCCACGTGGTCCGGGTGGTGGTGGGTGAGCCAGATCGCTTCCAGCGGCAGGCCGGCCGCGGCGGCGGCCTCCATCGCCGCCTCGAGCCGCTCGCCTTCCTCCGCGAACGGCGTCCCCGGGTCCACCAGGACCGAGGCGCCGCCGCCCGGCGGGGCGAGGAGGTAGGCGTTGGTATGGGTGGCCGGGGGCAGGGTCGGCGTGGCGAGGGGCAGCATCACCACCCCGGGGCGGAACTCGATCCGCCGGAAGGGGCCCAGGTTCACCTCGTCCGGACGGCGCAGGCGCGGGAGGCCCTTCTCCACGCCGTCCTCGGCCAGGACGCGGAGCACGTGGAGGATCGGCGGCGCGGTGATGACCTCACCCCGGCGCCAGAGCTCCAGGGCCTCCCGGGGGTCGACCCAGCCCGCCGCGTCCGCCTCGTCCGGGACCGCCGGTTCCGGCTCGCCGGGCCGGTGCTCCAGGAGGAAGAACCGGTTGTCGAAGCGAAGGGGTGCGAAGGGGGGTGTGAGCCACCGCCCGGCGAACACCAGGCGCGACGCGTCCAGGCCGGGATTCCCTTCCGGGACCAGGCTCTCGACCATGTCGCCGAAGCCGGCGCGCTTCGAGAGGAGGTCGCGGCGGGCTTGCTCCAGGGGCTCCCGTGCCGCCGTCGCCGCGCCGCCGGCCGCCGGGAGCAGCCCGGTCTCCTCGAAGAGCTCCCGGAAGGTGGCGCTCAGGAGGCCCGGCACGCGGTCCGGCGGCAGGGGATCGAGGCCGGCCGTGAGGGTCTCGGGCATGGCGCCGGTGGCCTCCCGGTCCGACAGTCCAGAGGGCGCGCCCCCGATCCAGGCCGGAACGCCGCTCTCCTCCGCCGCCGCGTCGTCGCGGGATACTGCGCCGCCGGGGAACGCGTGCCACCCGCCCATGAAGCGCATGGCCGGGTCCCGCCGCATCCAGAAGACCCGGAGGCCGCCGGAGGGCTCCCGGCGCCACAGGACGACCGCCGCCGAAGCGCGCACCTTGGGGCGCGGGGGCTCGAAGCCGCCGCCGGACACCGCGGTCTCGTACAGGCTCTGCTCGCTCATGGGCCGTGGATGTTACCGGTCCAGCGCTCTGACCGGGGCTCTTCTTCTGCGTACCTCCAAACCGTTTGCTGCGCGAATCCATATACGTCTATAATTGGGTCGGTGCGGGGCGATGTCTGCCCTCGCCGCCCTCCGGGCCTCCCGGGGTCGCGTCCGCGGCTCCAGCGGAGTTCCACGGCGGATCCACCGCCCCCTCGAAGTCAGCCAGCCTCCCGCGGCGGAGGTCGCGGGGTTCCCCCGAGGGGGCCGGGTAACCGGCCCCCTCTGGCCTGCCTTCTCCTCTCGGTTCGTCGTTGAACGGTGGAGAGGCGTTCTTCGGGGCGCCTTCCCGCCACCACCGCTGCTGATACATTTCCTTCCCATGGCCCTGCGAGCCGGCGCGTTGGTGGCCCGTGTGCGCGACTGGCGCCACTCCGTCGAGTTCACGCTCGCGCGGAAGTTCGGGCTCGCCACGCGCGAGGACCGGGTCTTCCTGCTGCTCATCGGGGTCGTGGGGGTGGTGGCGGGCCTGCTGGGCGTGGCCGTCCACCGGCTGATCGACAACCTCCAGGTGCTGCTCTGGGGCTCGTCCCAGCTCGTCGACGCCGGGATGGCGCTTCCGCTCTGGCGCGCCGTGGCGGCCACGACGGCCGGCGGGCTGCTCATCGCCCTCATCATCCTGGTCGCCCGGGGCCCCGCCGAGGGCCCGGGAATGGGGATACTCATCGAGTCGGTGGCCCTGCGCGGCGGGCGGATCCCGGTGCGGCCCATCGTGGTCGGCTCCCTGGCGGCCATCGCCACGGTGGGCAGCGGCGGCTCCCTGGGCCGCGAGGGGCCCATGATCCGCCTGGGCGCGATGCTCTCGTCGCACCTGGGGAGCCGCTTCCGCCTGCCGCCCCACCGGGTCAAGATCCTGGTGGGCTGCGGCGCCGCCGCGGGCCTGGCCGCCGCCTACAACATCCCCATCGGCGGAGCGCTCTTCGCCATGGAGGTGGTGCTGGGCAACTTCGCCCTCCAGATCTTCGGGCCCATCGTCGCCTCCTCGGTGATCTCGACCCTGATCGCCCGGGCCTTCGAAGGGGACGTCCACCGGTTCGGAGTGCCCGGGTACCAGCTCGAGAGCCGGTGGGAGATCCTGGCCTACGCCGGGCTGGGAATCGTCGGTGCCCTGGCCTCCATCGCGTTCGTCCTGGGCGTGCGGAAGCTGTCCCGGGCCCTCCAGGGGGCGCCGCTTCCGGCCTGGGTCCGCCCGGTGCCGGGCATGGCGCTGTTCGGGGTGGTGGCGTTCTACGTGCCGTACGTGCTGGAAGGGGGCCAGGCGAGCACGAACGCCCTGCTCCTGGAGGAGCTGCCGGGCCTGCCCTGGGTCCCCGCAGGGCTCGCCTTCCCGACGTTCCTCCTGCTGATCGCGGGCATCAAGATCGGCGCCGTCGCCCTGACCGACGGCAGCGGCGGGGTGGGGGGGAAGTTCACGCCGTCGCTCTTCTTCGGGGCCCTGGTGGGCGCCGCGTTCGGGTCGGTGGTCCACGATACGTGGCCCGAGCTGACCTCCGAGTACCCCGCCTATGCCGCCGTGGGGATGGCCGCGATCGTCGCGGGCACCAGCCACGCGCCGATCAGCGCCATCCTGATCCTCTTCGAGTTCACCGGGAACTACGACCTGATCCTCCCCCTCATGGTGGCCTCCATCATTTCGAGCGTCGTCTCCCGGAAGCTCTACCCGTACTCGATCTACACCGAAGCCCTCCAACGCAAGGGGGTGGACCTGAACCTCCGGCTGGAAGAGGCCGTGCTGGCCGGCATGTCGGTTCGCGACCTCCTGCGCCAGGACACAGACACCCTGCACC
>JBKHJP010000008.1:0-28830 GCA_046538065.1 Thermoanaerobaculia bacterium | reverse complement strand
CAGGTCCTGGTCCTCGCCGGCCTGGTCCCGGTCCTGGGAGCGCTGGTGGGGATCCTGGTCCTCCTCCTCGGCCTGGGCGCCCTGTGGCTCTGGGGGCTCGGGCGGTTCCGCGAACGGACGCCGGGCTGATGAACCACGGCGGAGACTCATCGTGTGGCGCAGGGATTCTGCGTGGAAGCGGGCCGGGCGACGATTCCCGAACGTGGTCGATCAGGACGGAGCCGCTTCCGGACGCGGCTGGGTGTCCTCTCGCAGGAGGCTCCGAACCAGGTTCGCCTTCGAGAAGTCGCCGAAGCTGAGGTAGTGGAGGGGGCCTTCGCGGCCCAGCAGGCGCCGGGTGATCTTGCGCACCGGCCAGCCCCGCTCCCGCAAGCGGCGGGCCTCGCCGGCGAGGCCCTCCCACCAGGCGATCTTCGCCTCCAGGGCTCCCCGGGCGTCCTCCACGAGGCCCGCGTGGCCGCAGATCAGGACCTCCGGCCCCAGGGCCAGCACCCGTCGCAGCGACTCCAGGTGGGCCCAGACGTCCTCGACCCGGCGGAGGTAGCGCACCCGGGGATGGACGTAGAGGTCGCCGGACACCAGCCAGCGGCGGGAGGCCTCCCACAGGCAGACGTGGGTGAAGGCGTGGCCCGGCGTACGGATCACCCGGAACCGGAGCTCGCCGGCCGAGGTGCGGGCCACGAGCTCCTCCGTCTCTTCCAGGGGCTCGGCCCGGAACCGCCGGGGGCGGCCCCAGACGAGGCGCCGGTACAGGGGCATCCGGAGGCCCTCGGCCAGGATCGGGACGGCGCTCTCCGGCGCCTGGACGGGGAGACCCAGCTCCGTTCCCAGGGCCGCCGCGCCGCCGGAGTGGTCTTCGTGGTGGTGGCTCAGGACCACGCGGCACACGGGATCGTACTCCCGGGCCGTGCGGCACCACTCCACCAGGCGGCTCGCGGTGGGAGGCGGTCCGCTGTCCACCAGGAGGTCGCCGATCCGGTAGGCGGAGACCTCGTGGAGAGTGCGGCCCAGGACGGTCCGGCCCATCCGGATGCGGGTCACGGCTCCCTGGCCGGCGTGGAGGGTCTCGACCCGGAACACGGGGCCGACTCTACCGGCACGGCCCGCCCGAGGGCGGAGACCAGCTCCGCCCTTCACGCACGATCACCGGCCGCGGGCGGCAGGCGAGCGCCCTGGTACGATTTTCCGCTCCCAGGTGCACCGCCGTGAAGTTCCTCCCCAGCCAGCTCGCCTACCTGCTCACCCAGCGCCAGACCCGGCAGAACCTCCGGGCGCTGGGGAAGTACCTCCTGTTCCTGACCTTCGTCGTCATCCTCTACTCGGTCCTCTTCCACGTAATCATGCTGGAGGCCGAGGGGGAGAGGCATTCCTGGATCACCGGGCTCTACTGGACCCTCACCGTGATGAGCACCCTGGGGTTCGGCGACATCACCTTCGAGAGCGATCCGGGGCGGCTGTTCAGCGTCGTCGTGCTCCTGTCGGGGATCGTCCTGCTCCTCATCGTGCTTCCCTTCGCCTTCATCCGCTTCTTCTACGCGCCCTGGCTGGAGGCCCAGATCCGCGTCCGGGCTCCCCGGCGCCTGCCACCGGACGTCTCCGGCCACGTCATCCTCACGCGTTTGGACGAGGTGAGCCGCGGGCTGATCCGCAAGCTCGAGGCGGCGGGCATCCCTTACGTGCTGCTGGAGCCCGACCGCACCCGGGCCGCCCAGCTCCTGGACGACGGCCTGCACGTGGTCACCGGCCACCCGGAGGCCCTGGAGACCTACCGCGCCGTGCGGGTCGAGCGGGCCCGGGCCGTCTTCGCCAGCAGCGACGACCCGGCGAACACGAACGTGACCCTGACCGTCCGCGAGCTCACGGAGTCGGTCCCGGTGATCGCCACGGCCGAAGACGCCGACTCCGTCGACCTCCTGGAGCTCGCCGGGGCGGCCCACGTGGCGCCCCTCAAGCACCGCCTGGGCGAGCACCTCGCCGGCCGGGTCAACGCGGGCCACGCGGCGGCCCACGTCGTCGGCTCCCTCCAGGGGCTCCAGATCGCCGAGTTCCCGGTCCACGGAACACCCCTGGCGGGGCGGTCCCTGCGGGACACCCGCCTGCGGCCAACCCTGGGGGTCAACGTGGTGGGTGTGTGGGAGCGGGGGCGGCTGCTCCCGGCCTCGCCGGACCTGGTGCTGAGCGACGCCAGCGTCCCGGTGGTGGTGGGCACGCCGGAGCAGATCGCCGAGCTGGACACCCTGCTGGTGATCTACGACACCAACTACAACCCGGTGCTGGTGATCGGCGGCGGCAAGGTGGGCGTGGCCGCGACGCGGGCCCTGCGGGCCAAGGGCATGGCGGTCCACCTGGTGGAGAAGGATCCCGCCCTTCGGGAGCGCCTGGAGGAGGTGCCGGACCGGCTCTTCCTCGGGGACGCCGCGGACCGGGAGGTCCTGATGCGCGCCGGCCTCCCGGAGGCGCCCTCGGTCCTCCTCACCACCAACGACGACGCCGTCAACATCTACCTGACGGTCTACTGCCGGCGCCTGAACCCGGAGCTGCGCATCGTGAGCCGCGTGACGCACGAGCGCAACGTGGAGGCGATCCACCGGGCCGGGGCCGACTTCGCCCTGAGCTACGCCACGCTGGGCGTGGAAACTGTCTATTCCCTGATCACCGGTCGCGAGCTGGTGATCCTCGGGGAGGGCGTGGAGGTCTTCTCCCTGGCGGTACCCCCCTCCCTCGCCGGCCGCTCCCTGGCCGAAGCCGGCGTGGGCCAGCGCACGGGCCTCAACGTCCTCGCCCTGGAAGCCGACGGGGACGTCACCACCAGCCCCGGCCCGGACCGGCCGCTGCCCGCGCACGGGAGGGTGCTGGTCATCGGGACCCCGGAGCAGCGCGCGAGGTTCACTGAAGCGTTCCCGGACTGACTCGAAACTCGTCGCGCGGCCTGCGGAGCCACCCTCCACGCGTGTAGGGGAGGAGCTTGCCTCCTCCCGTGGTGCGGAACGGCGCGGTCGTCGATGGAGCTCGGGCGGAGGCAAGCTCCGCCCCTACATGCTCACACGCTTCAGGGAGACGAGCTCCGCCCTTACACGCTTCCCCCGCGCGCGTGAGCTCGCGCGATGGAGTCACCCTACGGCTAGTCCGCCGCCAGGGCCACCACCGGGTCCACCCGGGTGGCCCGGCGAGCCGGGACCAGGCTGGCCGCCACCACGACCACCGCAAGCAGCCCCGCCACCGCCGACAGCACCCCGGGGTCGAAGGCCCCCACCCCGTAGAGCAACCCCTCCAGGGCCCGGGCGAGCCCGAGGGCGCCCGCGAGCCCCGTCACGAGGCCTGCGCCGAGGATCGTCAGCCCCTGCCGGAGGACCAGGCGGAAGATCTCCGACGGCGTGGAGCCCAGGGCCAGGCGCACCCCCACCTCCCGGGTGCGCTGGACCACGGCGTAGGCCAGGGCACCATAGATGCCCACCGCCGCCAGGAACAGCGCCAGGCCGGCGAAGACCGCGGCGAGCACCATGGGCAACCGGATCTCCACCAGCGCCTCGTCGATGGAGGCCGCCAGCGGCTCGACGCCGTAGAGGGGAAGCTCGGGGTCTAGGTCCCGCAGGACGTTCCGGAGCGCCGGCGCCACCGCCTCCGGGTTCCCGGTGGAGGTCGCCGCCGCCAGGGTCATGTAGCCGCCGGGCTCCTGGCTGTAGGGGAAGTAGTACGCGCCCTGGACGCTTTCGCCGGCCAGGTCGGTGACCCGGATCTCCTCCACCACCCCGATCACCGTCTTCCACTCGATCTCGGCACCCTCCTCGAAGAGCTCCGGCACGCCCATGAAGAGCCGCCCGCCGATGGGGTCGCGCCCGGGCCAGTACTTCTCCGCGAGCCACTCGTCGACGATCACCACCTGCTGCGAGTCGGCGGTGTCCCGGGAGTCGAAGTCTCGGCCCCGGAGGAGCTCGACGTCCAGGGCCTCGAAGTAGCCGGGGGAGACGACCCGCCGGAACGGCGAGCGGACCGACTCGCCGGGCTTCAGGGTGTAGCCCTCCACCGTGATCACGCTGGAGCTCGTGTTGCCGCCGAAGGGGATGCTGTCGGTCAGCCCCGCCGCCTCGACTCCGGGCAGTGCCCGGACCCGCTCGAGCCAGCGGCCGGCGAAGGCCCTCCGGGCCGCCTCGTCCGGGTACCGGACCTCCGGCAGGGAGACGTCCGCCGTCAGCACCCCTTCCGGCGCAAACCCCGGATCGACCGCCACCAGACGGCTGAAGCTCGCCAGGAGCAGTCCGGACCCCGTCAGGAGGACGCAGGCGAAGGCCACCTGGGCGGCCACCAGGCCGTGGCGCACCAGGACCGCCCCCCGACCCGCACTCCCTGTACGGCCCTCCTCCCGGAAGATGGTCGACAGGTCCTCCCGGAAGACCTGGAACACCGGGATCAGGCCCAGGATCGCGCCGATCAGGAGGGCGGCGGCGCCGGCCACGGCGGCCGCCTGAACGTCCAGGGCGATCTCCGCGCCCCGGGGGATCTCGTCGGCCCCCAGGGCGCTCAGGAGCTCCAGCCCCCAGAACCCCACCAGGACGCCGAGGGCGCCCCCCGCCAGGGCCAGGAGGACGCTCTCCAGGACCAGCTGTCCGGCCAGGCGACCGCGCCCCGCCCCCAGGGCCGAGCGGGTGGCGAGCTCGCGCCGCTTGGCGCTCGAGCGGATCAGGACCAGGTTGGCCACGTTCACGACCCCGATGAGGAGCACGAAGAGGGCGCCCCCCAGGAGCAGGGCCAGCCGGGGCCGGATGTCCCGGACCAGCTCCTCCTGGTACGGGTTGACCACGGTGTGGAACCGGGCGTCCTCGAGCAGCGGGGCGAGCTCCGGAAAGCGCTCCAGGTTGCGCTCGTTGAGGGCGTCGACCTGGGCTTGCGCCTGGGCCAGGGACGAGCCCGGGGCGAGGCGCCCCACCATCTGCCAGGAGTTGGAGTGCCGGCGCTCGTCGGAGCGGTCCTCCGCCGTGAAGGCCGCCGGCACCCAGAGGTCGGCCTCGTACGGCGGCACCCGGAACCCCGGCGGGGCGACGCCCACGATCCGGTGGGGCGTGCCGTCCAGCCGGAGATCCCGCCCCAGGGCCGACTCGCCGCCGCCGAAGAGGCGCTGCCACAGGCCGTGGGAGAGGACCACCTTCTCCTCGTTGCCGGCTTCGCCGTCCTCCCCGGTGAAGAGCCGCCCGCGGTGGGCCGTCACCTCCAGCACGCCGAACAGCGACGGCGTGGCCACCATGGAGGAGACCCGCTCCGGCACGTCGCCGTGGAGGAGGGTGGCTCCCCGGGTGCGGAAGATCGCCAGCTCCCCCAAGGCCGGCACGTCCCGCTTGCGGTCGTAGTAGTCCGGCACCCCGTTGGAGGCCCGCTCCACTCCGGCTCCGGGGTAGGCGTTGTCGACCTTCACCAGCCGGTCCGGCTCGTGGAGCGGCAGGGGATCGAGGACGACGGAGTCGAAAACGGTCCAGGCCGCGACCGTCACCCCCAGGCAGAGGGCCAAGGTCGCCAGGACCGTCGCCGAGTACCCGCGGCTCCGGGCCAGCGCACGGACGGCGTGGCGGAGGTCTCGGAGCAGGATCTCCGGGTGGAAGCGGTGCTCTCGGGCGGGCGTGGTGCTCATAGGGGCTCTCCTCTGTCTCGCCCATCCCGACGCAGGGCGCCCCCGGAAGGTTTCAAGACCACCGTAGGGTGCGCCTCGGCGCACCGGAACCGGGCGCCGACGGTGCGCCGAGGCGCACCCTACGAATCCCGGAGGGCCTCCACCGGCAGGACCGCCGCCGCCCGGCGCGCGGGGCGGAAGCAGGCGAAGAGCGCCACGGCGAGGAGGCCCACGGTGCCCGCGACATAGGTCGGCGGGTCCCAGGGCGCCACGCCGAACAGGAGCGAGGAGGCGAACCGGCCGAGCCCCAGCGCCCCGGCCAGGCCCAGGGCGACCCCCACGGCCGTGAGGCCCGCGCCCTGCCCCATGACCAGCCGCAAGACCTCCCCCGGACCCGCCCCCAGCGCCATGCGGGTGCCGATCTCCCGGCGCCGCTGCTCCACGGAGAAGGCCAGGACGCCGTAGACCCCCACCGCCGCCAGGACCACCGCCAGGGCGCCGAAGGCCACCAGCAGGACCATGGAGATCCGCCGGTCGGCGAGGCTCTCGGCGATCTGGCTCTCCATGGTGGTCACCCCGTGGACCGGCTGCTCCGGGTCCACCTCCAGGACCGCCCGGCGCAGGGGCTCCGCCAGAGCCTCCGGGTCCCCGGCCGTGCGCACGGCGAAGGTCATCCCGGTGGCCGGGACCTGGCGGTAGTGGACGTAGATCGTCTCCTTCGTGGCGGGCTCGTCCAGGTCGGCGTCCTTGACCGTCTCCACCACGCCGACGATGGGGATCCACGGGCTGTCCTCGCCGCCCCGGCGGAGCCGCCCCTCCAGCGGGTCCCGCCCCTGGAAGTACTTCTCCACCAGGAGCCGGTCCACCACCGCCACGACCGGCGCCTCCCCCGTCTCCCGGGGACCGAAGCCCCTGCCGGCCAGGAGCGCGATGTCCAGGGCCCCGAAGTAGCCCTCGTCGACGGTCCGCACCCGGGCGTGGGGCGCCGACTCCCCCTCCGCCGGCGTGTAGCCCTCGATGGAGTAGGAGCCGGACGACGAGCTGCGGGAGAACGGCGCGGAGGAGACGGCCCCTGCCGCCTCCACGCCGGGCAGGGCCCGGATCCGGGTGAGCGCGCGGTCGAAGAAGGCCGCGCTCTCGCGGGCTTCGCCGTACCGGCTCTCCGGCAGGTCGACCTGGGCCAGGAGGACGCTGTCGGGCGTGAACCCCGGATCCTCCGAGGCCAGGTTGGCCAGGGTGCGCACCAGGAGCCCCGCCCCCACCAGCAGCACCAGGGCCAGGGCCGTCTCGGCCACGACCAGGGACTTGCGCACCCGGGCCGCCCGCCGCCCCGCCCCGGAGCCGCGCCCCTCCTCCTTGAGGGCCGCGGACGGGTCGCTCCGCAGCGCCGAGAGGACCGGGAACAGCCCGAAAACCAGCCCCGTCACCAGGGACAGGGCCGCGGTGAAGGCCAGCACCGCCCCGTCCAGGCCCACCTCCACGCCGCCGCCCGCCGGGTCCAGACCGAGCGCGCCCAGGAGCCGGACCCCGCCCACCCCCAGGACCACCCCGGCCAGCCCGCCGCCCCCGGCCAGGACCAGGCTCTCCGCCAGGAGCAACCGGGCCAGCCGCCCCGGCCCGGCCCCCAGGGCCGTCCGCACGGCGAGCTCCTTGTGCCGGACCGAGAGCCGCGCCAGGAGCAGGTTCGCCACGTTGAAGCACGCGATCAGCAGGACCAGCCCCACCACGCCCTGGAGCAGGAGGAGCGTCGGCCGGAGCTCACCGAAGCGCTCCTCCCGCAGGTCGACCACGATCCCGCCGAAGCCGCTCGACTCCCAGAAGCTCCGGGCCTCGGGGAAGCGCTCCTTGTTGCGCTCGTGGATGGCGTCGATCTGCCCCTGGGCCCGCTCGCGCATCACCGCCGGCGGCGCCCCCGGGGCGAGACGGGCGATCATGGCCGAGAACTCCCGTCCCCGGGAGTCGTCGGAGCGCTGCTCCGGCGTCGGGGCGAAGGGCTTCCACAGGCCCACGTGACGATTCGGGAAGGCGAAGCCCTCGGGCATCACCCCCAGCACCCGATGGCGCTCACCGTCCAGGCGGACGTCGCGGCCCACGATCCCGGGGTCGCCGCCGAACGACCGCCGCCACAGCCCGTGGGAGAGCACCACCACCCGCTCGCTCCCGGGCCGGTCCTCGTCCTCGGTGAACACCCTCCCCCGGGCGGCCTCGGCCCGGAGCAGCGGGAACAGGCTCGCCGTCGCCCGGAGCGCGATCACCCGCTCCGGCTGCCCCCCGGCGGCCCCCTGCGGGGCGAGGTTCAAGCTCTCGTGGAAACAGAGGGCGCTCTCCTCGAAGGCGTCGACCCCTTCCCGCCGGTCGAAGTAATCCGGCACCGAGACCGACGCCCGGGGCAGGTTCCCCTTCGGGTATGTATTCCAGACGTGCACCAGGCGCTCCGCCTCCGGGTAGGGCAGGGGGCGCAGCAGCACGGCGTGGAGCACGCTGAAGATCGCCGTGTTGGCCCCGATTCCCAGGGCCAGGGTGAGGACCACGAGAGCGGCGAGGCCGCGGCTCCGGCCCAGGGAGCGCAGAGCCTGCCGCAGGTCGCCGGCGAAGGACGGGTTCATGGACGCCTCCCGGGAGCGGTGCCGGGGGGCAGCGTCCGCCCGGCCGGTTCGAACCGACCCCCTCCGGCGCGCGGGAGAGGAAGCCGCGGAGACGGAGTCCACGCGCCGGAGGGGTGATCGGCCATACCGGTCCCAGGTACGGAGCCGGCGCGCGGTTTGTTACACCAGGAGCTTGAGCCGCCAGAAGGACTCGATCAGCCGTACGAGGGCCGGCGGGGACCGGCCGGCCGGCCGGGCCGCCGCCGCCCCGGGCGTAGAGCAGGAGCGGCCCGGGCCGCGCAGAAGCGCTCCGGACGGCCCCACCCGGCCCTCCTGACGGGAACGACGCTTGCATTTACGAAGCGCAGAGAGCTTCGAGAGCGCGAACCCCCTTCGACGCCACAGGAGGCACCATGGAACCAACGAAGCGATGGATCGGCGCCATCGGTCTGGGAGCCGCCGGAATGTACTTCCTCGACCCCTCCGCCGGGCGCCGCCGCAGGGCACACGTCCGCGATCAGGCCGCCCACTGGAGCCGCGAGAGCCGCGAGTTCGGCGGCAAGGCCGCCCGGGACATCTCCAACCGCACCCGCGGCATGACCGCCACCGCCGGCAGCCACGCCCGCCGGTGGATGGGCGCCAGTCCCCCGGCCGACCGCAAGCTCGAAGAGCGGGCCCACACGGAGCTCGGCCGCTGGTCGTCCCACCCCGGTGCGATCCACGTCTCGGCGCAGCAGGGCCGGCTCGTCCTCAGGGGCCCGATCCTCGCCGACGAGATGGAGGACGTCGTGGCCGCGGTCCACCGGATCCCCGGCGTCCACGAGGTCGAGAACCACCTGGAGCCGCACCAGCACGCCGGTGAGGTTCCCGGTCTGCAACAAGCGGGCAGGCGGCCTGAGGTCCGTCCGGACATCCTGCAGGAGACCTGGTCTCCGGCCACCCGGCTCCTGGTCGGGGCCGCCGGTGGCGGCATGGCGGCCGCCGGGGCCGCCCGCCGGGGCGTGACCGGCTCGCTCCTGATGAGCGCCGGTGCCACCGCCCTCGCCCGGAGCCTCACCAACCGGAGTCTCCGCGACCTCGCCGGTCTCTCCGAGGAGCACGACGCCGTGCGGGTGCAGAAGACGATCACCGTGGAAGCCCCGGTGGAGGAGGTCTACGAGCTCTGGTCCCATCCCGAGATGTTCCCGCGGTTCATGGACCACCTCCGCTCCGTAGAGCCCCGGGGGAACGACCGCTACCGGTGGGTGGCCGAGGGACCGGCCGGCCTTCCGGCCGCCTGGGAGGCGGAGGTCACCGAGCGCGAGCCGAACCGCCGCGTGGCCTGGCGCAGCACGGCCGGCTCACGGATCCGCAACCACGGTCACGTCCACTTCGAAGGCCACGACGGCGGGACCCGGGTCCACGTCCAGATGGGCTACACACCCCCGGCGGGGGCCCTGGGACACGCCGTGGCGCGGATCTTCGGCTGCGACCCGAAGCACGCCATGGACGACGACCTGCTGCGCCTGAAGTCGCTCCTGGAGAACGGCAAGGCCACCGCCCACGGCCACCAGGTCACCCGCGAAGAGCTCCGCGCCACGGCGTAGAGCTCCTGCTCCCACGGAGGGTCGAGGCGCTGCGCCGGACCGGGTCCTCGGCGCTCCCGATCACGCCCCCTCCTCCAGCGCCAGGACGATCGACTCCTGGCGGGCCGGTAGCGTGCGGGCCGCCAGGCGGAGGAGCAGAAATCCGACGCAGAGGGCGACGCCGGCCCAGGCGGCCTCGGCCAGGGTCACGGCGGCGGCGCTGCCGGTGGCGAGGAGGGTGCCGGCGCCCACGGCGAGGGCCGGCAGACCCGCCAGGGGTGTGGCGAACATCCCCGCGAGGGCGGCGACCTGGTTCGGCTGGGCCCGCTTGCCGAGCCGGCTCAGGTCCGCCGCCTTGGGCAGGAGCATGGAGAGCCAGGCGTTGGCCGGCGCCAGGAGGGCGTAGGCGGAGGCCGCCCCCAGAATTACCGCCGGCCAGAAGGCGAGGGCCGCCGGCTGGAACGAGACCACCACCCCCGTGGCCAGGAGCACCTGGGCGAAGACCAGCACGCCTCCCGCGGCGGCCCTGCCCAGGACGTGCTCCCAGGGCCCCACGGGCAAGACGACCGACAGCGTCCAGCCCGCTCCGTCCACGGCGAACTGGTTGAGCAGGACGGCCTGGAGCCCGAGGATGCACAAGAGCGACGCGGCGAACGCCAGCAACGCGCCCGCCACCCCCGAGGGCAGGGCTGCCACCCGCGCCACGAACCCCTCCGCGGAGCCGTCCCCGGCGCCGGACAGCTCGGTCCGGACGAAGAACACGAGCAGCAGGGTCATCACCGGCGCCAGCACCAGGGCCAGCCGGCCCGCCACGGTCCGGAGCACGCCCCGCAGATGGGCCCACCCCACCGCCGACGCGGCCGGGGCCAGGGCCGGCAGCCTCATGGGCCGCGGGAACGCTCCGGAGCCGACGCGCGTCGCGGAGACATCCGGTGAGGCCAGCAGAGGGCGCCAGAGCAGCCGGGAGAATCCCACCACACACCACGCCACGAACCCCAGGATCGCCGTCGGCAGGAGGGCCGCCCAGGGCCGCCCCGCCGCCGAGAGGGCGAGGACGCGGGTGTAGGCCTCCGACGGGAGCACCTGGAGCCAGAGCGGGAAGCGTGCGAGAGCGTCCAGCTCCTGGATGGGCTCTGGATAGGGGCTTCCAGCCGCGCCCTCCTGGCTCGATCCCTCCACGCCGCCCGGAGCCGGCTCCCCAAAGGTCCCCTCCTCGGCCGGGATTTCCGCCCCGGACGGCGCCTCCATCCCTGCCGGCCCCTCGTCGGGGACCTCGCCGGCGCCGTCCAGCAGCCCCGGGACCATCACCCCCACCAGCCAGAGGACCATGAGCACCCCGGCTGCCGCTTCGGCCCGGCGCCGGTCGCGGAGCAGGAGCTCGACCCCGAACGAGACGCAGGTGGACAGGCTCGCCACCGCCACCACGAAGAGCACTCCGGCCACCACCACGACCGGCACGGCCACGGTCGCCACCGGCAGCGCGCCCACCGCCACCGCCGCCAAGGGCGCCACGATCATGAGGATCCACGGGTCCGCCAGGTGGGACCCCACCTCCGCGGCGTGGAGCAGGCGCCGCGGCACCGGTAGGAGCAGCAGCCGCGTGCGCCCGAAGGAGCCTTCGGCGAAGCCCTGGAAGGCGGGGACCACCAGGACGAGCACGGTGAAGAACCCCAGGCCGACCCGCAGGACCAGGAGCACCGCGGCCCGGGCGGCCAGGTCCCGCTCCGGCGCCAGGGCCCAGGGAACCACCAGGGCGCCGGCGGACAGCCCCAGGGCGGCGCTCCCGGCGGTCACCCAGAGGAGCCCCCGCCCCAGGACCTCCGCCCACGCGCCCAGGGCCCGGGACGTCTCGCGGCGTCGCGAGGCCAGGCTGTTGGCCAGAGTCCTCCAGCGCAGCCAGAGGAAGGCCCGGAGCAGGGCGGCGGGCCCGGCGCCTCCTCCGGTCCGCGGGGTCACCCTCCGAGCCACTCCAGGGACCCCTCCGGCCGGTCGCCGGCCCCCACCAGGGCGAGGAAGATCTCCTCCAGACTCGACCCCTCCACGGCGTCGCTCCGCAGGTCCTCGATGGGCCCCTGGGCCACCAAGCGCCCGCGGTGGATGATCCCCACGTGGTCCGCCAGCCGCTCGACGATCTCCAGCACGTGGGACGTCAGGAAGACCGTACCGCCCCGGCCGGCGAAGTCCTGGAGCAGGCGCTTGACCTGCCGAGAGGAGACGGCGTCGATCCCCTCGAAGGGCTCGTCCAGGAAGAGCAGCCGAGGCGCAGACAGGAAGGCCAGGGCCAGGGAGAGCTTCTTCTTCATGCCGTGGGAGTAGTCGGCGACCAGCGTGCCCCCGTCGTCCGACAGGCCCAGGAGCTCCAAGAGCTCCCGGGAGCGCTCCTCTGCGAGGCGGTCCTCCAGCCCGTGGACCCGGCCCACGAAGGCCAGGTTCTCGGCTCCGGTCAGGCGCTCGAAGAGGGCCAGGTCCTCCGGGACCACCCCCACCCGGCGCTTGACGGCCACGGGCTGCGCCAGGGGGTCCAGACCCAGGATCCGGATCGCCCCGGCGCTCGGCCGGAGCAACCCGGTCAGGCACTTGATGGTCGTGGACTTGCCGGCCCCGTTGGGACCCAGGAAGCCGTAGAAGCTCCCCGGGGGCACCTGGAGGTCGATCCCGTCCACGGCGGTGAAGTCGCCGAAAGTGCGGACCAGCCCCTGGGTCTCCAGGGCCGGACCGGAGTCGGACTCGGCAGGCCACTCTCCGGACGGAGGACCCGACGCGGGGTCGGTGGAAGTATCGGTGGAGCGGGGCTCGGCGCTCAAGGTCCTCGAAGCTCTAGGGTGAGTGAGTGATGAACCGACAGACCGTAGCACACGGTACCGCGGGCGATTCGGTGCGGTAACCTTCGCCCGGCGCCGGTCTTCCTCGGCGACCGGAAGTGCACCATGGACGAGCCCCTGACCCTCCCCTTCGAGACCTTCTGGGCCTGGCTGGTGGCCCACCCGAACTGCATCCTCCGGGCCGGCACGCCGGAGGCGGTCCTCTACGACGACGAGGACCTGCACTGGCACTTCGCCGCCGAGGGCACCCAGACCCTGCTGGTCCAGGTGATCCGGGGCAAGCGCCTGATGGGCGAGCTCCTGGTGGAACCGGAGCAGGTGACCTACGTCCAGGACGGGGCCAGCGACCGGGAGGACGAGTTCGTCTTCGAGCTGGTGAGCGAGGGAGAGGCGGACCGGATGGTCGCGTACTTCTTCGTCCTCGTCCACGCCTACGACGGCGAGGAGCCCCAGCTGGGCCCCACACCGGCCCGCGTGCATTGACCCCCGAGGGTTTTCCCCGACCGGAGCCCCTGCGTGCCCCGCCGCGCCGAAGAGCACCACGCCCATGGCTGAAGGCCCTCCCGGCCCGCCGGGGCTCGAGCTGGTCCTCTTCGCCACCCGGCGCGAGGAGGTCGTCCGGGCCCTCGCGGCCGGCATCGGCTCGTTCATCGTGGACTGGGAGTGGCGCGACAAGGAGCAGCGCCAGCGGGGCGCCGACGCGGAGATCAACCGCGACACGCCCGAGGACCTGGAGCGGCTGCGGGAGCTCGGCTCTCCCCGGCGCTACTGCCGCCTCAACCGCTTCGGTCCGTGGACCCGGGAGGAGACGGAGACCGCCGTCCGGGCCGGGGCCACCCACCTGCTCCTCCCCATGGCGGAGCGCCCGGGCGAGGTGGAGTCCGTCATGACCTGGGCCGGGAGCCGCTGCCGGGTGGGCATCCTGGTGGAGACGGCGACGGGCCTGGAAGCGGCTCCCGAGCTCGCCCGGCTGCCCCTGGACCGGGTCTACGTGGGCCTCAACGACCTGGCGATCAGCCGGGGCTCGGCGAGCCTCTTCGACGCCGTGGCCGACGGCACGGTGGCAGGGCTTCGGCGCACCTTCGCCGGCCACCGGTTCGGGTTCGCAGGCGTGACGGTGGTCGACGGCGGCCACCCGATCCCCTGCCGGCTCCTGCTGGCGGAGATGGCCCGGCTGGAGTGCCACTTCAGCTTCCTCCGGCGCTCGTTCAAGCGGGACGTTGCGGAGCGGGACATGCGCACCGAGGTCCGGAGGATCCGGGAGCTGTGGCGGGACCTCCTGGCCCGGCCGGCCCGCGAGGAGGAGGCCGACCGGCGCGCCCTCCTGGACGCCCTGGACCGGAGAGGAGACGGCCGGAGGGCCGAGGCGTGACCCCGCCGCCCCTGGCCCCGGGCACTCCGGTGCTCGTCACCGGGGCCGGCGGGTTCGTCGGCCGGCACGTCCTCGCCCGGAGCCTCGGGAGTCAGGCGGAGGAGGTCGCCCGCCGGGTGGAGGAGCTCTACCGTCCGAGCGGGCAGTGGCGCGACTGGACCCTCTGGGAGCGGCAGCCGGAGATCCCGCGCGAGGCCGGCGACGGCGGCAGCGGGGCTCGGGGTACGATGAGCCCAGCCCCCCGTGCCCGGGAGTGAAGCCGTGCGCGACGCTGCCGACCGACCGACATCGAGACCCCCGAGCGGGAGACCGCCCTCCGGGGCCCGCTCCCCCGGCCGGGGCCTCTGGCTGCTCCTGGCCGTCTACGTCGCGGCGATGCTCGGCGCCGCGGCGCTCACCCCGCCGGTCTACTGGGCGTTCCAGGCCTGGGACGCCGCCGGCGGCGGGGAGCTGGCCTCCTACCTGGCGGACAAGGCCCCGCCCCGGCACTTCGACCGGATCCGCTGGCTCCTCGTCCTCGCCGCACTGCCCTGGCTCTGCCGGGCGACCGGGCTCGCGAGCCGCCGGGCCCTGGGCCTGACCGGCGGGGCGGAGGCCCGGCGCCTGGCGTCGGTCTGGCTCGCCGCCGGCTTCGTCATGGTGGCGGGGATCGCCGCCGGCCAGCTCCTCTCCGGAACCGTCGCCCTCGCTCCGCCGGCCCGCGCCGGTACGCTCCTGGGGATCGTCCTCCTGGGGCTCGTCTCCGCCGCCCTCATCGCCTTCTTCGAGGAGCTGGTCTTCCGGGGGGTGGTCTTCCAGCTCGCCGACCGGGCGCTCCCCGCCTGGGGCTCGGTGCCGGTGGCGGCGGCGATCTTCGCCCTCCTCCACTTCCAGCGGGTGCCGAGCGACGCCTGGCCGGCGGACGGCCCGGTCCCCTGGTGGAGCGGGTTCGCCGTGGCGTGGCGGAGCGTCACCGGGACCTTCCGGACCGCGGAGGGACCGGTGCTCTTCGCCCTCTTCCTCGCCGGAACCGTCCTCTGCCTGCTCTTCCTGCGCCACCGGACGCTGCTGGCCCCCATGGGGCTCCACGCCGGCTGGGTGTGGGCGGCCCAGATCTACCGGGACACCGTCCGGACGGCTCCGGGCGCCGACCCCGCCGTCTGGGGCAGCCGGGACCTGGTGGACGGCGCCATCCCCCTGGCGCTCCTGGTCCTGCTCCTCCTCGGGATGCTCCTGGCCTTCCGCTACTCCGCGGCGAGCCTGGCCGACCGGGCCTCCGGCGGCGGCTCGGGCGGCTCCAGCCCCTCGTAGACCTGCACCCGCCCCTCGAAGCCCTGGGCCACGTAGAGCCGGCCCCGGGCGTCCAGGGCCAGGTCGTGGGGGAAGTAGAGGAAGCCGGGGGCGGCGCCGATGCCGTAGTGCTCCCCCAGGCAGCGGTTACCCGACAGGGCCCAGGTGGTGAGCAGCATCTTCTGCTGGTCCAGGACCACGGCGTGTCCGGAGGCGGTGAGCGCCGCCGCGTTGGGGGCCGCCAGGTGGCAGCGGGAGCCCCCCGGAGTGCCGAGGCGGCCCCGGAGCTCCCCGTCCAGGGCGTAGATCCAGACCTGGCCCTCCGAGGGCATCGCCACCACGACCCGCTCGCCGTAGACGTCCACCCGGCCCAGGAACCGGTCCCGGCGCTCGGCCTCGCCCGTGAGGTCCTTCCCCAGGTCGACGGATCCCAGCACCGCCCCGTCGCGGCCGGCGATCCACAGGCGCAGGTTCTCCGCGTCCACCAGGTAGATCCGGTCCCCCGCCGGAGAGAGGGCCAGGGAGATCAGGTTCGGCGGCGCGCTGCCCTCCGGCAGCCGGGAGAGCTCCACCTCCCCCAGGAACAGCCCGTCGAAGTCCAGCTCCACCACGGCCGGGCCGCGCCGGCGGTCCGCCAGGACCACCAGGTAGCCCTCCGGATCCACCGCCACGTCCCGGGGGTAGGCGAAGGCGTCGCCCCCGGGGATCTGGTACCGGAAGGCGCCCTCGGCGTCGAAGATCACGATCCGGTTCCTCCGGGCGTCGCAGACGAAGACCTCCCCGGTGTGGAGGTCGGCGTGGACCGCGTCGGAGGAGGCCAGGGCGTCGGAGGCCACCGGCAGGTCCAGGGCCCGGGAGTAGACCGGCCGCCCGGGGTCCTCCTGGGCGGCCAGGGTCGCGACGATCCCGACGGCCAGGCAGAGCGCCAGGGATGCCACCCGCACCGGGCGTCGTAGGGTGCGACCCTGTCGCACCGAGGGCGCCGAGACGCGGGATGGGCCGGGTCCGGACGGCCTCACCCATGGGGAGCCGGAGAGCGAGCAACCCGTCACGGTCGTGCCACCCGGCGCGGAGAACCCGGCTCCCGGTGCGACAGGGTCGCACCCTACGGCCCCCCCGCGCTTCACGGCCCGCCCTCCCCGCTGCGGCGGAAGAGCTGGATCCGGCCGTTGCCTTGGTCGGCCACGGCGATCCGGCCGTCGGGCAGGAGGGCCAGATCCTCCGGAAATCGAAGGAGACCCGGGTCCCACCCCTGCCGGGAGCCGGACCCCAGGGGCCGCCCCGCCGGGTCCAGGACCACCACCCGCCCGTTGTGCCGGTCCACCACCAGGGTCCGGCCTCCCGCCGTCACCGCCAGGCCCGCCGGCCAGGGAGGCACCGGGCCGTCCGCCGGCAGGGGCCAGGTGGCCTCCAGGCGTCCCGCCTCGTCGTAGCGTCGGAGCACCCCCTCGTCGCCGAAGGCCGCCAGGACCCCGCCGGCCGCCGCCGCGAGGCCGGTCACCCGGCCGGCTCCGGGCGTCTCCCCCAGCACCCGGCCGTCCGGCGCCATGCGGAGGATCCGGCCGGCGGCCCGATCGTGGACCAGCAGGCCGCCCCCGGGAACCGCGGCGAGGGCACCCGGGACCACCCCTTCCGGAAGGGCGAGCCGCCGCTGGAGCAGCTCCTCGCCCTCGAGGGCGATCAGCCCGCCGCCCCCCCGCAGCGAGACGACGTAGCGCCCGCCGTCCCGGACCAGGTCCACCGGCGCCGCCGGCAGGTCCACCCCCCGGGCCGCCTGCCACCCGGCGCCCAGGCGCCGGAAGACCAGCAGGCGGGCCCCGAAGGCGTCGGCCACGGCCAGCTCCTCCGGCGAGGCGGAGGCCACGGCCACCGGCCAGCGGACCTCCCGGTCCTCGGTGCCCCGGAGGGCCTCCTCGAAGACCAGGAGCCGGGTCGAGGACCTCGCCGCGGAGCCCGTCCCCCCGTCCTGCCCCCGGGCGATGCCGGGCTGGAGCGCTCCGGCGCCGGCGACCAGCACGGCGGCCCAGAGCACGCCCACCACCCGGCGCCGCATCCACCCTTCCGCGCCGCGCCTCATCGCCGGTCCCCCGCGAAGTCCCGGTGACACGAGGTGCACAGCTCGTGGTCGTTCGAGCGGTGGAGGTACAGCTCGTACGGAGCGTCGTGGACGCCGTGGCAGCTCCCGCAGGTCATGGGGTCTCCGTTCCGGGGGTCGCGAACCTCCTCGCCCAGGGGGTGGCTCACCCCGTGCTCGTGGGTGTGGCACTGGGCGCAGAGCTCCACCGGCTCGGCCGCCAGCAGGTGCGGGCGACCGCCCCCGTGGGGGTCGTGGCAATCGGTGCAGGCCAGGCCACCGCCATGGGTGGCGAACCGGCCCGGCTGCCCGGAGGCGGCGCCTCCCGGGTCGTGGCACGACAGGCAGACCGACGCCTCGTCCGCCTGCAGCAGCGCCGCGCCGTCGCCGGTGTGGGGGTTGTGGCAGGCGACGCACCCGCCGCCGCCGGCAGCCACGTGGGGGAACGGCGCCTCCCGGACCGCCTCGGCCTGCTCGTCGTGGCAGGCGGCGCAGAGCAGGTCCGGGGCCTCCAGGGTGGCGAAGGGCTCCGGCGCCCCGGGTCCCGGGTGGCAGGTGGAGCAGTCGCCGCTCTCGAAGGGCTCGTGGAGGGCCCGGCGCAGCAGCCCGGGGCGGGCCGAGGCGTGGGGGTCGTGGCACTGCTGGCAGGCGGCCCGCTCCACCGGGTAGCCCTGGTGCCGGGCCCTGAGCTCCGCGCCCGATTCGTGGCACGACGTGCACGCGCCGCCACCGGTCTCGGCCAGGAGCCCCTCCGCCGCGCCGCCGTGGGGCTCGTGGCACTCCGCACAGTCCCCCAGGGCGAAGGGCACGTGGCGCACCGGACGCTCGCGCCAGGACGCCACCTCCTCGTGGCAGCGGACGCAGAGATCGCTGCCGTCCGCCACCAGCAGGCCGGCGTGCTCGCCCCCGTGGGGCTCGTGGCACTCGGCGCAACGGCCTTCCGCCGCCGGCGCGTGGACCACCGGACGGGCGAGCTCCTCGGCGACGTCGCCGTGACACTCGGCGCAAAGGGGGGCCGGGCGGTCCCGGAGCAGGCTCTCGAACCGCGAGACGTGGGGGTCGTGGCACGCCGTGCAGTCGCCCTCCCGGACCGGCGCGTGGGGTACCGGCGCCGCCAGGGCGTCGTCCAGGTCGTGGCACGCGGCGCAGACCTCCGCCTGGTCGATGCCGTGGACCGCCTGGGCCGCCGGTTCCCTCGACGCCTCCGGTCCGGCGGGCGGCGCCGCCCCGGCCGCCGCGAGGGTCGCCAGGACCCCCGCGGCCAGGAAGAGCGCCGCCACCGCCGGAACCCCGCGCCACGACGCCCCCGGGATGCGGCCCTCGCGGGCGACTCGCCGCAGGAAGCGGGCGGTTCCCACCGGATCCGTCCCGGTGCGACAGGGTCGCACCCTACGAGGCCGCTGCAGCAGGGGGACGCGCTTCATCGCTCACCTCCCACCCCGGAACCCTCGCCGTGGCACACCCCGCAGTCCCCCTCCGCGAAGGGCGGATGGGCCCGGGGCAGGAGCATCCCGGCCATGGCGGACGAGTGGGGGTCGTGGCAGCTCCCGCAGTCCAGGGCCTCGGCCGGAAGCCCCAGGTGGTGGCCGGCGAACTCCGCCGACCCGGTGTCGTGGCACTCGGAGCAGGTCTCCGCCACCGGCTGGAGGAGCAGGCTCGCCTGGCGGGTCGAGTGGGGGCCGTGGCACGAGACGCAGCCGTCCTGCGACGCCGCCGGCCCGTGGACCGTCTCCCTCGCGAGCCGCTCCTCCAGCTCGCCGTGGCAGGTGCCGCACAGCGGCCGCACCTGGGCCCGCAGGAAGGGCTCCACCGCGCTGGCGTGGGGCTGGTGGCAGCTCGCGCACCGGCCTTCCGCCGCGGGGGCGTGGCTCGAGCCCCCCGCGGGCGCCGTCGTGGGCACGTCGTGGCAGGTGGCGCAGACCTCCCCCTCCGGGGCCACCAGCAGGCCCGCCTCCTCCGAAGCGTGGGGCGTGTGGCAGGTGGCGCAGTCGCCGGCCTCGAACGGGAGGTGCTGCGGCTGGACCGAGGCCGCCTGGAGCATGGGCTCGTGGCAGCTCCGGCACAGGTCCGCCCCCTGGGCCCGGACCAGGCCCGCGTCCCCGGCGTGGGGCTGGTGGCAGCTCGTGCAGTCGCCGCCGGCCACCGGGGCGTGGACCACCGGCAGGCCGGAGCGCGTGCCCACCTCGCCGTGGCACTCGCCGCACAGGGCGTCCTCCGCCGCCACCAGCAGACCCTCCCGGCCGGTGCCGTGGGGCTCGTGGCAGTCGGTGCACTCGCCGGTGGCCGGGACGTGGAGGACCTCCGCCGCCTCCTCGGCGGGGTCGCCGTGGCAGCTCACGCAGAGCTCCCGGGACGGGGCCTGGAGCAGCCGGTCGTGGTCGCTCCGGTGCCCGGCGTGGCAGCTCGTGCAGTCCTCCGCCGCGGCGTGGCCGTGGGGCCCTCCGGCCCGCTCCGCCACGTCGCCGTGGCACGTGCCGCAGAGCTCCGGCTCCGCGGCCAGGAGCAGCGGCCGGGTCCCGGAGGTGTGGGGGTCGTGGCAGTCCAGGCACGCCCCGGCGGCGGCGGGCGGGTGGAGGGTGCCCGGGCCGTCCGCCTCCGGGGTGTCGTGACAGGCGGTGCAGACCTCGGCTCCCCCCGCCGGGGCCGTCGGCGCCGCCCCCTCCTCGTGGCAGGTGGCGCAGTCGAGGACCGGATGGACCGAGGCGCCCAGCAGCCCCTCCCGCCGGGCGCCGTGGGGCTCGTGGCAGGACGCGCAGTCGGCCCCGGCCACCGGGAACCCGCCGTGGCTCGCGGCGAAGCCGTCAGAGCCGTCGTGACACGAGGCGCAGAGGGCGTCGCCGGGCTCCAGGAGGAGGGCCTCGCTGGGCGAGCCGTGGGGCTGGTGGCAGCTCGTGCAGTCGTCGGCCACCGGGGCGTGGACCACCGGGGCGGCGGCCACCGCCGACTCGTGGCAGGTGCCGCAGAGCTCCGGCTCCGCCGAGCGCAGCAGGCCCGGGTGGGCCGAGCCGTGGGGGTCGTGGCAGGTGGAGCAGGTCTCCACGCCCGGGTGCCGGTGGGCCGCGTCCGCGCCGACCACCGGCGCGGCGCTCTCCGGCCCGTGGCAGCTCAGGCACAGGGCGGGCTCGTCCTCCTGGAGGCGGAGGGCCCCCACCAGGCCGTGGGGCTTGTGGCAGGCGGTGCAGTCCCCCTGGGCCAGGGGGGCGTGGGGCGCGGCGAGGTCCCGGCCCACGTCCTCGTGGCAGCTCGTGCACGTGCCCTCGGACTCGAACCGGGAGCCCTTCCGGAGCTGCCCCTGGGCCGGCTCCGGCGCGAGGGCCAGCACGAGCAGCGTCGCCACAACCACCACGACCGCCAGCGCCGCCAGCGCCGGCAGGAGGCGAGCCGCCCCCCGCGCGCCGGAGGCTCCCGCCGACAGGTCCCGCAACCGCTTCCAGGTCGTTCTCATGGCCGTGTCCGTTCCCGAGCCGGGCTCCGCCGGTCCTCAAGGCTCCCCGTGTCCGTGGGCGGGGGCGCCCCCCGCCGGCGCCGCCTCCTCGTCCTCCACCGAGCCGGTGACCCCCAGCCGGGCGAGGACGTCCCGGTGGACCACGATCTCCGAGCGCTCGCGCAGGGTCGTCACCAGCTCATCGATGACGGCCCGGGCCTCGCGCTCGAAGACCGCCTGGTGGACGTTCCCGGAGACCTCCTGGAAGGGGTAGACGCCCTGCTCCTCCCGGGCCCGGACCTCCACCAGCGTGAAGCGGTCCTCGGCGCCGAAGGGGCCCAGGACGTCGCCGACCCGGGCGTCCAGCAGCGCGTCCTGGAGGGGGTCGAGACCCGGCCGGGGCTCCGTCCACCCGGTCTCGCCTCCGGCTTCGCGGTGGCCGTCGGTGGAGTGGCGCCGGGCCAGCCACGCGAACTCGGCACCGCCCCGGGCGAGCTCCGCCAGGCGCTCCGCCTCCTCCCGGGTGGGCACCGTGATCTGGGCGAGGTGGAGGCGCGGCGGCTTCCGGTAGGCGTCCCGGTGCTCCCGGTAGTGGGCCTCCATGGCCTCCCGGCTCACCTCCACCCGGGGCGCCACCACCTCCCGGAGGTAGCGCCCCACCAGGAGCCGGCTCTCCAGGGCCCGGAGGCTCCGCTCGGCCTCCGGCGTGCTGCCGTAACCTCGGGCCAGGGCCTCGGCGGCCAGGAGCTCGGCCCCGATCATCCGGTCCAGCACGATGGGCGCCGCCGCCTCCGCCGCCACCTCGTTGCTCACGCCGGCCCAGCGGACCTGGAGCGCTTGGGCGTAGTCCTCGGCCCGGATGGCCCGCTCCCCCACCCGGGCCACCACCGCATCCGGATCCGCCGGCTGCGGCATCAGGCGCCCGTCGGGCAGCCGCTCCCGGTCGATGGACGCGACGGCCTCGGCGTCCACCGTCACCGGGTGGCGCTCCCGGAGGCGGCGCCCCAGGGCCTCCCGCGCGGCCTCGGCCTTGCGGAAGCGCACCGTCTCGCGGATCTCCCGCCGGACCGCCTCGAAGCGCTCCGGGTCCGGGGGCTCGAAGGAGACCACCTCCAGGACGGCCCAGCCGATCTCGGTGGCCACCGGGCCGAAGCGCTCGCCGGGCTCCAGGGTGAAGGCGGCGTCGGCCACGGCGCGCTGGAGGTCCACCCGGGGGAGGGACTCCACCAGGCCGCCCCGAGGGCCGTACGGGTCCCGGGAGCGCTCCCGGGCCAGGGCGGCGAAGTCGGCGCCGGACTCCAGGGCGGCCAGGGCCTCCCGGGCCTCCGCCTCGGTCTCCGTGGTGAGGACCCGCAGGGTGACCCGCCGGTAGAGCTCCTGGAACGCAGCCCGGACCTCCTCGTCCGTCACGTCCGCCCGGGACCGGATCTCCTCGCGCTCCAGCCGGCTCACCGCCAGCTCCTCCCGGCGCGCCTCGATCCGCGCCACCACCGGGGGCTCCCGGTGCATCTCCAGCGCCCGGGCCTCCCCGGCCAGCAAAATGTCGTTGACCAGGCGCTCGACGAGCTGGTCCAGGTGGAAGGCGTCGCGGCGGGTCTCGGTGACCCGGCCGTGGAGCTCGCCCAGGCTGCCCTCCACGTCCTCCAGGTACACCGGCTCGCCGTTCACGGTGGCCACCACGACGGGCTCTTCGGCGGGGGTCTCCGGACCGGGTGCCGGCGGGGCCTCGGCAGCCCCGGCCGGGGCTCCCGCGGTCGCGGCGAGGCCCAGGAAGGCTGCGGCCAGGGACGAACGAATGGCGTCGGGAATCGTCACGGTGCTCTCCTCGGGGACCGGAGGTTCCGGTCCGGTCCGTCGTCTGCAGAGGGAATCTCCGCCAGCCTCTCGCCGAGTCCGCCCACCAGCCCCTCCACGATCCGCTCCGCCAGGCTCCCCCGGTCGTAGACCCGCCCCAGGCGGAAGGGGCCCTGGCGGTCCCAGCCCCGGCGCTCGGCGCCGCCGGTCCAGAGGATCCTGCCGGTCCGGGCGTCCAGGGCCCGGAGGGCCACGGCCACCACCGGCTCGGGCTCGAAGCCGTCGCCCCCGACCTCCCAGGCCTCCACGGCGCCCGTGACCACCAGGCCGGCGCCCTCGTCCCGGAGGGCCCGGCGCAGGGGCTCGGGGACGGCCCCCCACGCGTCCACGCGCTCCGGGCCGGAGAGCGAGCGCACAGCCGCCGCGGTCCGGTTGGGCGGGAGCACCCGGTACCCGCGGCGCTCCAGGACGGACCGCACCACCTCCGTGGCGGTCTCGGCGGCGCGAGTGGCGTCCGGGCCGGACAGCCCGGCCAGGGGGACCAGGGCCACCGCGGGCAGGTCTCCGCTCGCGGCGGCTCCCTCACGCCGGGAGCGCCTGTCCGGTTCCAGCCCCGCCAGCAGGCCGCGGCCCACCCCGGCCGCCAGCCGCTCCGGCTCTTCGATCACGCCCAGGCCCAGGAAGGTGCGGCCGTCCAGGCCGGCGGCGCTCTCGAAGGCGGCGGCGTCCAGGGCCCCGGTGGCGCCGTGGTAGCTCCGGGCCGACGCCGCCACCCGGGGCGTGAGGTCCCGCTCCGCCAGGTGGACCACGGCGGTGATCAGGCGCTCCGCGCCGAGCTCGTCCGCCAGGCCGCGGAGGACCTCCGGAGGCGCGTCGTCCAGGTTGCGGATCCGGCCGCGGCGGAGGGCGTCGCGCAGCCGCTCCGCCGCCACCAGCCGGTGCTCCGCGCCCAGGCCCGCCACCAGGGCCTCCTCCACCGCCCGGGCCACCGCGGCGTCCCCGGCCCGGTCCTGGACCGGGAGCAGGGCCACGGCGGCCGGTTCCGGAGAAGGGAGGGCCCCGGGAGCCGGTCCGGGCCCCGCCGACACCACCAGCCCGAGGATCCACCAGGTGAGCGGAGCGCGCATCGTGTCCCCCTACGACTCCAGGAGCGTGGCCAGCAGCCGGCGGACGCACCGGCGGGTGGTTTCGGCGACGGGCTCGCCGCCGGTGCCCAGCAGGCGCGGCCCCAGGCCGGAAGCCCGCTCCGTGTGGGTGGCGGCCCACACGGCGGCGCCGGTCTCGGACTCGAGCATGTGGGCGTCCAGGCCCACCACCGGCATGTCCACCGCGCCGGAGCGCAAGACCTCCGACTGGGTCACCGTGCCCACGACCACCGCCTGGACCCCGAGGGTCCGCCCCAGGGAGACGACCTGCTCCGTGCTGGGAGCGGTGATCCGGGCGCCCAGGCGGTCCAGGGCCGCCTGGACCTCGCCGGGCTCCACCACGTCCACCGCGCCGCTGGCCAGGAGCTCGGTGATCACCAGGCGGGTGACCCGAGCCCCGGCGGCCCGGTCGTTGGACAGGTTCTCGAAGGGGACGACCGCCACGCGCTCCACGAAGCCGAAGTCGAACCGCGGATGGGCAAAGCGGGTGGGGGCCATCCCGCTGGCGCACCCCGCCAGGGCGACGGCGGCCGCCAGGAGGGAGAGGCGCAGGATCGGGAGGTCGCGTGCATGTCTCATCATGGTTTCGCCGTCCCGTCAGAAGACCAGGCTCAGGCCCGTGCGGAAGGAGGTGGTCTCGCTCTCCTCGGCCGGGGCGATCTCGTCGAACGTGGAGCGGGTCAGGCTCCCGAAGAGGGTCAGTTGCCGGGTGAACCGGTAGGTGGCGCCGGCGGAGGCGTTGGTGGTCTCCCGCAGGTCTTCGTCCTCGAAAAACTCCCAGGAGAGGCTCGTCGAGAGCCGCTTCCCCGGGGACCAGCTCGCCGCGTAGCGCTGGCGCAGGAACGTCCGCCCCGCCGCGGCGTCGTCCACCGACCAGGCCCAGGCGCCGGTGAGGGTCAGGTACGGCGTGGCCAGCCAGTCCGCCTGGAAGTCCACGGCCCAGCGGTCCAGGAGCACCCGGCCGTCGCCGTCCTCGAACCGGGCCAGGGACCACCCGCCGGTCACGGTCCAGGCCACCGTGGGCCGGGCCGCCAGGAGCTGCCGCAAGGTCCAGCCGTCGCGCTCGAACCCGGAGAGCGAGTCTTCCAGGCTGGAGCGCTCGAGCTCGGTCAGGAGGTCCAGGTCCGGCAGGAGCTCGGTGTCCACCGCCAGGCGCGTGGTCCGGAGCAGGCGCACCCGCTGGCGCTCGTCGGACTCGTCCCGGGTGCTGGTGGTGAGCCTCGCCTCCACCGTGGGCAGGGGCGTCCAGGCCAGCCCGGCGTCGTACAGGCTCTCGGTCCTCAGCAGCACCGGCTCCACCCGGTTCTCGTAGTCCTGGTACCGATAGCCCGCCCGGAAGCGGAGGTCCCGGAGCAGGGCGACCTCCATCCGGGCGCCCCCGTGGACCTCCTCGAAGCGGCGCCGGGCGACGGAGCCCGTGAGGTTCTCGTCCTCGCTCGCCCCGACGTCCACGCGCAGGCTGAAGCGCTCCGACGGCCGGTAGAAGGCGGAGAGGTCGGCCTGGTAGAGGGTCGCCTCGCCGCCGCCGGGAGCCAGCCGGTCCACGTCCCGGAGCGCCCGGAGCTCGGTCACGGCCACGTCCACCGCCGGGTTGGCGGTGACGTTGACCGCCTTGAAGAACCGGTCCGTGGTCTCCGGGAACGCCAGGGTGTAGCGCAGCAGCGCCGGGTCCCAGCTCCGGACCACCCCGGGCACGCGCTGCCAGAGGAGGTTGTCCGGGCTGTGCCAGACCTCCCAGAGGACATCGGCCCCCGACGGCGCATCCACCGTGACCTCCAGGCGCGTCACGGGCAGGGCCAGGCCCAGGTCCACGCCCAGGTTGCGAAAGGTGTTGGCCCCGCCGATCTCGGCGCCGGAGGCGGCCGGCGCCTGGAGCTCGCCGTCCACCAGGCCCGGGGCGGGCTCCAGGCTCCCCTCCGCCGGGCTGGTGTCGACGGCGAAGAGGCCCTGGCGCGCCGGGACCGGCTCCGCGGGATCTGCGCCCAGGGGCACGGTCTCGCTCCGCTCCAGGCGCGTGACCCGGGAGCCGAAGCTCACCGCCAGGTGCTCGTCCAGGAACCGGCGGCCGGCGTCGAAGCGCAGGTCGTGGCGGGTCTGGTCGAGCTCGAGGCCCGAGAGCCGGTTGTCCAGCTCCAGGCGCTGCACGCTGTAGCCGCCGCTCCAGAGCCTCCGGTTCCAGAGGAGCGAGCCGGTGACGGTCCGGGTGCCGGTGTCCCGGCCGAACAGGGCCACGTCCGCCACGTTGGACTCGTCGCGGGCGTCCACGGTCACCACCGGGCCCCACGGGGTCCGCCAGACCAGGTGCCCCAGGTAGGAACGGACCTCGAACTCGTCGGCGGCGGAGCTCCCTTCGGCCACGCGGTCCCGCACCGCCAGCCGGGCGGACACGGCGCTCCGGTTGTACAGGAGCTCCAGGCGGGGCTCCCGGGAGCGCCGGTCGAAGTCGGGCCCGCCGGGCGTCTCGGTGGCCAGGTCCAGCACGCTCGCCCCGGCCCGCAGGCTCAGGTACGGGGTGAAGCGCTGGAACAGGTCGAAGCTGTACTGCTGGTCCACCACGTCGGTCTCCTCGCCGTCCACGTCCGTCGAGCCCACCGAAACCTGGGCGCTGCCGGAGAGCTCCGCCCCGCCGGCCGGACCGGGCGCTCCCGTGGCGATCACGACCAGGGCGGCCAGGGCCGCCCGGAGCACCCGGCGCGCGAAGGGGGTGCGGGCGTCGATTGCCATGGTTCTTCCCGGTGCCAGGGTCCTGGAGGCTGCCGCGTCCTGCCGGGTCGGGTGCATTCTCGGCCGAGCAGCCCGGGGGGTTCGCCGTATCCGGGGGTGGTTCCGCCCCGGCGGGTAGAGGGGCCGGAGCCGCCCCGCGGGGTGGTCCGCCGGCCGCCCGGTACCGGCCTCGGAACGAGGGCGCCGGAACGCGGAAGCGCCCGGGACCGACGGGCGATCCCGGGCGCTCCGAGCCACCGGTCGAGGGCCGTCGGGCGGCCCCCGCCTCACGCCGTTACGAGCCGGACTCCACCGGCAGGTGGTCGAACTCGTCCTTGCTGTGGCACTTGTTGCAGAGCGAACGCTGGTTCTCGTCGTAGGGGTTGGGCAGGGCGTAGGAGCCCGACTCGTCCCCGTCCTCGTCGAGCAGCGTGACGTTGAAGTCCCACCGGCCGGCGTTCGGCGCCGACGTGGCGTGGGCCCGGTGGCAGGTCAGGCACATGACCCGGCTGCTGGCGGTGGGCCCTTCGGCGGAGCTCGTGGTCATCCCCGGATCCTCGAAGGGGACCGCCGCCAGGTAGGCGGTGGTCTGGGAGCCGGTGCCGCACGGGCTGCCCCCGGTGCCCGGGTTCTCCACGCAGTCCGTGGTGCCGTTGTAGGCGTTGTAGACGGCGGCGACGTCCCCCAGGACGGAGCCCGACGGGTGGATCAGGTTCGCGTCGTTGGCGTGGAAGTCGCCGTGGCAGTTGGCGCACCAGGCGCTCATGCCGGAGAGGTACGCCGTGTGGTTGGTGTCGCTCTCCGCCGGGCCGAACAGGCTGATGCCCGCGGCCTCCGGAGCATCGTTGGCGAACGTGTAGCTCACGCCGTCGTTGCCCTTCACGATCCGGTTCGCCCCGTACAGGATCCGGAACGAATCGGTCCCGTGGGGGTCGTGGCACGACGAGCAGGCCAGGCTCGAGGCCGGGTAGGTCCCGCCGGGGGCGCTGGTGTTCACCGGGTCGGCCAGGATCCCCTTCGTGTCGGAGATCACGTTGTGGCCGGCCTGGTAGCCGGCGATGGGCCGGGTCGCCCCGGCGTGCCCGTCGTTGATGTTGTCCTCCAGCAGGAAGACGTAGTCGCCGGCCCCCTTCTGGGGCTTGGGCGACAGCACGCCCGTGCCGAAGACGCCGTAGCCGGTCTCGGACCCGGGCCGGGCGTGGCACAGCAGGCAGGTGTCCGTGGGCTTGGCCGTCTTCAGCAGGTAGGGGTTGACGCCCACGCCCTGGGTGCCCCCTTCGATGATCGTGGTGTTGCCCTCCGAGTTGTGCATCGTGTGGCAGCCGTTGCAGTGGGCCACGCCGGCATCGTGGAAGGCTGAAGCGTCGGCCCCCCAGAACGCGACGATCACCACGGCCACCAGCAGGGCGAAGAGTCGGATCTCGGTCTTCATTGTCGGGTCTCCTCGGTGCTCCAGACGTCTCGGTCGCAGAGCTTCGAACGTTGAGGGTTGGGTTCCGTCCAGGGGAGTCAGTCCAGGGAGCCGGGCGCCACCCTCAGGTCCGCCCCGCTCCACGATCGCGCTCACGTCGTCCCAGGCGACTCCCCACGCCGGTGTTGCTGGTCGGCCATGGTCTGGCGGTGGCGTAGGGAGTCGAGAGAAGGATCCGTCGGACGAACGACCACAGGAACACCCGGGTGGGTGGAGGGCCGTGCGCCGGGGGGTGGTAGGAAACGCGCCACCCCCCGGGGTGGGAGGGGGCTCCCCGGCCTGACGGTGCGCCGCTCCGGCCTGCGCCGCTAGGGTCCGTGGACGAAAGGGGAACCCCTGGTGAACGACCTGATCAAGACCCTCGCCTCGCTCAAGTTCACCGTCGGCCTGCTGGTCGCCCTGCTGGTGGCCCTGGCGGCGGGCACCCTGGTGGAGTCGGCCCGGGACACGGAGACCGCCGGCCGGCTGGTCTACCACTCCGGCTGGTTCCGGGCGATCCTGGTGCTCTTCGGCGTGAACACGCTGTGCGCCATCCTCCTGCGCTGGCCCCCGAACAAGCACCGCATCGGCTTCCTGGTGACCCACGCCGCCATGCTGGTGATCCTGGTGGGCGCGCTGGTCACGGACCGCTTCAAGGACGAAGGGAGCCTCGCCCTCTGGGAGGGGGAGGCTTCGGATACCTTCGTGGCCTCGACCGGAGCCCGGCACAGCCTGCCCTTCTCCGTCCGCCTGGACGACTTCGAGATCGACTACTACCAGGGCACGCAACGGCCGGCCATGTACCGCAGCCGGGTGACCGTCCTCGATCCGGAGGCCGGGGGGTCCTTCCCGGCGGTGATCGAGATGAACCGCGAGCTCACCTACCGGGGGTTCGACTTCTACCAGTCGAGCTTCCAGCAGGCGGACGGCCGGGAGATGTCGATCCTCACCGTGTCGAAGGACCCCGGCCGGGCCCTCGTCTTCCTGGGGTACGCCCTCCTGGTGGGCGGCATGGGCACGGTCCTGGG
>JBKHJP010000204.1:0-7748 GCA_046538065.1 Thermoanaerobaculia bacterium | reverse complement strand
GGCGGGCGTCCCGCTCACCGGTTGTAGGGCCGTTCGTTGATCCACTGGAACCCGCGGCCGGTGAGCTCCATGGTGCTCAGGTCCCGGCCCCGGAGGTGGACCTCGATGGTGCGGCCCTGCCACGGCCCCCGCAGGACCAGGCGGTCCGGCTCCGGGCGCTCGTAGGCGAGGACGTCCGTGACCTCCACGCCGGCCTCTTCGGCGGCCTCGAGGCTCGGCTGGCCCTCGGGCAGCCAGGTGATCGTCCGGGCCGCCTCGTCGAGGATTACCAGGTGCCGGTCCAGCGAGCCGTCCATGTGCTGGACCGCGACCAGTGCCCGTTGTGTGCCGCCCTCCTCATCTGCCGGGTAGACGCTGTCGATCACCAGTGCCCGCCACCGGAGCTCGTCGGTGGTCAGGGCGGCCAGTTCGGCGCCGTCCGCCCGGAAGGTCTCCACGTCGTGGACACCCCGGAGCGGGGACGCCCAACCGTCCCGGCGGTTGGCGTAGGTCGACCAGGCGCGGCTCGCGGTGCTCCACACCATGGTCGCCACAAGGGCGACGCCCACCGTCCGGGCGGCCACGTTCGCCCATCGCTTGCCGAAGAGCGGCGGATGGTTCGCCGCCGGGGCGGGAGTGTTGCGCACGAAGAAGGCCACCAGGCGCCGGCCGTCCAGGGCGATCAGGGCGACGGCCATCGCCAGGAGGTGGCTCGAGAAGAGCTTCACCGGGACGTCGTACGCGAAGTTGAGCACCACGACGTTGGTGAGCACTCCCGCCGAGACCAGGGCTCCCAGGAGCCGGGTCCGTCGGAAGAGGAGGAGCACGGCTCCGACCACCTCGCCCAGCCCGGCGAAGACCGTGTAGGCCATGGAGGCCCCCATGAAGGTCCAGAGGATGCCCATGGGGGAGGAGTCTCCGTAGGGCGTCAGCAGACGGGTCAGGCTGGGCGGCGAGAACTGCACCGGGATGACCTTGAACAGCCCGTAGCTCAGGAGCGTCAGGGCCAGGTAGTAGCGGCATCCCGTCTCCAGCCACCGGGGGGCGATCTCGTAGCGGCGGCGCCGCCGGTCCGCCAGGGTCCAGGCGAGCGCCCCGGCCAGGGCCAGCACGGCCGTCATCAGGAGCCGGACGTAGTCGACCGTGGTGTCGCCGCTGCCCGTCGGTCCGGTGAAGAGCTCGTCCTCGAGGCCGAGCCCGTGCCGCGCGACCCACTGGGCGGCCGCGTCCCAGCCCTGGTGGACCGCCGTCTCCGCGACGGAGCCGAGGCCGGGCACGAAGCCCACGGGGAACGGGAGCGTGTAGAGGACGAAGTAGACCGCCAGCAGCCGGAACCCGAAGCGCTTCGCCGGCGACCACGCCGGGCCGGCGCCGGACGAAGGCCTGGGAGGCGAGCCCGCCTCCGGACCTCCCGGCGGTCCGGAGGCCTCCTCGTCCGGAGATGGGAGGGGGGTGTTCGCCGGTTCGGGGTCGAGGGATCCGTGCGAGTGCGAGGGGTCCATGGCCTCCTCCGGGCGCCTCCCGGCGCTTCTCGGCCTCGACGGGGTTCGGGCGAGCCCTGCCCCGGATCCACCCGCTCGAAGGGCGGCGATCCTGGTCGCGGCCGCCCTGCTGAGCCTTCAGCCGGTCTGGGGCGCCGTCTCCGTCACGCCCAGCCGGTCCAGGGTGAAGTAGACCGGGCAGAAGCCGGTGAAGAGGCTCTGGATCATGAGGAGCCCGACGATTCCGGGCACCAGCAGCCAGGCCGGGGCGACCCAGTAGCCCAGGGCGACTCCGGCGGTGATGATGGCTCCGACGATCCCGTCGTGGATGCGACGCCTCCGTTCCATGGTGCACCTCCTTCGGGTTCCGCTTCGGGGTCCGCCGCAGGGGTCCATTCCCCAAGCGGGTCCAATTCAGGTGGGGCCAGTCTAGTACGTCCTCCGGGGGCATAGATCACCGGGCACGGCGCGCCCGAACCAGGTAGACCACCACGAGCCCCGTCATCACGCCGATCCACGCGGGGACGGTCCACGCACCGAGGCCCGCCACGTCGCCCAGGGCGGTGCGTAGCACCCCGACCGTGAGGTGGGCGAAGAGGCCCATGAGCGCCGCCTTCAGCCACCGGATCAGGTCGCGGGCGAGGCGCTCCTGGCGGTCGCGGTTCTCCTCGGTGATCCTGACGGGGTAGTTGTACCAGCGACCCGGGAGTCGCTGGACCAGGGTGAGGGCCGCGTACAGCAGGACCGAGAGCACCGGGAGCGTCAGGACCCAGCCGCGCCCTTCCCAGGCATCGGGCCGGCCCGACAGGCCGAAGTGGATCGGGATCCGCTCGGGAAGCTCGCCCCACACCCGGACGACCGAGCCGACGGCGAGGGCCAGGCCCACCAGCGCGGCGGCCTCCACGGGCCAGCGGGGGCTCGGGGACGGCTCGCTGCCGTTCGAGGGAGGTTCGTTCATCGCCGAGGCTCCTCGGCCGCCGGTCCCGGCACCGCCTCGCTCCGTTGCGCCCCAGAGGGTCCGGGGACCGCGGCCGGCCGCCCGTCCGGCTCGTTCGAGCGGTGGTTCCTCCCAGGATACACGCCCTGGGGCGGTGATTCTTGGTCGAACGTCGCGGGCGGCGCTACCCTGGACCGGTGAGGCTCTCGGTCGTCATCCCCGCCCTCAACGAGGAGAGCTGGCTGCCCGCGGCGGTGGCCTCGGTGCGGAGGGGAGCCCGGGGCGCCGGAGCCGCGGAGATCGTCGTCGCCGACTGCGGCTCGGAGGACGCCACGGCCGAGCGCGCCCGGGAGCTCGGGTGCCGGGTGGCGGTGGATCCGGCCCTGGCCGCCCGGGGGCCGGCGGCGGACCTCGGCGGACGACTGGCGGCGGGGGACGTGCTCCTCTTCCTGGATGCCGACTGCAGGCTCCCGGATGGGTGGGACCTGGCGGTGGAGGAGGCCCTGGCCGATCCGGACGTCGTGGGAGGCGGCTTCGAGCTCCGCCTCGACGGCCCGGGACGGGGCCTCCGGCTGGTGGAGGCGGTCAACCGACGGCGCTACCGCCGGAGCCGGCTCTTCTACGGCGACCAGGCGGTCTTCGTGCGGTCGGCGGCCTGGCGCTCGGTGGGCGGCTTCCGGGGGGCGAGAATCCTGGAGTCGGCGAAGCTGTGCCGGCGCCTCAAGCGCCTCGGCCGCCTGGAGCTGACCCCCCTGGCCGTCGCCGCCTCGCCCCGGCGATTCGAGGGCGGCGGAGTCGCCCGGGTGTTCGCCGCCGACGTGGCCCTCTGGCTCGCCGGGCTCCTCCGGCTGCCGGTGGACCGCCTCGGGGGAGCCCTCTACTGGGCGCCGAACCGGCGGCGGGGGTGATCCTCGGGGGGCGGCCCGCCCCGGATCCGGCCCGGGCGCACGACCTGGCACCCGACACGCATGGGAGCCCCGGCGGAGCGGGGAGCTCGGGGATCCGGACTCCCGGACGAGAGGGCTTCCGGGCGGGAGCGACTCGGCCGAACCACGGAGGGCACGAACCATGAAGCCAGAGGGAACCACGGTCCTGATCACCGGCTCGACTTCGGGCGTCGGCCGGGAGGTGGCGCTGCGCCTGGGGAAGGCGGGGGCGACGGTGCTGGTCCACGGGCGCGACCGGTCGAGCGGCGAGGAGGTGGTGGAGGCGATCCGGGAGCGGGGCGACGGCCACGGGGTCTTCTACCGGGCCGATCTGGCCTCCCTGGACGAGGTCCGGGGCCTCGCCGAGGCGGTCCTCGCCGACGACGACCGCCTCGATCTGCTGATCAACAACGCCGGGATCGGGCTGGGCCGCTCCGGCACCGGGCGCGAGACCAGCGCCGACGGCTACGAGCTGCGCTTCGCCGTCAACTACCTGGCGGGCTTCCTCCTGACGCGGCTGCTCCTGCAGCGGATCCTGGCGAGCGCCCCGGCCCGGATCGTCAACGTCGCCTCCGGAGCCCAGGACCCCATCGACTTCGACGACGTGATGCTGGAGCGCGGCTACAGCGGCAGCCGGGCCTACGGGCAGAGCAAGCTCGCCCAGGTGCTCTTCACCTTCGACCTGGCCCGGGAGCTCGAGGGCACCGGCGTCACGGTGAATTGCCTCCACCCGGCGACGCTCATGGACACCAAGCTCGTGCGCGAGAGCGGGCTGCCCCCGGCCACCGGGGTCGACGAGGGCGCCAAGGCGATCCTCCACGTGGCCGCCTCGCCGGAGACCGAGGGCCGGACGGGGGTCTACTTCGAAGGCAGGCGCCCGGCCCGCGCCCACGACCAGGCCTACGACGAGGACGCCCGAGAGCGCCTCCGCGAGCTCAGCGTCGAGCTCACCGGCGCGCCGGAGCACCAGCCGGCCTGAGGACCCGCCCGGGCCCCGGCGCGTCCTCCCGACCGTGCCCCCAGGGGGGCGGCCTCCCGGGCAGGCATCGAGCTCGCATGAGATCGCCGGGTCGCCGCCCCGGAAGCCTCCGGTGCCGGGCGGCCTGGAGCGGTGAGCAGGCGGCCCCTCCGGCGCCGGACCGTGAGCCCGCGGAGGATGGCCGGGGGCTCAGAAGCGAACACCCACCGCGACGACCGCTTCCGTCTCGTCGGAGATGACGATCTTGCCCTGAATGAACGGTCGGACCGCCCCCAGGGGCAGACCGGCTCCGGCCAGGAGGTTCACGCCGAAGTCGGTCTCGTCGTCGCCGTTGCGCCGCCGGAGCCCTCCGTCGTCAAAGTCCTGGAAGACCACGGCCGGCCCGACGCCGGCCCACACCGACCAGTCGCCCCGGCGGGCGAGGTCGAAGTGGAAGTCGGCGTTCAGGGTCCAGAGGTCGCCGGGGCTGACGAACACCCACTCCAGGTTCGGGTTGAAAAACCACTCCCGCGTCAGCCGGATGAGGGCGCCGCCACCCAGGAAGCCGTCCTCCACGTCGGTGTAGACGCCGCCCCGAAGGTCCAGGTCGACCTGGGCCTCCGCGGGCGAGGGCACGGCGAGGATCGCGGCGAGGACGGCGAGGGCGGCGAGGATGGGGAGGGTTCGAGACTGCATGACTGCCTCCTTTCGCGCGGGCGCACCGGAGCGCCGGTTCCGGGTCAGCGAAGACGCAATCCGCGTGCCGTCCAGTTCCGGTTCGCGCCCGGAGCCGGCCAAGCGCCGTGAGGGCGCCGTGAGAAGATCGCCGCCGCCCCGGGCGCAGCCGGAGCTCCGTCGCGCCCGGGGGCTCAACGGGAACCCCTCACCGTGGCTCTTTCGGGACATCTCAGGACCGTCGGCTGGCGCCTGGTGCGCGGCCTGGGGGCCGCCTCCATCGACGGGGCGGAGCCCTGGTCCACGGAGGTGGACGACCCGGACCTGGGCCCGGTCCGGTTGTCGGGGTGGCTCCACCATCGTCCCGGGGCCCGGGACCTGCTGGTGGTGGTCCACGGGCTCGGCGGCTGCTCGGAGTCGAGCTACGCCGTGCGGGCGGCCCGGGTGTCCGAGGCGGCGCGGGTGGCCTGCCTGCGGTTCAACCTCCGGGGGGCCGACCGTTCGGGGGAGGACTACTACCACGCCGGCCTGACGGCCGACCTGGGGGCGGCCCTGGCCTCGCCGGAGCTGGCGGGCTACCGGAACGTCGGCCTCCTCGGCTTCTCCCTCGGGGGGCACGTGGCCCTGCGCTACGCCACCGAGGCGCCGGATCCGCGCCTCCGGGCGGTGGCGGCGGTCTGCTCCCCCCTGGACCTGGCCGCCGGTGGCCGGTTGATCGACCGGCCAGCGTACTGGCCCTACCGGCGCTATCTCTTCCGCAGCCTGCTCGAGATCTACGGGGCCGTGGCCCGGCGGCGGCCGGTCCCCCTGCCGGTGGAGGCGGCCCGGCGGATCCGCACCTTCCTCGAATGGGACACCCGGATCGTCGCCGCCCGCCACGGGTTCCGGGACGCCGCGGACTACTACCGCCGGGCGTCGGTGGGGCCGCGTCTGGAGCGGCTCGCCGTTCCGGCCCTACTGGTGGCCGCGGAGGACGATCCCATGGTCCCGCCGGGGGCGGTGCGGCCCGTCCTCGCCGGCCGGAAGGTCCCCCTGGAGGTCCGGTGGGTGGCGAGCGGCGGCCACGTCGGCTTCTCGCCGCGGCTGGACCTGGGGATGGGCGGCCCCCCGGGGATCGAAGCCCAGACCGCCGCGTGGCTCCGGCGGGCCGGCCGGTGAGGTCGCCCGGTAAGGCCGCCCGGTGAGGTCACACTCGCTTCACCTGGTCTGGGCGGGGGCGTCCCTCCCCCGGCACCGCGGGGCCAAGCTCCGTGGTCCGAGGGGTTGGAGAGGGACCGAGGAGGCCCGTATGGGCCTGGGATACAATCCCGAGCATCATGTCAGACCGTAAGTACCGCCAGCGCGGGTACCAGGAGGACGACCGGTCAGGCGACCGGAGGCGGGGGGAGAAGCGGCCGCCGCGCCAGGAGCGCGAGGGGCCGCGGGGGCGGGGCCTGGGAGCTCCCACCGCCAACGTGTTCCGGTGCGCGGCCTGCGGCGGGCGGGTCGAGGTGCTCGGCGAGATGCCCCTCGACGCCGAGTGCCCCCACTGCGAAGCCGACCTCCACACCTGCACCAACTGCGTCCACTTCGACCCTTCGGCGCCCCTGGAATGCCGGGAGCACGAGCGGATCCCGGAGAAGGTGACCAAGAAGGCCAAGGCCAACACCTGCCCGGTCTTCGCCCCGAAGACGGCCAAGGAGTTCGCCGCCGACGGCGAGCCCGGCCCCTCGGTGGGGGACGCCAAGAAGGCGTTCGACGCGCTGTTCGATTTGTAGTGGGGCTCCGCTTGGGATCAGGAGGCTCGATCGGCGGCAGTGCCTCCGGGGGGCGCTGGCCCTCCGCCCCGGTAGCTAGTGGGAACGAGCCCGGACTGGCCCGAGCCTATCCACCCAAGCAGAGCTCCTCCGGATCACCCCCCCTCTCCCTCGGTCCCTCTCCCACCCCCTCGGACCACGGAGCTTTCGCCCCGCGGTGCCCGGGAGAGGGACGCCCCCGCCCGGCCTTTAAGAAGCCCTAACCATGACCCGGCGGGAGAAGGCCGCGCGGATCGGGGCGGTCCTGGACGGGCTCTACCCCCGCGTGGACATCCCCCTGGGCCACCGGGACCCGTTCACCCTCCTGGTGGCGGTGGTGCTCTCCGCCCAGACCACGGACAAGAAGGTCAACCAGGTGACGCCGGCCCTGTTCGCCCGGGGCGGAACGCCCGAGGCCATGGCCGCCCTGCCGGTGGACGAGGTTCGGGAGGCGATCCGCGAGGTCGGCCTGGCGAACCAGAAAGCCAAGAACCTGAAGCGCCTGGCGGAGATCCTGGTGGCGGAGCACGGCGGCCGGGTGCCGCGGACGTTCGAGGCCCTGGAGGCCCTGCCGGGGGTGGGGCACAAGACGGCCTCGGTGGTCAAGGTCCAGGCCTTCGGTGACCCGGCCTTCCCGGTGGACACCCACATCCACCGCCTGGCGTGGCGCTGGTCCCTCTCCGACGGCTCCAGCGTGGAGCGGACGGAGCGGGACCTGAAACGGGTCTTCCCCGAGGAGGCCTGGGGGAAGGTCCACCTCCAGATCATCTATTTCGGCCGGGAGCACTGCCCCTCCCGGGGTCACGACGTCGAGGCCTGTCCGATCTGCTCGTGGGCGATGAGCAAGCGCCGGCGGTCGGCGGAGCGGCGGGCGGAGCGCGACGGCGAGCCCAAGCCGTGGAAATAGTGCCGCCGTACCGGGGTGCCCCCGCCCGGAGGAGGCCGGGTGGGAGCCGGGCTGCGGACCGGCGCGGGCTGGTCGGACGGTGTTCCGCAGGGCCCGCGCCTCGGCTCACC
>JBKHJP010000203.1:0-7760 GCA_046538065.1 Thermoanaerobaculia bacterium | reverse complement strand
CAGGAGGGCCCCGGCGACTGCCCGAAGTGCGGCATGGCCCTGGAGCCGGAGACGCCGACGGCGCCCGCCACGAAGGTCGAGTACACCTGCCCCATGCACCCGGAGGTGGTCCGGGAGGGCCCCGGGAGCTGCCCGAAGTGCGGCATGGCCCTGGAGCCCCGGACCGTGACCGCCGAGGAGGAGGAAAACCCGGAGCTGGTGGACATGACGCGGCGCTTCTGGGTGAGCGCGGCGCTCTCCGTGCCGGTCCTGGCCATCGCCATGGCCCGGCCCTTCTGGGAGCGCTGGGTGCCGCCGGAGGTCCTGGGCTGGCTGGAGCTGGTGCTCGCCACCCCGGTGGTCCTCTGGGGCGGCTGGCCGCTCCTCGTCCGGGGCTGGCAGTCCCTGCTCCACCGGAGCCTCAACATGTTCACCTTGATCGGCCTGGGCGTGGGGGTGGCCTACGCCTACAGCGTGGTGGCCCAGGTCTTCCCGTGGCTCTTCCCGCCGTCCTTCCGGGGGGAAGCGGGCGAGGTGGCGGTCTACTTCGAGGCCGCCGCCGTGATCACCACCCTGGTCCTCCTGGGCCAGGTGATGGAGCTCCGGGCCCGGAGCCGGACGGGGGAGGCGATCCGCTCCCTGCTGGGCCTGGCCCCCGCCACCGCCCGGAAGGTCTTCCCGGACGGGCGCGAGGAGGACGTGCCGCTGGACTCCGTCGAGCCCGGCGACCGGCTGCGGGTGCGCCCCGGCGAGAAGGTGCCGGTGGACGGCGTGGTGGTGGAGGGGCGGAGCTCCCTGGACGAGTCCATGGTGACCGGCGAGCCGATCCCGGTGGAGAAGGCCGCCGGCGACCGGGTGATCGGCGCCACGGTCAACGGCACCGGGTCGCTCACGATGGAAGCGGAGAAGGTCGGCTCCGAGACCCTGCTCGCCCGGATCGTCCAGATGGTGGCCGACGCCCAGCGCAGCCGCGCCCCCATCCAGAGGCTCGCCGATCAGGTTTCCGGGTACTTCGTGCCGGCGGTGGTGGGGATCGCCGTCCTCACCTTCATCGTCTGGTCGATCTGGGGCCCCGAGCCGGCCATGGCCTTCGCCCTCATCAACGCCGTGGCGGTGCTCATCATCGCCTGCCCCTGCGCCCTGGGGCTCGCCACTCCCATGTCCATCATGGTGGCTACCGGCAAGGGGGCCACCACGGGGGTGCTGTTCAAGAACGCCGAGGCCATCGAGACCCTGCGCCAGGTGGACACGCTGGTGACGGACAAGACCGGGACCCTGACCGAGGGCAAGCCGAAGCTCGTCATCGTGGAGCCGGAGCCGGGAACCGAACCGGAGGAGCTCCTGCGCCTGGCCGCCGGACTCGAGCGCGGCAGCGAGCACCCCCTGGCGGCGGCCATCGTGGACGGGGCCGAGGAGCGGGGCGTCGAGCCGGGGCGCTCGGAGGACTTCTCGTCGGTCACCGGCAAGGGGGTCACGGGGACCGTCGCCGGCCGCTCGGTGGCCCTGGGCAACCTGGCCCTCCTGGAGCAGCTCGGGATCGAGCCCGGCCAGGTGGCCGCCCTCGCCGAGCGGGCCGAGGCGCTCCGGGCGGAGGGCCAGACGGTGATGTTCGTGGCGGTGGACGGCCGGCCCGCCGGCCTCCTGGGCGTGGCCGACCCGGTCAAGGAGACGACGCCGGAGGCCATCGAGGCCCTCCACCGGCAGGGGATCCGGATCGTCATGCTCACCGGCGACAGCGAGACCACGGCCCGGGCCGTGGCGGAGCGCCTGGGGATCGACGAGGTCGAGGCCGAGGTGCTGCCGGACCAGAAGGTGGAGGTGGTGCGGCGCCTCCAGGAGGAGGGCCGCTTCGTGGCCATGGCCGGCGACGGCATCAACGACGCCCCGGCCCTGGCCCGGGCCCAGGTCGGGATCGCCATGGGCACCGGCACCGACGTGGCCATGGAGAGCGCCGGGGTGACGCTGGTCAAGGGGGACCTCCGGGGCGCCGTCCGGGCGATCCGCCTCTCCCGGGCGACGATGCGCAACATCCGCCAGAACCTGTTCTTCGCCTTCGTCTACAACAGCCTGGGCGTGCCGGTGGCCGCTGGCGTCCTCTTCCCCTTCTTCGGAGTCCTCCTCTCCCCCATGATCGCCGCCGCCGCCATGAGCTTCAGCTCGGTCTCGGTGATCGCCAACTCGCTCCGGCTGCGGCGGCTGGAGCTGTGAGGGTGCCGTGGCGGGGGCGTCGGGGCCTCGCCCCGGACGACCCACGGGGCGCAGGATCGGGGCACGGCGCTTGCGAGGGCCGCCTCAGCGGAGGCCCTGAGAGGAGGCACAGATGCACTGGACCGACGGATGGTGGCACATGGCGGGGATGTGGATCGGGTGGCTGCTGGTGCTGGTGGTGATCGCCGTGGTGGTCTGGCTCGTGGTCCGGGCCGCGAGCACGGGAAACCGGAACCTGCCCCGCCCCGGCGAGAGCCCGAGCCCGGAGCAGATCCTCAAGGAGCGCTACGCCCGGGGCGAGATCGACCGCGAGGAATACCAGCGACGCCTGGCGGATCTGCGGGAGTGAACCGAGGCTCCGCCTCGGAACCTCTCAACCCTCTTCCGGCTCGACCTGGAGGAGGTTCTGGACCTCGGTCACGCCCTCGGTGTTCCGGGCGAGCTCCTCCGCTTCCTCCTTGGCGCGCTCGGAGGCGACGACTCCGTTCAGGGTGACACGCCCCTCGACGGTGTCGACGTCGATCCGGAAGGCGCTCACCTCCGGGTCGGAGAGGAGCTTGGACTTCACCGTCGCGGTGATCTGGGCGTCCCGGGCGGCGGGCTCGAGCTCCTCGCCGGCCTGCTCGGCCCCACGCTCGAGGGCCTCGCCGGCCTCCTCCAGCTCCTCGCCGACCCGGCGGCCGGTCTCCTCCAGGCCCTCGCCGGCCTCCTCGACCTCCTCCCCGGTCTCTTCCGCCGGGCGCTCGGCCGGCGGCTCCGACTCCGGAGCACACCCCGCGAGTCCCAGACCCAGGGTCGCAGGAGCCAGGACGAGCAGGATCTGCACGACCGGTCGGGCACGGAAGGCGAGAATCGGAAGCGTTCGCATGGTGTCCACCTCCTCCGGAAGGTTCCGGGCCGGGATTCCCCGACCCCGGCCAGAGAGGATTCAAGAACCGTGCCGCCACCCCTTGTGTCCCCCGAGCCCCTTGTGATCTTGCGGGATTCGTGAGAAAAGGTGCCCGGGGCGGCATCCCTTCTCCGGCCACCTCCGCCCCCGTGGCTCCCCGGATCCGGCTCCCCGGCGACCGATGACCGAACCCGACATCCTCCGCCACCTCGGACTGATCGTCCTGGCGGCGGCGGCTGCCCTCCTGCTGGGGCGCCTGGCCCGGGTGCCGTCCATCGTGGCCTACCTGGTGGCGGGGCTGGCCCTGGGGCCGGGGACCGGCCTGCTGCCGGTCTCCGAGCCGCTGGAGGTCATCTCCGAGGTGGGGATCGCCCTGCTCCTCTTCCTGGTGGGCCTGGAGCTCAGCCTGGACAAGATCCGCGACCTGGGAAAGGTGGCGGTGGTGGCGGGGCTGGGGCAGGTGGTCTTTACCGCCGTGGGCGGCTTCCTCCTGGCCCTGGCCCTGGGCTTCGACCCCATGGGGGCGTTCTTCCTGGGGGTGGCGCTGACCTTCAGCAGCACGGTGGTGGTGGTCAAGCTCCTGGACCAGAAGCGGGAGCTGGACACCCTGTACGGGCGGATCGCCGTGGGGATCTTCCTGGTCCAGGACCTGGTGGTGGTGATGGCGCTGACGCTCCTGGCGGGCCTCGGCCGCCAGGAGGGGGCGGGCCTGGGGGAGCTCGTCCTGGGCGTCCTCCTGGCCTTTGGCGGCATGGTGGCCCTGCTGGTGACGGCGCTCCTGGCCTCGCGCTGGGTGCTGCCGCCGCTCTTCGGCTGGGCCGCGTCCTCGGCCCAGACGCTCTTCGTCTGGAGCCTGGCGTGGTGCTTCCTGTTCGTCCTGGCCGCCGAGCACCTCCACCTTTCGCTGGAGATCGGCGCCTTCCTGGCCGGGATCAGCCTGGCCCAGCTCCCGTTCAACCACGACCTGCGCCGGCGCGTCCACCCGCTGATGAACTTCTTCATCGCGGTGTTCTTCGTCACCCTGGGGGCGCGCCTGGAGCTCGGAGCCGCCCTGGAGCACTGGCGGGCGGCGGGGGTCCTGGCGCTCTTCGTGCTCCTGGGCAAGCCCCCCATCTTCTTCTGGATCATCGCGCGCCTGGGCTACGGCGAGCGCACGGCCTTCCTGACCAGCGTGACGGTGGCCCAGATCAGCGAGTTCTCCTTCATCTTCGCCGGCCTCGCCCTGTCCACCGGGCTCATCGGCGAGGGCGTGCTGGCGGTGGTCACGGTCGTCGGGTTCGCCACGATCGCGGGCTCGGCCTTCATGACCCTGTACAACCACGGGCTGTACGAATGGGTCCGCAGGCGGGGCCTGCTGCGCCCGTTCGGCGCCCGCCGGGAGAGCGCGGAGGAAGCGGCGCAGGGCTCCGGCGGCCCGGCGGAGCACGTGATCGTGGTGGGCATGAACGCCCTGGGGCGCCGGCTGGTGAAGAAGCTCTGCGGCCGCGGCGTGCCGGTCGTGGCCGTGGACACGGATCCGGCGAAGCTCCAGGGGCTGCCCTGCCCGACCCTCCTGGGGGACGCCGAGTCCGCGAGCGTCCTGGAGGACGCGGGGCTCGACCGGGCGCGCCTCCTCGTCTCCGCCCTCCAGATCGAGCACACCAACACCCTCCTCGCCTACCGCGCCCACCGGGCCGGCGTGCCGGCGGCCATCCACCAGTTCGACGGGTCGCTCCGCCGGGACCTGCAGGAGCTCGGGGTGGAGTTCCCGATGAACTCCAAGGCCGCGGGCCTGCGCCACATGCTGAGCGCGCTGGAGGCGGAGGGGATCCTCAAGCCATGGTCGGAATCGCCGTCCTCCTGACCGCCGCGGCGGTGGGCTTCGCCCTGTCCCGGCGCCTCCGGGTGCCGGTGCTCCCGATGCTTCTGGCGGCGGGGTTCGTCCTCTCCTCGCTGGGGCTGCTGCCGGAGGAGCACCTGGCCGAGTCGGTGGTCCTGGGCGTGACGTTCCTGCTCTTCGTGGCCGGCATCGAGCTGAACTTCGCCCGGGTGCGCCAGCAGAAGCGGGCGGCCCTGTGGGTGGGGCTGTGGCAGTTCCTGTTCCTGGGGGCGGCCGGCTGGGCGATGGGCCGGGCGCTGGGCTACCCGGCGGGGGCGTCCCTCTACCTGGCCCTGGCGCTCTCCGCCAGCTCCACGCTGGTGGTGGTGCAGCTCCTCCAGAGCCGCCAGCAGCTCTTCGAGCCCTTCGGCCGGCTGGTGGTGGGGGTGCTGCTGGTCCAGGACCTCCTGGTGGTCCTGGCCATCCCGGTGCTGGCGCGCCTGGGCGACGGGGTGCCGGCGGTTGCGGTGGGCCTGGGGGCGGTGGGCCTGCTCCTGGCGGTCACCTGGGTGAGCCAGCGCTGGCTGGTGTCCCGGGTCGTGCTGCGCTTCCAGGACGACGACGAGACCCTGCTGATCCTGATGCTGGCGGGGCTCTTCGCCTTCCTGGGCCTGGCCCACGTGCTGGACCTGCCGCCGGTGGCCGGGGCCTTCCTGGCCGGGCTGGCCTTCTCCCGCTTCCCGGTGAGCGGCGTCATCCGGGCGCAGCTCCGGTCCCTGTCGGACTTCTTCCTGGCGGTCCTGTTCACGGCGCTGGGCGGGCTGGTGGGCATGCCCACGGCCCGGGAGGTGACCGACGCCCTCCTGCTGGCGCTGGTGGTGGTGGTGGTGACGCCGCCCCTGGTCACCCTGATCGCCGAGCGTTACGGCCTGTCCGCCCGCTCGGCGGTGGAGAGCGGCCTGCTCCTCGCCCAGACCAGCGAGCTCTCCCTGGTGGTGGGGATCGAGGCCCTCACCCGGGAGCTGATCGGCGAGCGGCTGTTCTCCACCATCCTCCTGGTGACCGCCCTGACCATGCTCCTGACCCCGTTGCTGGCGACGGAACGGCTGAGCCGCCGGCTCATGCGCCTCCATCCGCTCCGCCACCGGCCCAGCCCGGAGCGCCCCCTGGCCGGTCACGTGCTGCTCCTGGGCTGCGGCGAGAACGGCATGGTGCTGCTGGAGACCTTCCTGGTCTTCGGCCACGACGTGCTGGTGATCGACGACGACCCGGCGGTGGTGGGCCAGCTCCAGGAGGCCGGGGTGCCGGCCCTGCGCGGCGACGCCTCGGACCCGGAGCTGCTGGAGGCGGCCGGGGCCCGGCGGGCGTCGATGATCGTCTCGACCCTGCGCCGGGTCCGGGACAACGAGGTCCTGCTGCGCCGGGTCTCCGGGGTCACGGTGCTGGTGCGGGTGTTCGACGAGGCCGAAGCTCGGTCGATCCGCGCCCTGGGGGGGCAGCCCGTGGTCCTGGCCGAGGCCACCGCGGAGGACCTGGTGGAGACCCTCGAGCGGGAGGGCCTGCTCCGCCCGGCGGCCTGATCCGCCGGTTCGAAGAATCGTCGCGTGGCGCGCGGCTCCTCCATGGAACTGTGCTCGGAGTCTCCATGGAAGTGTGTAGGGGAGGAGCTTGTCTCCTCCCGGGCGACCAGCGAACCGATCCGCACCCCGGGCGGAGGCAAGCTCCGCCCCTACAGCCTTGGGTTGCGGACGGAAGCCCACGCCAGGAGCTTGGGAATCCAGCGCCGCCCTGACCACCTCGCTGCGCTCGGTGGTGCTCCGGGTGCTCCAAAATCGCCGCTGACGGCGTAGACTCCCGCCGATATGCTCGAGCTGCTCGCCGGTTTCCACCCGGTGGTCCAGGCACTCCTGGCGACCTCCTTCACCTGGGGTGTCACCGCCCTCGGGGCGAGCGTCGTCTTCTTCACCGGCGGCGTGCGCCAGAAGCTCCTGGACTCGATGAACGGCTTCGCGGCGGGGGTCATGTTGGCGGCCAGCTACTGGTCCCTCCTGGCTCCGTCCATCGCCGTGGCCGAGGAGGTGAGCGACCTGCCCCGGTGGGTGCCCCCCACCCTGGGGTTCCTCTTGGGATGCGCGGCCATCTGGGCGGCGGACGAGATCCTGCCCCACCTCCACCCGGGGCTCGCCAAGGAGCAGGCGGAGGGGGTCCACGTCCCCTGGCGCCGGAGCGTCCTGCTGGTCCTGGCCATCACCCTCCACAACATCCCGGAAGGGCTGGCGGTGGGCGTGGCCTTCGGCACCGCGGCGGCGGCCGACGTGCCGGCGGCCACGCTGACCGGCGCGGTGGCCCTGGCGATCGGGATCGGCCTCCAGAACTTCCCGGAAGGGGTCGCCGTCTCCATGCCCCTGCGCGGCGAGGGCCTGAGCCGGGGCCGGAGCTTCTGGTACGGCCAGCTCTCGGCGACGGTGGAGCCCCTGGCGGGGGTCCTGGGCGCAGCCGCCGTGGTGGTCTTCCAGCCGGTCCTGCCGTACGCCCTGTCCTTCGCCGCCGGGGCGATGATCTACGTCGTCGTCGAGGAGCTGATCCCCGCCTCCCAGAGGGCCGGCAACACCGACCTGGCCACCGTCTCCACCCTGACCGGGTTCACGGTGATGATGGTCCTGGACGTGGCGCTGGGGTGACGACGGAGCCGGGGTAGCGATCACGCCAACCCTTCAGGTAGGATTCCCGTCCGCTGGCGACGAGGAGGAGACGGAGACCCTTGGCCGAGTACGACGAGTTCCTGGCCGTTCTGGAGCGCCGCTTCGGCGAGCTGGCCGAGCGCATCGACGAGTCGCGCGCAGAGACCCGGGAGGGTTTCGACCGGGTCGACCAGCGCTTCGAACA
>JBKHJP010000202.1:0-7792 GCA_046538065.1 Thermoanaerobaculia bacterium | reverse complement strand
GCTCGGAACGACAAGTGAGTCGATCCCCTCGGAAGGACGGGTGGTTCGCTCCCGGGGGCCGGAGCGGTGCGGTCGTGCGGTTCCGGGTCATTGGTAGGGCTCCGCCCGCTGGACCCACTTGTCGAGGTCGGGCTCGGTGGGGTCCAGGGGTGTGCCGGGGTGGATGATCTTCGCCGTGCACCGCTCGGCGGCCTTGACGATGTCGGCGTAGGGCCCGCCCCGGGGGTCCTTGATGTAGGCCTGCTTGTTCTCGTCGTAGGCGAAGATTTTGGGGTTGAGGTTGGTGCACTCGTTGCACGTGGTGCAGAGCTCGGTCTCGATCCACGGCTCCAGGGCGTCGGCGTCGTCCGGGGCCGGTTCGCCACGGGAGGAGGCGAGCTCCTCCCCTACAGGGGCCGGGGCGGGTACGGCACCTCCCATGGGTGTAGGGGCGGAGCTTGTCTCCGCCCGCGGCCCCGCCTCAGCCGAAGCGCCGGAGGGCGATTCCGCACGGGAGGAGGCGAGCTCCTCCCCTACAGGGGCCATGGCGGGTACGGCACCTCCCATGGGTGTAGGGGCGGAGCTTGCCTCCGCCCGCGGCCCCGCCTCCGCCGGAGCGCCAGAGGGCGATTCCGCACGGGAGGAGGCGAGCTCCTCCCCTACAGGAGCCGGGGCGGGTGCGCCACCTCCCATGGGTGTAGGGGCGGAGCTCGTCTCCGCCCGCGGCCCCGCCTCCGCCGGAGCGCCGGAGGCCGATTCCGCACGGGAGGAGGCGAGCTCCTCCCCTACAGGGGCCGGGGCGGGTACGGCACCTCCCATGGGTGTAGGGGCGGAGCTCGCCTCCGCCCGCGGCCCCGGGGCTGCCGCCCCGGGCCATCCGCCGCCGGCACCCTGCCGGGCCACCAGGGCCTCGGCGATCTTCCGCGTCACCAGCGCCGGGTAGCGCTCCTTCAACCGGGCGATCTTCATCTCGTACTCCTCGCGCAGGGCGGCGAGCTCCCGCTCGAGCCGCGCTTCCAGGGGCCGGGCGATGCGCGCCCGGACGCGCTCCGGGACCTTCACTCCGGCCAGCTCCCGGAGCTCGTCCCACAGGTCGATCCGCTCCTCGGCCAGGGAGACCATCTCCTCGGCCACCGCCAGGCGGCCGACGCCGCCGTCGGCGTCCCGGACCTGGAGGTACGGGGTCTTGCCCTCCCGCTCCGCCGGCGTCAGGGCCAGGTACTCCGCGAAGGGGACCATCCCCTCCGTCCAGTCCACCGGCGCCACGCGCCGGAAGTGCCGGCCGAAGCGGGGCTCGGTGGCGGCCCAGTCGGCGGTGGTGAGCGGCACCGTCTCGGTCCGCCGCTCGCCGTCCTCGTCGCGCCACTCGAGCTCGTAGGTGGGCCAGGTCTCCTCCGGAGAGGGGTTTCCCTCCAGGCTCAGGCGCTCGGCGAAGGTGGTGCCGGCGTCCGGGTCGTAGACGAAGAAGGGGAAGGCCCGGCCCTCCAGGGCGAGCTTCGCCGCCTGGGCGGAGGCCGAGTCCGGCAGGCCGTGCTCCGCCTGGCACGGGGTGTAGACGTTGATCACCGCCGGGCGCCGGGTGTTCAGGGCCTGGAGGACGCCCCCCACCAGGTGGGCCGGCAGGGCCTGGGAGGTCTGGACCACGAAGGCGCCGCGGTGGGCCATGGCGATGAGGCCCATCTCCTTCCTGTGCTCCTGCTTGCCGTGGGCGGCGTCGCCGTAGGCCGCCATGTCCGAAACCTGCCCCTTGAAGCCGCTGGTGCAGGCCTGGCCCCCGGTGTTGGAGTAGACCTGGGTGTCCAGGACCACCACCCGGATCGGCTTGCCGGAGGCCAGCAGGCGCGAGACGTTCTGGAACCCGATGTCGAGCATGGCGCCGTCGCCGCCCACGGCCAGGATCGGCGGGCAGAGCCGGAGCTCCTCGTCCGAGAAGTCCTGCCAGTCGAAGCTGCGGAGGAAGGCGCCGTGGACCTCCTCGTCCCAGGCGTCGGCGAGCTCCAGCTCGGCGGTGCGCACGGCGGCGAAGGCGTCGGCCATCTTGCGCATCAGGCCCTCGAAGAGGCCGACGGCCACCGACGGCGCGTCCTGGAACAGGTGATTGGTCCAGGGATAGGGGTACGGGTTGTAGGGGTAGGTGCTCCCCCAGACCGAGGAGCAGCCGGTGGAGTTGGAGATCCCCAGGGCGGCCCGGCCGCGGCCGGACGGCCCGGAGGTGTAGCGCCAGCGCAGGTCCCGGAGGGCCTTCGAGGTCCGGGCGATCCGGGCCAGGCGGGCCCGGTCCTCCGGCGAGAGGTCCACCTCCAGCTCCGTCAGGTCCTCCAGGCCGTCGAGGTGGGCCGAGGCCGCCAGCAGCCGCTGCCCCCGCTCCTCCAGGCGCCGGATCAGGTCCTCCAGCGTCTCGACGAAGGCCGCCACCCGGGGGGCCATGGCCGCCTCGATGGTGGCCACCACCAGGTGCATGCCGGTCTTCTCGCCGCAGCCCATGCACGAGCCGTCGCCGCCCACCATGGAGTGGTAGTTCCGCTTCTTGAGGAGCAGCGTGTGGAGGACGCCGATCCCCTCGTCCAGGTCGGTCACCTGGACGAAGCGGTCCGGCGTGTCCGGCAGGCCCTCCCAGCGCGTCCAGTTGCGCCGCAGCCGCTCCACCAGGCCGTCGGTCTGGGGGGCGGCGTAGAGGGCGTCGTCCGGGCAGACCTCGACGCACAGGTTGCAGCCCTTGCAGGCGTTGGGGTTGACGGTGATGGCCAGCAGGCCGCCGCTCCCCTCCTCCCGGCGCTCCGGGACGGTGAAGAACGGGGCGGTCCGGGCCAGCGGGAACTCGGCCAGCCGGGCGACGAGGCCGTCCACGGCGCCCTCCAGCTCCTCGAGCTCCGCCGGGGGCAGCTCCATCTTCGGGGCGATGCTCTCCCAGGCCCGGGTGACCACGGCGGCGAAGGAGGTGTAGGTGGCGTCGTCGCGCAGGAGGCGCCGGGCCTCCTCCGCCAGGGGCCGGATCGCCCGCTCCAGGGCGGAGCGGTCGGCCGCAGCCGCGCCGTGGCCGCTCCCGCCGGACCCGCCGGAGGGGTCCTCCCACTCGAAGGCCGCCGCCCGGATCACCCGCTCCACCTCCACCACCAGGCCGGGGATCGCGGCGTCGGGGCACTGGGTCCAGCACTGGCCGCACCCGGTGCAGCGCTCGGCGAGGAGCTCCGGGACCTCGAACCGGATGCCCGTCATGTCCCGGAAGACCCCGGTGGCCGCCGGGATGGCCGAAAGGGCCGAGAAGGGATCGGCGATGGGGTCGGTCCCGTCCCGGTAGACGGAGCAGACCTGGTGCATGAACCGGTCCGGGTCGGCGAAGGGGGCGATCCTCTCCGTGAGGGCCGGGTCCAGGTACCACGGGGGCGCGATCTCTGCCGCGGTGGTGGCCTCGGTCTCTTCGCCGGCCCCCTCCGCCTCCTCCAGCCGCCGCCAGTCGAGCTCCTCGACCTCCGCGAAGCCCCGGCGGATCACCCGCAGGTTGTCCTCCACGACGGCGGCCCCGCGGTGGCCGAACTTCTTCTCGAGCTGGGCGTGGATGGCCTGGAACAGCCGGTCGTCGTCCAGGCCCTCGCGCTCCATCACCGGCGAGGCCCGGAAGAAGGCGCCCTGGAAGGCGGCGCCCTGCATGCGGAACTGGAGGTCGGCGGCGTCGGTCTCCTCCCGGGCGATGCGGAAGGCGTCCAGGTGGAAGAGCCGGATCCCGCGCTCCCGGACGATCGCCCGGGCCCAGGCGGGAAGCGCCCGCCAGACCGCCTCGCCGCCGTCCTGGGACTGGATGATGAACGTGCCCCCGGGGGCGAGGCCCGCCAGGGGGTTCGAGTGGCGGAAGACGTTCGGGTCCGGGGAGAGGACCACGTCCACGTGGCGCAGCTCGCAGTTGACCCGGATCGGCTCGTGGGCGAAGACGCCGTAGAACGTGGTGGGCTGGCCCTTCTTCTCCGAGCCGTACTTGGGGTTGGACTTGACGTGCATCCCCAGGAGGTCGAAGAGGGTCATGGTGAGGTTCTTGCCCATGGTGATGGCGCCCCACCCCCCCACGGAGTGGATCCGCACCGCCAGGGCACCTTCCGGGAGCAGGTGGAGGGCCCGGTCCTCCTCCGAGGGAGCGAGGGCCAGGTCCGCCACCCGGGGGTAGGCCTCCACCACCCGGTCCTGCCAGGCGGCGAGCTTCTCCGGCAGGCGCCCCCGGCGGACGAACTCGACCCCCAGGTAGACGTGGCGCCGGCCGCGGGCCCCGTCGCCCTCGCCGCCGTCACCGGCCATCATGTTCTCCACCGCCGCCACCAGGTCCGCCGGCTGAAGGTCGCGGCTGCCCATGCCGAAGCACGCGGAGTAGAGGTCCGGGACCTCTCCGGGGGCGAGGGAAGGCACCCCGGGGTGAGCCTGCTTCCCGCCGTCCACGCGGCCGTTCTCCACCGCCCGGCCCAGGGCCGAGCGGATCTCGCGCAGGAGCGGCGGGTCCGCCGCCAGGGGCTGGTCGAGGCGCTCCAGGACCACCGCGGCCTTCTTGCCCCGGAGCAGCTCGGCCAGGAGGTCCGCCGGGAAGGGCCGGAACATGGTGACGTCGACCACGCCCACCCGGAGCCCCCGGGTGGCGCGCAGGTGGTCGACCACTGCTTCGGCGTTGGCCACCACCGAGCCCTGCCCCACCAGGAGGTACTCGGCGTCCTCGGCGAGGTAGCCGGAGGCCCGGGCGTAGCGCCGGCCGGTGAGGGCGGCGTACTCCTCCATGGCCCGGTCGGCCAGGGGCGCCACGTGGTCGAAGAAGAACGGCCGCTGGGAAGCGACGCCCTGGGCGTAGCTCTCCTGGTTCTGGACGACGCCCAGCATGGCCGGGTTGTCCAGGTCGAAGAGCTCCGGAATGCGGCGGCGCTCGGGACCGAAGACCAGGCGCTGGGCCGGGGTGGGCGAGTCGATCTCGTCCGCCGGGTCCCCCAGGTAGCGCCGGACCAGCTCCGGCTCCGGCAGGAGGACCGACTCGATCACGTGGCTGGTCAGGAAGCCGTCCTGGGCGCAGACCCCGGGGTTCAGGGCGAGCTCCGCCAGGCGGTGGGCGATCAGGTTGAGGTCGGCGGCCCCCTGGGCGTCCTTGGCGAAGAGCTGGAAGAAGCCCGTGTCGTCGATGGCGTGGTAGTCGTCGTGGCCGGCGTGGACGTTCAGGGCGTGCTTGGTCATGGCCCGGCAGGCCATGTTCAGCACGTACGTCAGGCGCTTGCCCACCGCCGCGTAGAGGGACTCGTGCATGTAGGCGACGCCCTGCCCCGCCGAGAAGTTCGCCGAGCGCAGGCCCATCATGGCCAGGCCCGCCGTGACCCCGGCGGCGGCGTGCTCGCCCTCCGGCTCGAAGAAGATGAGGGGACGGCCGAAGGCGTTCGGCCGGCCCTGGGCGGCGGCGAGGGCCCAGCCCTCCCCCATCTGGGTCGCCGGGGTGATGGGGTAGGCGCCGGCGGCCTCGCCGGCGGCGGTCTCCACCGCCACCACGGCGTCGGTGCCGTCCATGGCCGACGGGATCCCCGGGAACTCGGGTCCCAGGGCTTCGGGCACGCTCTGGGGAGTGGGGCGCTCTTCGATCTTCGTCATGGGGAGGATTCCTCCTGGGTACGCCGGGACGGCGCCCCGGCTCCGGCGGTCTTCCCCGCCGGCTCGACGTCCGATTCACCGCCGGGCTCCGATCCGTCCATCTCCTGGAGATCGAGGCCCTCCGGCTCCAGCAACGAGAGGAGCTCCCCGGCCAGGCGGGCTGCCGGGCCGTTCTCGCCGGCCCCGGCGGCCGCCGCTTCCGGCCCGTCCGGGTCGAGCCCCTCCGGGTCCACGAGCTCCAGGAGCTCGCCAGCCAGCCGGTCCGGGTCGGACCCGGCCAGCCCGGCCCACGGGGCCGGCCCCTGCGGCGCCCAGCCCCCGGGCACCGGCGGCGACTCCGCTCCGAGACCGCCGCCTCCTCCGCCCCCGTCCAGCCCGAGCAACGCGGCGGTGAGACGCTCCACCACCGCCTCCGCGGCGGACCGGCGGACCCGCTCCAGCTCCTCCGCGTGCTCCGCCTGGAGTCGGGCGCGCTCCGCCGCCAGGAGCTCCTCCGCCCGGGCGCGCTCCCGCTCCTCCGCCCGGCGGACGTACTCGCTCCGCACCCCGGCGAGCTCCTGGAGGGTGCGCCAGTAGCCCAGGCGATCCCGGGAGGCCAGGGCCAGGCGCCGGGAGACGGCCAGGCGGACCGTGGCATCTGCCGCGCTCCCCTCTCGGCCCTCCTCCTCGGCGATCCCCCGGACCACCGGGATCCGATCCAGGGCCTCCTCGAAGCCCAGGTCCAGCCACTCGGCCAGGGGAACCAGGCCGTCCTCCGGGGCGTCGGCGGGGAGCGGCAGGAAGCACTCGGCCCGCTCCTGGACCACCAGGCAGTAGTCGGCGAAGGTGAAGGGTGCCCCCTCCCGCTCCGGCCAGTCCTCCTCCGGCGCCGGGTTCTCCCCGAACGCCAGGCGGTCGGCCCAGCTCGTGCCGGCCTCCGGGTCGTACCGGAAGAGGGGGTGGGCCCGCCCCTCGACCGCGGCGGAGGCGACCACCGCCGCCGGCAGGTCTCCGGCGGACGCTCCGCCGGCCGGGGGCTGCGGAAAGGCGTCCACCACGTGGAGGCCCGGGCCGGCCACGGCGGCGGCGCGGGAGAGCTCCGCCGCCAGGGCCACCGGCCGGACCCACGAGGCCTGCTGGACGAAGGCCTCCCGGTGGGCGAGCCCCAGGGCGGCGGGCTGGAAGCGGTAGCCGGTGAGCTCCTCCTCCGGCCCGGCCCCGGGGTCGCCTGCGGGCTCGTCGATCACCAGCACCTGCACCGGCCGGCCCGAGCGGAGCAGCCGGGAGAGGCTCACCATGCCCCGGCCGGCGAGCTCCCCGGCGGACTCCAGGGCCACGATGGGCGGCAGGAGGGCCAGCTCCTCGCGGGAGAAGGCCTGCCAGTCGAAGCCGCCGCGCCCGCCGGCCCCGCTGAGAAGGGGTCCGTGGAGCTCGGGATCCAGCTCGCCGGCGGCCTCCAGGCGCACCCGGCGGGCGGCGGCCAGGAGGCGGGCGATCTTCGCAGCCTCCTTGTCGAACAGCTCCACGGCGGCGGCGCAGGGATCGGTGCTCCGCAGCGCGGTCCAGCACCGGACCGCGTCGCCACACCCCGTCCAGACCGGCTCCGCCACCCAGGGCTGGCTGTCGTCGTGGACCACCACCGGCGGGGTCTCGTCGTCCTCCGCCGCCTGCCGCAGGAGCTCCGCCGCCTCCTCCAGGGCATGGCGCCGCTCCTCGCCGAGGCGCACCGTCCCGCGGCGCTCGCCGAGGAGTCCGGCCAGGGCCGAGGCGTCCACGAACCGCCGGCCCAGGGGGCCCATGGAACCGTTGAGGCGCTCCGGACCCCGAGCCTCCGCCCCGCCCTGGAGGTCGGCCTCCAGCAGGTCCTCGGCCCGGGCGGCCAGCAGGCGCGCCTCGGCGGCGAAGGCCTCCACCGCCGCGGCGCGGGCGCAGCTCAGGGCGTGGAAGAGGAGCCGGAGGGGCGCCTCCGGCCCCGCGGCGACGAAGCTCCCCCCCTCCGGCACCGCGCCAGCCAGGCGCTCCCCGTCGTCGAGGACGCCGGACCGGGCGTCGTCCCCGAGACGGAGCTCCCCGACGGCGGCCTCCACCGCCTCCCGCAGGAGCTCCCGGGGCTCGGCCAGGGCCGCCTCGGGGCCGCCGGCGCCCACCGACTCGGTGACGGCGCGCTCCAGGCGCTTGAAGTTCTCCCGCAGGGTCTGCCCCACGGGCGACCCTTCGCCTTCCAGGGCCCGCG
>JBKHJP010000201.1:0-7838 GCA_046538065.1 Thermoanaerobaculia bacterium | reverse complement strand
GCTGGTCGGACCGTTTGCCGCAGGGCCCGCGCCTCGGCTCGGCCCTCCCGCGGCCTGCCGGGCCGGGATGGGGAACCCGTCCGCCTACTCCTCGGCGTCTTCGACCCGGATCACGAACAGGCAGTCGAAGCTCGCCACCGGCGGATCCTCCCCGAACCGGCTCATGTCCACGGCCCCGGAGAGGCGGGCCCGGGCCCGCTTGTCCTCCGGGTCGAACTTGTCGGTGCCCCCGATGGAGTTGAACTCGTCCGGCGCGGGGATCGCTCCGGTGATGTGGGTGAAGCGGTCACCGGAGCGCAGGAACGGCTGGATGTCCACCGTCTGGCGCACGATCAGCCGGCCGTCGGGGAAGTCGAAGATCACGGTGTCGGTCAGGGAGATGCCGTCGCCGTCCTCCTCGAAGACGAAGTCCGACAGGCAGTCGTGGGCGGTGCCGATGACCTCGTCCTTGCGCACGTCCACCAGGTCGAGCTCGAAGCAGAGGGCTTCGGTGCTCCCGGACTCGGTGGGCGGGATGTCGCCGAACTCGCTGAAGGAGCGGGTCTCGCCGGCCGCCGTGCCCACCATGCGGACGGTTTCGATGTCCACCGATCCGGAGATGGCGTGGGCCGGGCCCGCCAGGGCGAGGCAGGCGGCGAGGATGAGCGGGACGGTCCTGAAGTCGCGGCAGGTCATGGGTCCTCCTTGGAATCGGGCGCCTCGGATGAGAGGGGACTTCGCCTGTACAGCGCAAAGGAATCAGCACGCTCGATCGGAATCGGAACCATTCCTGGAGTGCCCGGTGGGTGAGGCCCCGGGACAGCTCCACCCTCCGGCGCCGTCCGGAACCGGACCGCCCGGCTCCGACCACGCGCCACGGCGGAGCCGAGCGGAATTCGGGCGGAAGCCTGTAGACTGGCCGTCCGATGGACGCTCCCCACCACCAGCGACCGCCGAAGGGGCGGGGCGCCTCGTCCAACCCGGTGAACCGCTTCGAGCCGCTCCACTTCGAGGCGGACCCCGAGGACCTCCTGGAGGAGCCCGGCCGGGTTCCCACCCGCTATCTGCGGGACACGTCCCGCTCGGCCATCGCCACCAACGACAGCCCGGACGTCCCCTTCGACGCCTCGCTCAACCCGTACCGGGGGTGCGAGCACGGGTGCATCTACTGCTACGCGCGACCCACGCACGAGTACCTGGGCTTCTCGGCGGGCCTGGACTTCGAGAGCCGGATCCTGGTCAAGGAGGACGCTCCGGAGCTCCTCCGCCGCGAGCTCGCGTCTCCGCGGTGGCGCCCGCAGATCCTCGCCATGTCCGGCGTCACGGACCCCTACCAGCCCGTGGAGCGCAAGCTGGGACTCACCCGGCGATGCCTCGAGGTCCTGGCGGAGTTCCGCAACCCGGTGGGGGTGGTGACCAAGAGCGCCCTGGTCGCCCGGGACGCCGACCTCCTGGGGGAGCTCGCAGGGCATGGCGCGGCGAGCGTCGCCGTCTCGATCACCACCCTCGACGGCGAGCTCGCCCGCCGCATGGAGCCCCGGGCCGCCCATCCCCGCGAGCGCCTCAAGGCCGTGAGCCGGCTGGCGGAGGCCGGCGTTCCGGTGAGCGTGATGGTCGCCCCGGTCGTGCCGGCGATCACGGACCACGAGATTCCCGCGATCCTGGAGGCGGCGGCGCAGGCCGGGGCCGGCCACGCCGGCTACATCCTCTTGCGCCTGCCGGGGGCGGTCTCCGGCCTGTTCGAGGCCTGGCTGGAGGAGCACTTCCCGGACCGCAAGGACAAGGTCCTCAACCGGGTGCGGGAGCTCCGGGGCGGGCGCCTGAACGACCCGCGCTTCCGCAGCCGCATGCGCGGCGAGGGGCCCTTCGCCGCCCAGGTGGAGGCCCTCTTCACCCGCTCGACGCGCCGCTTCGGCCTCGACCGGCCCCGCCCGGAGCTCTCCACCGCCGCCTTCCGCCGCCCGGGCGACCAGATGAGCCTCTTCGGGTAAGAGCTTGTGCATCAATCGCCGACCTACTCCGGGCGCCCCCGAATCGCCGCTCGCGGCGTTGCGGCTCCTCGACGTAGCCCTGCTACGCCTGCGTCGCCGCGCCTTGCGACCGGCGCCCCGACCACCGCGCTCCGCGCGGCGGTGCCCACGCCCTCGCTACGGTCGGGGATTGATGCACAAGCTCTGGCTTCCTGCGGCCGCTGCGCGGCCGACTCCCCCTCCCCTCTGGCCCGAAATCTGCAAATTCGGCGGGTCCATGCGTGTTTCGTTCGCCGTCGAGGAAGGAGGAATCAGCCCATGACGATCGCCGTGCATCCGGACCTGGAGGTCCGCGGGAGGGTGGGGGCGGAGGAGGAGCACATCCTCTCGGAGGAGGCGCTCCGGTTCGTGGCTCGACTGCACCGCGAGCTCGAGCCGCGCCGCCGGGAGCTTCTCGATCGGCGGGTCGCCCGCGACCGGGAGCTCGCGGCCGGGGCCGAGCTGGGGTTTCCCGAGGAGACCCGCGCCACCCGCGAGCGGGAGTGGCGGGTGGCCGAGACGCCGCCTGACCTGGAGAGGCGGTTCGTGGAGATCACCGGTCCGGCGGACCGGAAGATGATGATCAACGCCCTCAACTCCGGGGCGGACGTCTTCATGGCGGACCTGGAGGACGCCCTGTCCCCGACCTGGGGGAACATCCTGCGCGGCCAGGTCAATCTTTACGACGCGGTGCGGCGGCAGCTGGGCTTCCGCGATCCCGAGAAGGGCAAGGACTACCGGCTGGACGAGCGGATCGCCACCCTCATGCTCCGGCCCCGGGGCTGGCACCTGCGGGAGCACCACGTGACGGTGGACGCCGAGCCGGTCTCCGCCAGCCTCGTCGACTTCGGCCTCTACTTCTTCCACAACGCCCGCGAGCTGCTGGAGCGGGGCTCCGGGCCCTACCTCTACCTCCCCAAGCTGGAGAGCCACCTGGAGGCTCGTCTCTGGAACGATGCCTTCCTCCTGGCCCAGGAGTCGCTGGGCGTGCCCCGGGGCTCGGTCCGGGCCACCGTGCTGGTGGAGACGTTGGCCGCGGTCTTCGAGATGGACGAGATCCTCTGGGAGCTCCAGGAGCACGCGGCGGGCCTGAACGCCGGGCGCTGGGACTACATCTTCTCGGTCATCCGCCTGCTCCGGTCCCGCGACCTGGTGCTCCCGGACCGCTCCGCGATCACCATGACCGTGCCCTTCATGCGGGCCTACACCGAGCTCCTGGTCCGGGTCTGCCACCGCCGGGGGGCCCATGCCATCGGTGGCATGGCCGCCTTCATCCCGAGCCGCAAGGACCCGGAGGTCAACGAGCGGGCCCTGAGCGAAGTGCGCTACGACAAGGAGCGGGAGGCCACGGACGGCTTCGACGGCTCCTGGGTCGCCCACCCCGACCTGGTGCCACTCGTGGCAGAGGTCTTCGACGACCACCTGGAGAGTGCGCCCCATCAGAAGCAGCGCCTGCGCGACGACGTGGCGGTGAGCGCCGGGGACCTGCTGGACTTCCGGATGCCCGGAGCCGGAGTGACCGAAGCCGGGCTCCGGACCAACCTCCGGGTGGCCCTTCAGTACCTGGACTCCTGGCTCTCCGGCTGGGGCGCCGCGGCCATCGACAACAAGATGGAGGACACCGCGACGGCGGAGATCTCCCGCGCTCAGCTCTGGCAGTGGCGCACCCGGGGCGCCCGCCTGGAGGACGGCCGGACGGTGGACGAGGGCCTCTACCGGGAGGTTCGGGAGGGGGAGGTCGACGCCCTGCGGGAGCAGCCGTCGCCGGGCTTCCTGGAGCCGGCGGCTGAGCTCCTGGACGAGCTGGTCCTGGCGGAAGAGATGGTGCCGTTCCTCACGGGCCCCGGCTACGAGAGGCTCCTTTCGTTGGAAGACGGTGAACAGGCAGGAGGTGCGGGATGATCCCCTTCGAGGAGCAGGTGCGGGAGCTCGAGGAGCGCTGGGAGCGGGACGAGCGATGGCGGGGCGTGCGCCGGGACTACAGCGCGGAGCAGGTGGTCGCGCTCCGGGGCTCGGTCCTTTGCGACCACACGGACGCCCGCCGCGGGGCGGAGCGCCTCTGGGCGCTCCTCCACGGTGACGAGCCCGTGCGGACCTTCGGCGCCCTGACGGGCGGCCAGGCGGCCCAGATGATCAAGGCGGGCCTGGAGGCCATCTACGTCTCGGGCTGGCAGGTGGCGGGGGACGCGAACCTGGCCCTGGAGACCTACCCGGACCTGAGCCTCTACCCGGTCAACAGCGTGCCCACCCTGGTCCGCCGGATCAACAACGCCCTGCGCCGGGCGGACCAGGTGGAGTGGGCCGAGCACCGGGAGCGCCGGCGGTACTGGATGGCGCCGGTGGTGGCCGACGCCGAGGCGGGCTTCGGCGGGCCGGTCCACGCCTTCGAGCTCATGCGCTCCATGATCGAGGCCGGGGCCGCCGGGGTCCACTTCGAGGACCAGCTCGCGGCGGCCAAGAAGTGCGGCCACATGGGGGGCAAGGTCCTGGTGCCCACGGCCCAGTTCCTGCGCACCCTTTCGGCGGCCCGGCTGGCCGCCGACGTCGTGGACGTGCCCACGCTCGTGGTGGCCCGGACCGACGCCCTGTCGGCGACCCTTCTGACCGCCGACGTGGACGAGCGCGACCGGGAGTTCCTGACCGGCGAGCGCACGGCGGAGGGCTACTGGGTGGTCCGGGAGGGCGCCGAGGGGGCGATCTTCCGCGGCCTGGAGTACGCTCCGTACGCCGACCTGCTCTGGTTCGAGACCAAGACCCCGGACCTGGATGAGGCCCGGCGCTTCGCCGAGGCGGTCCACGCCCGCTACCCCGGCAAGCTCCTGGCCTACAACTGCTCGCCCTCGTTCAACTGGCGCCGGAACCTCGACGAGGAGACCGTCGCCAGGTTCCAGACGGAGCTCGGGGCCATGGGCTTCCGCTTCCAGTTCATCACGCTGGCCGGCTGGCACCTGCTCAACTACCACACCCACGCCCTGGCCAGGAAGTACCGGGAGCGAGGGATGAGCGCCTACGTGGAGCTCCAGGAGGCGGAGATCGCCGCCCAGGCCGAGGGCTACACCGCGACCCGCCACCAGGCCGAGGTGGGCGCCGGGTACTTCGATCGGGTCCAGGAGACCGTCGCCGGTGAGGAGACCGTGACCGGCGCCATGGTCGGCTCGACGGAGGCGGAGCAGTTCGTGTGACGGCAGCGGCTCCCTGAGGCGGCGCGTCCCCGGCTGCCCTCTCCGGGGGAGTCCGCTCCGGTGGAGCCCCCCTCGGGCGGGTTCCCGTGCGGTTCGTGTACACTGGAGAGCAAGAATCCACGGGCGAAGCGCGCGGCCCCGGACCGTGCACGGGGCCGGACGCCCCGGAAGACAGACGAAACGGTTCGGGCCGGTTTTGCCACTCCGGGACAGACCCGACGCGAACGGAGGAGGCGGGGGACCGTCCCGCCGGTCGACGCGATTCGCGGAGAGCCGGAGGGACACGCCTGTATGCAGAGCCATTCAGAATTCTCTATTCGTCTATCGGTCTGCCGGTTCGGTGGGCGGCCGGTCGCCGAAGGAAGGCCGGCGCTCTACCGCAGGACCGAGCTGAGGGAATCGCCCGCTCCGGGTCGTTGAAGGGGCCGGATTCGCCAGGGGACTTCCGAACGCAACGCAAGGAGAGCACGTGATGGACGCCGTGGAGATCAAGGGCAAGATCAAGGAGATCATCGCCAACGTCACCAGCATCGACCCCGCCGAGATCGGCGACACCGCATCGTTCACCCGGGATCTGAACCTGGACTCCTTGTCCCTGCTCGAGATCGGCGTCGACGTGGACTACGAGTTCCAGCTCGGGCTGCCGGAGGAGCGGATGCGGGGCATGGACACCGTGGAGCAGACCCTGGCGCTGGTCCAGGACCGGCTGGCGGAGAAGTCGGGCGAGGCGGAGGTGGCTTGACGGTGGAGCGCCGCGTCGTGGTGAGCGGCCTCGGGGTGGTGTCGCCGGTGGGAACCGGCCGGGACGCGTTCTGGGACGCGCTCCTGGCCGGCCGTAGCGGCATCGCTCCGGTGCGCTCCTTCGACACCTCCGCCTACCCGGTCCACCTGGGCGCCGAGATCCCGGCCTTCGAGCCCGGGGAGCACGTCCGGCGCCTGGGGGAGGGCACCGCCGGCCGGGCCTCCCTGCTGGCGGCGGCGGCGGCGCGCCTGGCGCTGGAGGACGCCGGCCTGGACCCGGAGGAGGTCGATCCGGTCCGGGCCGGGGTCGCCATGGGGACGACCTCCGGCGAGCCCCGGGAGGTGGAGACCTTCGACGACCGGTACGTGGCGGGGGAGCTCGACGCGGTCGGCCCCGAGTTCATGGAGCTGTATCCCTGCCACGCCATCGCCGCGGCGGTCGCCTCCGAGGTCGGCTTCGCCGGGGTCAACACCATGCTCCCCACCGCCTGCGCCGCCGGTAACTACGCCATCGCCTACGCGTCCGACGCCCTGCGCGCCGGGCGTGCGGACCTGATGCTGGCGGGAGGCGCCGACTCCTTCTCGCGCATCACCTACACCGGCTTCGCCCGGCTGGGGGCCATCGCCCCGGAGCGCTGCCAGCCCTTCGACCTCAACCGCAAGGGGATGGTCCCTGGGGAAGGGGCCGCCGTGCTGGTCCTGGAGCCGCTGGAGCGGGCCCTCGACCGGGGCGCCCGGATCTACGCCGAGGTGGCGGGCTACGGCCTGTCCTGCGATGCCCACCACATGACCGGCGCCCACCCGGAGGGGGACGGAGCGGTCCGGGCCATGGAGGCGGCGCTCCGGGACGCCGGGATGGCGCCGGAGGACGTCTCGTACGTGAGCGCCCACGGGACCGGGACCCCCACCAACGACCGCATGGAGGCCCTGGCGTCCCGGCGCGTCTTCGGCGATCGGGCCCGGCGCGTTCCCACGAGCTCCATCAAGTCCATGCTTGGGCACACGATGGGGGCGGCCTCCGCCCTGGAAGCGGCGGCGTGCTCCCTGGCGGTGGCCACCGGCCGCGTTCCCCCCACCATCAACCACCAGGAGCCCGACCCGGAGTGCGACCTGGACTGCGTGCCCAACGAGGCCCGGGAGCTGCCGGTGGAGGTGGCCATGAACAACGCCTACGCCTTCGGCGGGAACAACGCGTCCCTGATCCTCCGGGAGTGCCGGCCGTGACGGACGGACCGGGGCCCGTACGCGGCGGGGCGAGCGACGGGCGCGAGGTCGTCGTCACGGGCACCGGCGTGGTCTCGTGCCTGGGGGACTGTCTCGCGGCGGTCCACCGGGCGCTCGTGGCGGGGGAGCGGGGGCTCGGCCCTCCGGAGGCCGAGGAGCTGGCGGCGCTGGGCGCTCCGGCCGGCGAGGTCCGGGGGTTCGACGCCGCGGCCTACGCCGGGGCGGGGAACTACCGGCCCCTGGACCGCACGGGGCGCCTGGCGGTGGCGGCCGCCGCCCTGGCGCTGGAGGCCGGCGGGTGGGGCCCCGAGGAGCGCCGGGAGCGGCGCATGGGGCTGGTCCTCGGGACCATGTTCGGGAGCGTGCGGACCATCGCCGAGTTCGACCGCCGGGCCCTGACCGCCGGACCCAACTACGTCAAGCCGTTCGATTTCGCCAACAGCGTGATCAACGCCGCCGCCGGCCAGGCGGCGATCTGGCACGGCCTGCCCGGGGTCAACGCCACGGTCGCCGGGGGCACCGGGGCCGGTGTTCAGGCCCTGGCCCAGGCGGGCGACCTGGTGGCGGCGGGGCGGGCCGAGGCGGTCCTGGCCGGCGGGGCTGACGAGCTCTGCCTGGAGTCCTTCCTGGGCTTCCACCGGGCGGGGCTCCTGTGCGGGTCGAACGGCCAGGGCTCGGCGCCGCGCCCGGTCCCCTTCGACGC
>JBKHJP010000200.1:0-7892 GCA_046538065.1 Thermoanaerobaculia bacterium | reverse complement strand
GTCTTCACGAAGCGGGCCCGGCGCAAGGTGACGGCCCACCCGAAGCTCTACTTCAGCGACGTAGGGGTGTTCCGGTCCCTCCGGCCGGCGGGGCCCCTGGACCGCCGGGAGGAGATCGCCGGGGCCGCCCTGGAGGGGCTGGTGGCCCAGCACCTCCGGGCTTGGATCGACTACTCCCGGAGCGATGCCACCCTGAGCTTCTGGCGCACCCGGGGCGGGGCCGAGGTGGATTTCGTGGTCTACGGCCGGGACGTCTTCCAGGCCGTCGAGGTCAAGCACGCCGCCGAGGTCCGGCCCGCCGACCTGCGGGCGCTCAAGGCCTTCCGCCAGGACTACCCGGAGGCGGAGCTCCGGCTGGTCCACCGGGGTGACGAGGCGCTGGAGATCGACGGCATCCGCTGCCTGCCCTGCGAGCGATTCCTCCAGGCCCTCCGGCCCGGCGACCCGTTGCCCTGATCTGCCACTTCGGAGGCTCGCCGCGTGGTGCGCGGACTCCCCATGGACGCGTGTAGGGGAGGAGCTTGTCTCCTCCCGGGCCCGGCGACCACCGAACCGTTCCGCACCCACGGGCGGAGGCGAGCTCTGCCCCTACACGCCCGGGTTGCGGGGGCAGCCCGCGCTGAGACCCGGCCTCGGACCGGATCCGTTCGTGGCTCGTGATGCGATCCCGGTCACGGCGGCACCACGTCCCGTCACCCCCGGCCGGGCCACCCCGCCGCGCGCTCCAGGTCCTCGGGGGTGCCGACGTCCAGGTGGCGGCCCTCCGGGAGGTGGAGGGCTTCGACCTGGAGCCCCCGGTCCAGGGCGTCCAGCAGGACGTCGCTGGGGTAGAGCTCCCGGCCGCCGGCGCCGGTGCGGCCCTCCCGGACCAGCTCGTGCTGGAGCTCGGTCACCTCGGGGCCCCAGACGGCGCCGATCCAGGTGAAGCGGAGGTCGGTCCGCCGGGGCTTGATCTCGATGGCCGTCACCCGGCCCTCCCGATCCGTGCGCACCAGGTCCGCCTTCTGCGGTCTGTCGGTGGGCACCGCGGCGAGGACCGCATGAGCGTCGCTCCCCCGATACCGGGCGACGATCCGGGCGAAGGCGTCCTCCGGCCGGAAGAGGATGTCGGGAAAGCCCAGGACGACGGAGCGGCCCCGGACGAAGGGCCGCGCCCGGTCCAGGGTTTCGCAGATGGAGCGGGTCTCCGGGACCACGACGTAAGCGAGGGGGAGGCCGGCCTCCTCGCCGTCCCCCAGGCACCGGACGAGGTCCTGCTTTTCGGCGCGGGTGACGACGTACGCCACCTCGGCCCCCGCCCGGGCGAGGCCGTCCAGGAGGTACCGGATGACCGGCCGCTCCGAGGGGCCGACGCCCAGGACCTCCTTGCTCCCGGCGGGCTCCCCCAGGCGCCGCGCCCGGCCGGCGGCGGGAATCAGGGCGACCGGCGGCTCGCGCACGGGGTCCACACTACCAACCGGGATCGCGGCGCTCCCCCGGCGTTCATGACCCGAAACGGCCCTTCATGACCCACGACACCCCCTCCATGACCGACACGGCCGCTTCATGATCGTCCGTCTCGTAGCGGAGGCTCGCGCCCGAAACCGAAGCGTGTAGGGGCGGAGCTTGCCTCCGCCCGTGGTGCGGGTAGACCAGACCGGGCTCCGGCCCCGCCGTCCGGATCCGTACACCGGGAGTCCGAGGCTGAACGGTCCGGCTGGGCGCCGGCTACGGAAACTACTGAAAACAAATGACTTTGCCTCTGGCACGGGCTGTGTAGTTCCCGGGCGGCATGACCCCGGACGCCATGGACCGCGAGCTCGGCCGGGAGCACCGCCGCCGGCGGCTCCTCCGGCGCGTGGGAGCCGGCGCGGGGCTCGCCGCCCTGGGCGTGGTCCTCTTCGTCCTCCTGCCGGGCTGGCTGCGGCCCTCCCTCGACCGGAGCCGCCTTCGGACGGCGAGCGTGGACCGCGGGCCCGTGGAGGGGACGATCGAGGCGTCCGGGACGGTGGTCCCAGCCTTCGAGAAGGCCCTGTCCAGCCCGGTGGAGGCCCGGGTGGAGCGGATCCTGGCCCGGCCCGGCGCCCAGGTGGCCCCGGGGGAGGAGATCGTCCGGCTCGACACGGCCGCCTCGCGCACCGAGCTCGAGCGCCTGGAGGACCTCATGGCCCAGACGCGGGCCGAGCGCGAGGAGAAGCGCCTGGAGATGGAGAGCGAGCTCGCCGGGATCCGGAACCGGATCGAAAGCGCCCGCCTGGACGCCGAGGTCCTCCGTCACCGGCGGGACCAGGAGCGGAGGCTTCACGCCGAGGGTCTCCTGGCCGAGGAGGCCCTGCGGGAAGCCCAGGTGGCCGCCCGCAAGGCAATGATCGAGCTCCGGCACCTGGAGGCGTCCGTGGAGCGGACGCGGCGCACCCACGGCGCCGGCCTCCGGCGGCTGGACCTGGACCTGGACATCCTCCGGGGCCAGCGCGCCGCCGTCCGGCGGGAGCTGGAACGCGCCACCGCCCGGGCCGACCGGCAGGGGGTCCTGACCTGGGTGGTGCCGGAGGAGGGGGTCACCGTGGCCCGGGGCGAGGTCGTCGCCCGGGTCGCCGACCTGGACGCTTTCCGCGTGGAGGCCACGGTCTCGGACGTCCACGCGGCACGCCTGGCCGAGGGGTCGCCGGTGCGGGTGCTCCTGGACGGCGAGCGGCTGGAGGGGCTCCTGGCAGGGGTCCGGCCCCGGATCGAGGACGGCATCGTGCACTTCGACGTGGAGCTCGACCGCCCCTCTCACCCGAAGCTCCGGCACAACCTGCGGGTGGACGTCCTGGTGATCACCGGGGCGCGGTCCGACGCTCTCCGCCTGCCCCGTTCGGCGGCCACCGGAGGCGGCGCCGTCGCCCGGGTCTTCGTGGTCCAGGGGGACCGGGCGGTGCGCCGGCGGGTCCGCCTGGGCCTGGTGGGCTACGAGCGCGTGGAGGTGGTCGAGGGCCTGGCCGAGGGTGAGGAGGTGATCCTCTCGGACGTCAGCGACGTCCTCCACCTGGAGGAGGTGGCGATCGATGGGTAGGGAATCACCCCCAAGGCACCGGAAGTGGCGAGTCACAGGCTCCGCGCCGGTCCGCAGGGGCCCGCAGGGGAACCGGACGTTCGTGGGGGGAGCCGGTCCGGGGGTGCTCCCCTCCGGGGACCGGCGCGAGCGTCTCGGAAGCCGGACCGTCGGCTCGCGCCTGCGCTCAGCCCGCGCGCACAGCCTCCCGGACTCCGAATCGCCTGGGAGCGGCGCGGTCTTCGAGCTCCCCGGAGGGGAGCACCCCCGGACCGGCTCCTTCGACGGGAGAAGTGTTCCCGCAACGACCTGCCCTGCGCTCCTCGTCGAAGTCACCACCGAGCTCCGGCCCGGAGGGGCCCGACGGGGAACGTCGAGGCCGGCGCTCCGCCCGAGTGGGCCGGACACCGAAGGAATCCCGGGCGCCGGCCGAGCCGAGGCGAGCGCCCTCCGTTCCGACCACCCAAGAGCGCGAGCCGGTTCCCCGGCGGGCCCCTGCGGACCGGAGCGGAGCCCGGGCGCGTCACGACCTACGAAGGAGACGAGATGATCCGACTGGAGAACGTCAGCAAGGTCTACCGCACCGACCGGGTGGAGACCCTGGCCCTGGACAACGTGAACCTCTCGGTGGAGACCGGAGAGCTGGTGGCGGTGATGGGCCCCTCCGGCTGCGGCAAGAGCACCCTCCTCAACGTGATGGGGCTGCTGGACGCCCCTTCGGAGGGCAGGATCGAGCTCGACGGTGCGCCGGTGGACGGCTACCGGGACCGCCGGCTCGCCCGCTTGCGCAACGAGAAGCTGGGCTTCATCTTCCAGCAGTTCCACCTGGTCCCGGACCTCTCGGTTCTGGACAACGTGGAGATCCCTCTGCTCTACCGGCGCCTGTCCCACCGGGAGCGCCGCCGGGCGGCGCTGGCGGCCCTGGACCGGGTGGGGCTCGCCTCCCGGGTCCACCACTTCCCCACCCAGCTCTCCGGCGGCCAGCAACAGCGCGCCGCCATCGCCCGGGCCATCGTCGGGAGGCCCCGGGTCCTCCTGGCGGACGAGCCCACCGGCAACCTCGACAGCCACATGGGCGGCGAGGTCATGGACCTGCTGGAGGAGCTCAACGGGGACGGGGTCACGGTGGTGATGGTGACCCACGACCGGCGCCTGGCCGAGCGCGCGGCGCGGACGGTCCGCCTGTTCGACGGACGGCAGGTGCACTGATGGCCGGCCACTACCTGCGCCTCGCCTGGAAAGTCCTGCTCCGCCGGAAGTTCTTCACCTTCGTGAGCCTGTTCGGCATCGCCGTCACCCTGGTGTTCCTCATGGTGGCGGCGGCGCTGCTGGACCACGTCTTCGCGCCCCACCCGCCGGAGACCCGGATGGAGCGCACCCTGGGCGTCTACCACGTGAGCCTCCAGGGGCCGAACGCCACGAGTGTCGGCCCGGCGGGCTACCGGCTCGTCGACCGGCAGGTGCGCCCCCTGGCCGGCGAGCTCCCCGGGGTGGAGCGGGTGGCCGTGCTCCAGATGCAGCAGACCGCCGTCTCCTACCACGGGGGGCGCAAGATCCGCCTCTGGCGCAAGCGCGCGGACGGGGAGTTCTGGAAGGTCCTGGACTTCCGCTTCGTCGAAGGCGGCCCGTTCACCCGGCGCGACGAGGAGGACCGCAACTTCGTGGCGGTGATCAACGAGACCACCCGGGACCGGTTCTTCGGCGGCGAGGGTCCCGACGTCCGGGCGGTGGGCCGGACGATCGAGCTCGACGGCCAGCGCTTCCGGGTGGTCGGGGTGGTGGAGGACGTGCCCTTCCTGCGGATCCTGCCCTTCGCCGACGTCTGGGTGCCCATCTCCACCCAGCGCGGCGCCGGATACCGCGAGGACCTGCGGGGCGACTACATGGCCCTGATCCTGGCCCGGGACCGGGAGGCCTTCCCGGCGATCCGCGCCGCGTACGAGCACCGCCTCGCCACCCTCCAGTTCCCGGACGCCCGGGAGTTCGACCGGGCCGTCGGCGGAGCCGAGACCCTCTTCGAGGGCTTCGCGCGGTTCCTGCTGAGCGACGACCTCGAGGAGAGCCCCGCCGGCAGGCTCCTCGGCATCCTCGTGGCGATGGGCGTGGTCTTCATGGTCCTGCCGGCGGTCAACCTGGTGAACCTGAACCTGAGCCGCATCCTGGAGCGCACGTCCGAGATCGGGGTGCGCAAGGCCTTCGGCGGGTCCTCCCGGGCGCTGGTCGGCCAGTTCCTGGTGGAGAACCTCGTGCTCACCCTCCTCGGGGGTGCGGTGGGGCTGGCCCTGTCCGCCGCGGCCCTGGAGGCGATCGAGGCGAGCGGGCTCATCCCCTACGCCGAGCTCGCCCTCAACCCACGGATCTTCCTCTACGGGCTGGCCGCGGCGGTCGTCTTCGGGCTCCTCTCCGGGGTCTACCCGGCGTGGCGGATGTCGCGGCTCCACCCGGTGGAGGCACTGCGCGGGAGGTCCTCGTGATCCGTCACCTCGTCAAGCTGGTCTGGAACCGCAAGCGGGCCAACGGCCTGCTGATCTTGGAGGTCTTCTTCTCGTTCCTCGTGGTCCTCGCCGTGACGACCACGGGGCTCCACCTCCTCCGCGCCGCGGGGCAGCCGCTGGGGTACGAGTGGCGCAACGCCTGGTCGGTGGCCGTCGATTCCGGGCAGCAGGGGGGCGGCTGGGGCCTGGAGGGCCTGATGGAGACCGAGAGGGCGCTCCTCCGGGAGGCCCGAAACCTCGCCCCGGTGGTGGCCGCCGCGGCGATCTCCGTCCCGCCCTACGAGCTCGGGACCGACACCGGCCCGGTCCGTCCCCGGGGAGCGCCGGTGGAGGCGTCGGTCCACTCCCAGGTGACCCGGGCGACGGACGGGCTCCTGGAGGCCCTGGAGCTGGAGCTCGTGGCGGGGCGTTGGTTCGAGGGGCCCGACTCCGCCCGGGCCTGGGAGCCGGTGGTGATCGACCGCGACCTGGCCCGGGCGGTCTTCGGCGCCGAGGACCCTCTGGGGCGGGCCGTCGAGGGGTTCGCCGGCGAGACGGAGAAGCGTGTGGTGGGAGTGCTCCGGGACTTCCGCAAGGGCGGGGAGCTCGCCCCCCGGGAGCCGTACCTCTTCCGCCGCATCGATGCCGACGACCCGGAGGCCCTGCCCGCCCGGTTCCTCCTGGTCCGGGTCCGGCCGGGCACCCCGGTGGCCTTCGAGGAGGAGCTCGTCGAGCGGCTCCAGGCGGTGGCGCCGGAGCTCACCTTCGAGGTGCGCACCCTTGCCGAGGCGCGGCGCACGGCCCTGCGGCTCCGGCTCATCCCGCTGGCCGCCGGCGCCCTGGTGGCGGCGTTCCTGCTGCTGATGGTGGCCCTGGGGCTGGTGGGAGTGCTGTGGCAGAATGTCGTCCAGCGCACCCGCGAGCTCGGCCTGCGCCGGGCCACGGGGGCCGCGCGGCGGGACGTCCACCGCCAGATCTCGATGGAGCTCCTCCTGGTCACCACCCTGGGCCTGGCACTGGGGATCCTGCTGGCGATTCAGCTCCCCATCCTCCGCCTCGTGCCCTCCCTGGCCCCACAGACCTTCGCCGCGGGCGTGGCCCTGGCCGCCGCCGTCCTCTACACCATGGCCCTGGCCGCCGCGGCCTACCCGGCCTGGCTCGCCGGCCGGGTGCAACCCGCGGAGGCCCTGCGATGGGAGTGAGGCAACGTCGTCGTGGGGCGACCCTCCGGTGGCGTCGTAGGGTGCGCCTTGGCGCACCGGAGCGCCCTGCCTGGCTTCAGGCATGCCCTTCGTGGCAGCGAGGCTCGGTGCGCCGGGGCGCATCGTACGCCATGGGTCCGCGGCGAAGGAGGACCCTGGTGCGCCGAGGCGCACCCTACGCACCTGCTCGTCGGGGAGAGGGGCGACCGTGACCGGAGCCTCCGGAGGTGGCGTCCGCCCCCAGCCCGAGTCGGAGGAGCGGCCGGTCCTCCTCGTCGCGGACGACGACCCGTCCGTCGTGAGCTCCGTGGCGCTCCTGCTCCGGCGGCGGGGCTACGAGGTGACCGGCGCCGCCACGCCGGAGGAGGCCCTGGTCCGCCTGGAGGAGGAACCGGCTCCGGAGCTGGTTCTCCAGGACATGAACTTCTCCCGGGCGACCAGTGGCGAGGAAGGCCTGGAGCTCCTGGCGGAGCTCCGCCGGCGCCGGCCGGAGCTGCCGGTGCTCCTCGTCACCGCCTGGGGATCGATCCCTCTGGCGGTGGAGGGCATGCGCCGGGGCGCCGCCGACTTCATCACGAAGCCGTGGTCGAACGCCCAGCTCGTCCAGTCGGTGGAGACCGCCCTGGCGCTGGCCCGGAGCGGCGTGCGGCGAACGGGACCGGGCGCGACCGGCCCGGAGGCTGCCCCGCACCGAGCCGCCCTCGAGACGCACCTCGACCTGAGCGGCGTCCTCGGCGAGGACCCGAAGCTCCTGCGCATCCTGGAGCTGGTGCGCCGGATCGCCCCCACGGACGCATCGGTCCTCATCACCGGCGAGAGCGGCACGGGCAAGGAGGTCATCGCCGAGGCGATCCACCGGAACAGCCGCCGCCGGGACCGCCCCTTCGTCAAGGTCAACCTGGGCGGGATCTCCTCCACCCTGTTCGAGAGCGAGATGTTCGGCCACGTGCGCGGGGCCTTCACCGACGCCCGAGCCGACCGGAAGGGGCGCTTCGAGGTGGCCCACGGCGGGACCATCTTCCTGGACGAGATCGGCGAGGTCGACCCGGCCGCCCAGGTGAAGCTGCTGCGGGTGCTGCAGGACCGCTCCTACGAGGTGCTGGGCTCGAGCATCAGCCGCACTGTGGACGTGCGGGTGGTCTCCGCCACCAACCGGCCGCTGGCGGAGCTGGTGGAGCGGGGCGAGTTCCGGGAGGACCTCCT
>JBKHJP010000007.1:0-29470 GCA_046538065.1 Thermoanaerobaculia bacterium | reverse complement strand
GGTGGTCCTTGAACGCGGCGCGGTTGGGGAGGCCCGTGAGCGTGTCCTCGTACGCCTGGACGTACAAGGAGCGTTCCAGCTCGAAGCGCCGCATCAACGACGCGACCTGACCGCCGAAGATGCGGGCCATCTCGACCTCTTCCTCGCCGAACACGTCCGCATCGTCGTAATTGCCCAGCGCCAGGTAGGCCGTCATCTCGCCCCCCACCACGATGGGCACGTTCAACACGGTCTGCAGCGCGTCATACTCGCATTCCTCTTCGAGCGTGGCGGCGTCGGGCGGATCGAGGGATTCGTGGAGTCGCGGGTGACGGACGACGAACGGACGGCCGTCCACGCTGGCGTGCCCGAACGAGACCGCCTCGGGCGGGATCCGCACCGCGCGGAGACGCTCCAGGTCGAACCCGAAGACCGCGGAGAACCGGAACGCGCCGTCGTGGGCGCGTTTGAGGATCGCGGCGGTGGAGGCGCCGGGTATGACCCGCACCGCCTCCTCCAACAGGCGCTGGTCGAACGAATCGGGCTCCCCCTGGTCGAGGCCGAGCTCCACCAGGCTCATCACGCTGCGGCGGAAGTCCGCCATCGTCCGGGCGTAGCGTTCGCTCTGACGCAACACGGCCGTTTCGGCGTCGTGGCCCAGCGCCAACTCGGCAAGCCCCGCCGCCGCGCGCACGATCGCGAGTTCGTCATCGCTGGGCGCCCGGGGCGTGTCGTGGTGCACGGCCAGCACGCCCCCGACGCGCCCGCCGGGCAGGCGCAACGGCAGCGACCAGCAGGCGTGGACGTCTGCAGCGAGCGCCACGGCCCGGAAGGAGGCCGCCCAACCTCCACCCGCTGCCAGGAGCTCCTCGCCCCGGAGGAGGGCCTGGAGGCCCAGGGCCAGGGCCACCACCGGGACGACGGGCAGCCGTGCGGATGCCGTGCTCCCGGACGATCCTGCCGCGCCTCCGGACCGACCGTCCTCGCCGTCCCGGCTTGCGGGAACCCGCCGGGGCAACCAGCGCGCCGCCGCCACCGCCAGGGTGGCCGTCGCGAAGGCCAGGGCGACCGCCCCCCGGGCGGGCCCCGCCGGGAGTGTCCAGACCGCCGCGGCCACCAGGAGCGACCCCAGGCCAGCCTCCGCCGAGGGGGTCGGGGCCGTTGCGGCCGCCGCTAGCAGGACGATCCCGGTGGCCAGGGCCAGGTACCCAGTCTCCGCCGCCGCCGCCGGGTCCTCCTGGGTGAGGGCCAGGGAGACCATCGCCAGGATCGCCCCGACCGGCAAGACCAGGCACCACCCGAGGGAGCGGGGCGGGGTGTCCGGGCGGGGTCGGGGCATGGAGCGGACGGCGGCCGGGGCCGGTGGATCCGGGCGGATTCCGCCGGATCTTACCGCTCTCGCGGTAGTCGCCCCTGCGCCGGAGTCCGCTACACTCGCCGCCGCCATGCTCGCCCGCGACCTCTTGCGCAACGACCCCGACCGCGTCCGCGGCGCCCTCGACTCCCGGGGCGCCGAGCCCGCCCTGCTCGAGCGCTGGCTGTCCCTCGACCAGGAGCGGCGCTCGACCCTGGTCCGGCTGGAGGAGCTCAAGCGCCGGCGCAACGAGGCCAGCAAGCGGATCGGCGAGATCAAGCGCGAGGGGGGCGACGCCGCCGAGGAGATCCAGGCGGTCTCCGGCCTGAAGGGCGAGATCGAGGCACTCGAGAGCCGGCTGGCCGCGGTGGACGAGGGCCTGGCCGCGGCCGAGCTCGACCTGCCCAACCTACCCCACGAGACCGTCCCCGAGGGACCGGAAGCGGACTCCAACCGGGTCGAGCGCGTCGTGGGGGAGCCGCCCGCCTTCGCCTTCGAGTCGAAGGCCCACTGGGACCTGGGCCCGGAGCTGGGCATCCTGGACTTCGAGCGCGGCGCCCGGGTGGCCGGCGCGCGCTTCACCGCCTACTTCGGCGCCGGAGCGCGGCTGGAGCGGGCGCTGATCAACTTCATGCTCGACCTCCACACCGGGGAGCACGGCTACACCGAGGTGCTGCCCCCGTTCATCGCCAACGCCGAGTCGCTCACCGGCACCGGTCAGCTCCCGAAGTTCGCCGAGGACCTCTTCCACCTGGAGGGATTTCCCTATTACCTGGTCCCGACGGCGGAGGTGCCCCTGACCAACCTCCACCGCGGCGAGATCCTCGAGCCGGACCGGCTGCCGATCCGCTACACGGCCTGGACCCCCTGCTTCCGGAGCGAGGCGGGCTCCTACGGCAAGGACGTCCGGGGCCTCATCCGGCAGCACCAGTTCAACAAGGTGGAGCTGGTCCACCTGACGTCGGCGGAGGCGAGCTACGACGCCCTGGAGGAGCTCACCACCCACGCCGAGGAGGTCCTCAGGCGCCTGGAGCTCCCGTACCGGGTGGTGACGCTGTCCACCGGCGACATGGGCTTCGCCGCCGCCAAGACCTACGACCTGGAGGTCTGGCTCCCGGGCCAGGGGGCCTACCGGGAGATCTCGTCGTGCTCCAACTGCGAGGACTTCCAGGCCCGCCGCTCCGAGATCCGCTACCGGCCGGAGGAGGGCGGCAAGCCCCGGTACGCCCACACGCTCAACGGCTCGGGCCTCGCCGTGGGCCGGACCCTCATCGCGATCCTGGAGAACTTCCAGCAGGCGGACGGCTCGGTCGCCGTGCCGGAGGCGCTCCGGCCGTACATGGGCGGCCTCGAGCGGATCGCCCCGCCGGCCCGCTGACGGCTCCCCCCCGGGCGGAGGCAAGCTCCGCCCCTACACGCGTGAAAGGGTCCAAGTGAACGCTGTAGGGGCGGAGCTTGCCCCCTCCCGGGGCCCCATCCACCTCGCCCGGGCGTAGGGGAGGAGCTTGCCCCCTCCCGGGGCCCCATCCACCTCGCCCGGGCGTAGGGGAGGGGCTTGCCCCCTCCCGGGACCCCATCCACCTCGCCCGGGCGTAGGGGAGGAGCTTGCCTCCTCCCGGGGCCGAGCCTCCTCCAAGCTTGCCAGGGGTCCGTCCCGGCCTCGGACCCGCGGGCCGCATCAGAACCGGGACGACGCCGGGGTCACGTCGGCGTGGTGCCAGGCGCGGAGGAAGCGCTGGCGGACCGCCTCCGCCTCGTCCTCCGCACCCTGGGCGGCCAGCGCCCGGGCCAGCCCCCGGAGCGACCAGCCGTTCTCCGGGTACTCCTCCAGGTCGGCCCGGAAGACCTCCTCGGCCTCCCCGGGACGGCCGGCCTCCAGGAGCGCGGCGCCGAGGTACTGGCGCGATGGGAGCGGCCACGGCGGCGGCTCGTCGTAGTTGAGCCCGTCCTCCAGCTCCACCGCCCGGCGCAGGTGATCCACCGCCTGGTCGTACTCTCCCCGGGCCGCCGCGAGCTCGCCGGCCAGCACCTCCCGGGCCACCTGGAGGAGGCTCCGCGTGGAGTTGATGTCCCAGAGGGTCACCTCCTCCAGGCGCTCGTCGCCGGCCAGCTCGGCGACGCGCTCCAGCTCGCCCCTGGCGTCCTCCAGCCGGTCCAGGCGGGTCCAGGCCATGCCCCGGGCCCAGTGCCACACCCCCCGCGGGTACAGGAGGTCCTCGGCGGGGGCCGGCTCGTCCAGGACCTCTTGCCAGCGGCCGAAGCGCACGAGGGCGTAGAGCGGGGTCACCCAGTAGTGCTGGAGGGTGCCGAACCCCGGCTCGCGGAGCTTCCCCGTGTCCACGTGGACGGCCACCTGGCGGGCGGCGTCCACGGCCACGTCCTCCTGGCCGGCGAAGGCCGCCGCGGCCCACAGGAAGTGGGGGTTGTGGGGAACGTAGCCCAGCTGGTAGACGCCCTGGGCATGGCACTGGGTGACGTACGCCCGGTCGGCGTCCACCGCCCGCTGGTTGGCGATGACGGCGTCGTGATACCGCCCCACCCGGATGTAGATGTGGGACGGCATGTGGACCAGGTGCGCGGCACCGGGGACCAGGTCCTCCAGGCGCTCGGCGGCGGCCAGGCCGCGCTCCGGCTGGACCGCCTCGACGGCGTGGATGTAGAGGTGGTTCGCCCCGGGGTGGCGCGGATCCCGCTCCAGCACCCCTTCCAGCCGGGCGAGGATCTCCCGCGTGACCGGCTTGGGCGTGTCGTCCTCGCGCCAGTAGTCCCAGGGCGTGGTGTCCATCAGGGCCTCGGCGTGGAGGGTGGCGGCGTCCAGGTCGTCGGGGAAGCGCTCCGCCACCTCGCCCATGGCCTCGGCGAAGGCCCGGTCCAGGGGCGCGCGATCCTCCGGCGCCTCCTCCGGGGGCGCGTAGCGCGCCGCCAGGGCGTCGATGTAGGCCCGGCCCCGGGGGGTCGCGTTCGCCCGGAGCTCCCGGGCCTTCTGCAGGGCCTCCCACGCGGGCTCCACGGCCGCCTCCTCCATGCCGACGTTGATGTTGGGCCCCAGGACCCAGGCCACCCCCCACCAGCACATGGCGCACTCGGGATCGAGGGCCGCCGCCTGGCGGAAGGAGCGCTCGGCCTCGGGGTGGTTGAAGGCCCACGCCAGGATGAGGCCCTGGTCGAAGTAGCGCTGGGCCAGGGGCACCTCTGTGGCCACCTCGTGGTGGAGGTCGCCGAGGCCGTCGAGGAGCGGCGCGAAACGCTCGCCGGGCTCCGGAACGCCCGCCGCCTGCGCCGGAGCGGCCGCGGCGATCCAGGCGATCCAGGCGAACGAGATCGCCACGGCCCGACGCAGCCCCGCAGCCGGGGGCGGCGCCTGGACGGACGGAATCGGGGCACGGTTCGGTCGGTGGATGCTGGGCTCCATCGTTGCCTCCTTCCTCGGGCTCCTCGGTCGGTCTCGCGGCACGGCACGGAGAACCGTCCGCACCCTCGGAGGGTAGGACACTGCACCTCGTCCGATCCTCGGGAAACCCTGAGGAGACACCGAGGATCTATCATCGGCCCGTGAGGTACCGCTTCGGCGAGTTCGTCCTGGATCCCGACCGCTACCTGCTCCGGCGCGGACCGGAGCCGGTGGAGGTGGAGCCGCGTGTCTTCGAGGTGCTGGCCTACCTGGTGGAGCACGCGGGCCGGGTGGTGAGCCGGGACGAGCTGCTGGATCGGTTCTGGGGCGACGTCCACGTGACCGACGCCGCCCTCACCCACGCCGTCGCCGAGGGCCGGCGCGCCCTGGGCGATTCGGCCGGCGAAAAGCGCTGGATCGAGACGGTCTACGGCAGGGGGTATCGCTTCTCGGGTCCGGTGGAGGAGGTCGCCGGAGACGACGTCGCCGACGACTTCTACCGCCGCGGGCGGGAGCTCTTCCGCCAGGACGTGGACCACTCCATCCGGCTGGCCCGGCGGATGTTCGAGCGCGCGATCGAGATCGACCCGGGCCACGCCCTGGCCCACGCCGGCCTGGCCGACACCCTCATCGAGCTCCGGTTCTACCGGGGGGGCGGCGACGCCGAAGGAGCGCTGGCGGCGAGCCGTCGGGCCGTCGAGCTGGCCCCGCGGTCGGCGACGGTGCGGGCGTGCCGGGGCAACGTCCTGGGCCTGGTGGGCCGCCACGACGAGGCCGAGGCCGAGCTCGAGCGGTCCCGGGAGCTCGATCCCGGGCTCTTCGACGCCTACTACTTCCACGCCCGCGTCTGCTGGTCCCGCGGAGACCTGGAGCGGGCCGCGGACCTCCTGGAGCAGGCCTCGGCCGTGGAACCGGAGGACTTCGTGGCGCCGGCGTTGCTGGTCCAGGCCTACCGGGGCCTGGGCCTGGAGGAGCGGCGTCGCGAAGCGGCGCGGCGGGCCCGGCGGCTCGCGGAGGAGTACCTGGTCGACCATCCCGACGACACCCGGGCCCTCTGCCTGGGCTCCCAGGCCTCCCTCGTCCTCGGCGATGCCGACCGGGCCGAGGCGCTGATCCGGCGGACCCGGGAGATCGACCCGGACGAGACCTGCACCCTCTACAACACCGCCTGCCTGCGGGCCACCCAGGGCCGCGGGGAGGAGGCCCTGGATCTCCTGGAACGGGCGGTCCGCTCAGGCTACCGCCACCGGGCCTGGACCGAGAACGATCCGGACCTGGCGTCGCTCCGGGAACACTCCCGCTTCCGGTCCCTCCTGGACCGGATGGAAGGTTCCGCAGCCCGGCCCCGTTGAGCCCACGGAGCCAGGGCCTCGTAGGAGCTAGACTCGGCTCCCGCGGAGGGGTGGCTGAGTGGTCGAAAGCGGCGGTCTTGAAAACCGTTGGCCCTCCGGGGCCCGTGGGTTCGAATCCCACCCCCTCCGCCACTCCGGGACGGCTCGGCCCGGAGCCGGGAAGCGGTTCGGCCCTCTACTAGATGTCCGCCGGCATGCTGTCAGGCGTCGTCCGGGCTCCCGAGGCCCGCCTCCAGGTGTCGGATCAGCTCCGGGAGGCTTCGCTGGACCGTAGCCCACAGGATCTCGAGGTTGACGTCGAAGTATGCATGCACCAGCCGGTGGCGCATGTTCACCACGTCGGGCCACGGGATCTCCGGCAGCTCGGAACGGGCCTGGGGCGTCACGTGGTCGGCAGCTTCGCCCACCACGGTGATGAGTCTCATCAGGGCATGGACCAACGGGTCGTCTTCGTCCTCCAGATCCGAACGGCTCCGGCCCTCGGCAAACCGCACAGCCCTCTTGGCGGCTTCGAGCATCTCCTGGAGCCGAACCCTGTCAGACTCGGTGGACACGGTACTCCACGGCCTGATCGAGGACCTGCTGCCTGAAGTAACGGCTGAGGTCCTCAGCGGTCAGAAGATCCACCTCGAAGCCCAGGAGGTCCGCGAGCTCGCGTTCCATCCGCGACATGTCCAGGAGGGTGACGACTGCACCCGGCTCGAACTCGACGAGCACGTCGTAGTCACTGTCGGCGCCCATCCGGCCGGGCACTTCACCTTCATCGCACTCGTAGCTCAGGTCCCCGAGAACGGAGCCGAAGAGCTTGAGGTGGCGGATGGAGTTTTCGCGGCAATAACGGTCCAGAGCCCGCAGCCGGCGCTTCAAGTGCTGTTCGCCCGCTGCCCGGATGACGGGGATCTGGAAATAGGGAGACTCTGCCTGCAACAGGCAGGCATTTCCCGTCAGATCGAACAGCATCGACTGGTCCCGTAGCACCGAGAGCCTCGAGAAGCGATGCCTGGGCCGATGGGCAGCGACCCACTGTTCAATCTTCTCCCGGAGCAAGGGTGCTCCTCCCTCCAGAGGGAGCAGCAAGCTGATCCCGGTGAGGTCGTAGATCAGGAGGTGGTCGACCTCGAATCGGCCGCTCGCCAGCATCAGGGACTTCCTGAGGAACGCGGAGAACAGGATTTCCGCCCAAAGCGCGGCTGCATCCACCTCCGAAGTGTTGCTTTCGACACCTTGGGGAAAGACGAGCCCCTCGCTCTTGCGCTCTGCCTCCGTCAGCGCCTTCTGATACGCCTCGGTCGATCCATCGGTGAGCTCGAAGGTCTCAGTGGTGCGGCTGTCAGGCCACTCCAGCGTGTAGTCCGGTGGATCCTGGTTCTTCGGGGCTTTCCGCAGGATCAACGGCGTTTCCAGCTCTCCTGCGCCGGCCATGAACCGCAGGTACCGGAGGATGCAGTAATGCTCGCGGTGCTCCTTCGTCCTTCCTTTCAGGCGTCCGGGTACGCGCCGGTTCAGCTCGTCGAGCTTCTCCAGCAGATCATCCCGATCTGCGAAGTGTGCCGACTCCCCCGGTCGAAGCAGAACCTCCTCGATCCCGCGGCTCATGCCGGGATGCTACACCGCGAAGCGATCGACGCTCGGTTCCGCCTCACTCCTCCGGCACCGCGTCGGCCTTGACGGCGCCGCGGGCGCCCATGGGTTCCGGCTGGCCACGGGTGGTGTCCCGGCGCGTCTGGTGCTCCAGCTCGGAGTTGAGCTCGCCGCCCAGGAGGACCAGGAAGAAGGTGATCTGGAGCCAGAGCAGGAGGACCACCACCCCCGCCAGGGCGCCGTAGGTCTCGTTGAAGCTCCCGAAGCTCGCCGCATACCAGGAGAAGAGCGCCGAAGCCACGATCCAGAGGACCCCGGCCGCCACCGACCCCGGCGTCACCCACCGCCAGCGGGGGTCGTTCCGGTCCGGGGCGAAGCGGTAGACCACGGCGAGGCTCCCGAGGATCAGCGCCAGCAGCAGCACCCACTGGGCCACCATCGCCGCCACCGCGCCGGCGGCCCCCAGCATGTCGGCCAGGTTGGGGACCACGGTGATGAGGGCGACCGCCAGGAGACCCGCCAGGATCATCCCCACCGTGAAGAGCAGGGCCAGCCCCTGGAGGCGGAGGAAGCCCCGTCCCTCTTCCTCGTCGTAGACCAGGTTGACGCCGGCGATCAAGCTCTTCGCTCCCTTGGCGGCGCTCCAGAGAGCCAGCAGGATGCTGAGGACGGCCCCCCACCCGAGGGTCGTCGGAGCGCTGTTGACGATCCCGCGGAGCTGGGACTCCACCAGATCGAGGGCCGAGGACGGCAGGACTCCCTCCAGCCGCCCCACCACGCTCTGGACCTGCGCCGGGTCGGCCACGATGCCGTAGATGGCCACCGCGGCGACGAGGGCCGGAAAGAGCGCGAGCATCATGTAGAAGGCGACGCCCGCAGCCACGATGCTCACGTTGTCGCGGCCGATCTCCTGCTTGACCCGGCGGAGGACCTGCCGCCAGCCCCGGGCGGGGATCTCCCGGGGGCGGTCGGCCTCGTGGCCACGGTGTCCGGTGATCGTTTCGTTCCGCGCCATGGTCGATCCCCTCCTGAGCCGGACGGCGGACAGCGCCGCCCGTAGACCCTGGGACCAGCAAGGCGGATGCCATTGCCCGACGCCGCGCGGACAGCCGCTATACTGAGGGGCTGTCCAGGCAGGGGCCGAGGAGCCCCGGACCGCGATTCAGCGGAACTGGAAGGAGGGAAACACGATGAAGAACGCGAAGAAGACGACACGTCCGATCCTGGCATCGTGCCTCGGCCTCGCCCTCGTGATGGGCTGCGGCCAGGGCCAGGCCGGTGACACCCCCGAACCGCAGTCCGACCCGAGCGGCTATGGGGACCAGCTCGGCTCCGTCCGGCTCCCCGCCTCCTGCGCCGAGGGGGCCGACCCGGCCCTGGAGCGGGGCCTCGCCCTGCTCCATCACATGACCTACGAGGCGGCCCGGGAGGCCTTCGCCGCCGCGGTGGACGCCGACCCGGACTGCGCCCTCGGAGCCTGGGGCCAGGCGATGACCTTCATCCACCCCCTGTGGTCGGACCCGCCGAGCGAGGCGGACTTCGAGCGGGGCCGGGAGCTCCTGGAGACGGCGCGCTCCCGCGGGCTGGACGACGAGCGCGAGGAGGCCTACGTCGACGCGGTCCAGGCGTACTACGAGGCGGGGCGCACGACCGACGAGACACCCAACCTCGCCGCCTTCGCCGAGGCCTGGGCGCGGGTCCACGAGCGCTTCCCGGACGACCCGGAGGCCACCGCCTTCCACGCCCTCTCGCACCTGGCGACGGCCGACCCGGCGGACAAGACCTACACCGTCCAGCGTGAGGCGGGAGCCCTCGCCGAGTCGGTCCTGGCCGAGATTCCGGACCACCCGGGCGGGCACCACTACACGATCCACGCCTACGACTACCCGACCCTGGCGGAGAACGCCCTCGACGTGGCGCGGAGCTACGGAACGATCGCCCCCGACGTGCCCCACGCCCTCCACATGCCGAGTCACATCTTCACGCGCCTCGGTCTGTGGGAGGAGTCCATCGAGTGGAACGAGCGCTCCGCGGAAGCGGCCCGCGAGCACCCGGTGGACGGCCAGGTCTCCATGCACCTGCTCCACGCCATCGACTACCTGGCGTATGCCCACCTCCAGAAGGGGGCCGACGGGAAGGCACGGGAGGTCGCCGACACCCTGGCGGCGCTGGACGGTCCGATCCACCCACACGTCGGCTCGGCCTACACGCTCGCCGCCGTTCCCGCCCGCCTCGCCCTCGAGCGCGGCCGGTGGGCCGAGGCCGCCGCGATCGAGCCCCGGCAGCCGGCGGACTTCCCGTGGGACCGGTTCCCGGCGATCGAGGCGATCCCCCACTTCGCCCGGGCCCTGGGCGATGCCCGGGGCGGTGACCCGCCGGCCGCCGGAGACGAGCTGCAGCGCCTGGCGGAGCTCCGGGACCAGGCTGCCGAGAGCTCCGACTACTGGGCCCAGCAGGTGGAGATCCAGCGCCTCGCCGCCGAGGGCTGGGTCCGGTTCATGGAGGGCGACCGGCAGGCCGGCCTGGAAACGATGCGCGAGGCCGCCGAGCTCGAGGCCTCGACGGAGAAGCACCCCGTGACGCCGGGGGAGGTCTTGCCCGCCCGGGAGCTCCTGGGAGACATGCTCCTGGAGCTCGACCGGCCGGAGGAGGCGCTGGAGGTGTACGAGGCGTCCCTGGACCGGAGCCCGGGGCGGCTCAACGGGCTCTACGGGGCCGGCCGGGCCGCGGAGCTCCTGGGCCGGGACGAGATCGCGACGGCGCACTACCGGGAGCTGGTGGACCAGGCCGCCGAGACGGGCGGTGACCTGGAGCAGCTCGCCCACGCCCGGGAGTACCTGGACGGCACCGCCCGCGCGGCGGGCGGACCCTGACGGGCCGGATTTCCTGGCGCGCCGTCACCCTTCGGCTGACGCGTAGGGTGCGCCTTGGCGCACCAGTGAGAGCCGCAACCGCCACGGGACGGTGCGCCAAGGCGCACCCTACGCTGTGGAGCGAAGGCCGCACCTGGTAGATGGCGGTTGACGGGCTTCTACCGCCCGAGCATCCGCTCCAGGTGGGTGGCGACCGCCTCGGCGGTGAAGCCGAAGTGGTCCGCCAGGTCCTTCCAGGGGGCCGAGGCGCCGAAGCCGTCCAGGCCGTGGGCCTCCCCCTCGGGGCCCACGTAGCGCTCCCAGCCCCGGGGCACGCCGGCCTCCACCGCCAGGCGCCGGCCCACGGTGGGCGGGAGCACCGCGTCCCGGTAACCGTCCGGCTGGGCGTCGAAGAGGTCCCACGAGGGCATGGAGACGACCCGGACCCGGATGCCCCGCGTCGCGAGGAGCTCGGCCGCCTCCACGGCGACCCAGACCTCCGAGCCGGTGGCGATGAGGATCGCCTCCGGCTCGGCGTCCTCCGGGTCCCGGAGCACGTAGGCACCCCGGGCCACGCCGTCCACCGCCCGCCCCTCGGTCCCCGCCAGGACCGGCAGGCCCTGGCGGGTCAGGGCCAGGGCGGTGGGGCCGTCCGGCCGGTCCAGGGCCATGCGCCACGCGGCGGCGGTCTCCCGGGCGTCGGCGGGGCGGATCACCGACAGGTTGGGGATGGCCCGGAGCGCCATCAGGTGGGCCTCCGGCTGGTGGGTGGGGCCGTCCTCCCCCAGGAAGATGGAGTCGTGGGTGAAGACGTAGGTCACCGGAAGGCGCATGAGCGCCGCGAGGCGGACCGCCGGGCGCATGTAGTCGGAGAAGACCAGGAAGGTCCCGCCGTAGGGGCGGAACATCCGGGACAGGGCCATGCCGTTGAGCATGGAGCCCATGGCGTGCTCCCGCACGCCGAAGTGGAAGTTGCGCCCGGAGCGGTCGCCGGCGGAGAAGACCGTCTCCCCCGAGAGCACGGTGTTGTTCGAGCCCGACAGGTCGGCGGAGCCTCCCACCAGCTCCGGCACGGCCGGCGCCAGGGCGTTCAGGGCCTTGCCGGAGGCCTTCCTGGTAGCGATCGACTCGGCCGTGGCGAAGTCCGGCAGGCACTCCTGCCAGCCGCCGGGAAGCTCGCCGGCCAGCCGCCGCCGGAGCTCCGCCGCCTCCCCCGGGTGCTCGACGCCGTAGCGCTCGAGGAGCTCGTCCCACTCCCGGGAGCGCCGGGCCCCTTCCGCGCGCACCGGCTCGAAGGCGTCCCGGGCCTCGGGCGGCACGTGGAGCTCCGGCTCCAGGGGCCAGCCCAACGCCTCCTTGGTGGCCCGGACCTCCTCCGGCCCCAGGGCGGCGCCGTGGGCGGCGGCTGTGTCCTGCTTGGTGGGGGCGCCGTAGCCGATATGGGTCCGGACGACCGCCAGGCTGGGCCGGTCCGTCTCGGCGACCATGGCGGCCATCGCCCGGTCCAGGGCCTCCAGGTCGTTGCCGTCGTCCACGTGCTGGACGTGCCAGCCGTAGGCCTCGTAGCGGCGGCCCACGTCCTCCGAGAAGGTCAGGTCGGTGGAGCCGTCGATGGTGATCCGGTTGTCGTCGTAGAGGACGTTGAGCTTGCCCAGCCGCAGGTGGCCGGCGTAGGACGAGGCCTCGGAGGAGACCCCCTCCATCAGGTCTCCGTCGCTCGCCAGAACCCAGACCCGGTGGTCGAAGAGCGGAAACCCCTCCCGGTTGAAGCGGGCCGCCGCCAGGGCCTCGGCCACGGCCATGCCCACGGCGTTGCCGAACCCCTGGCCCAGGGGGCCGGTGGTCGTCTCCACCCCGGGGGTGAGGAAGTTCTCCGGGTGGCCGGGCGTTTTCGATCCCAGCCGGCGGAAACGCTGGAGCTCCGAGAGGTGGAGGCCGTAGCCGGCCAGGTGGAGCAGCCCGTAGAGCAACGCCGAGGCGTGCCCGCAGGACAGGACGAATCGGTCCCGGTTCGGCCAGTCGTGGCGCGCCGGATCGTGGCGCAGATAGCGGGTCCAGAGCCAGTAGGCCATGGGCGCCTGGCCCATGGGCGCACCGGGGTGGCCGGAACGGGCGCGCTCCACCATGTCCACCGCCAGGAACCGCAGGGTGTCGATGGCGAGCCGGTCCCGGTCGGACGGGGGGGAGCGGTCTTCTGGATCGGTCACGGGGCGAGCCTCCTGCCGGGAGCGTTTCGGGACCTGTGGCCTGCGCGGGGCAAGAGGATAGCCGGATCGCCCGCCGCCGTCCAAGCTTCGGGCGATCGGGCCGGCCCGGGCTCAGCTACGCTGGAAGCACCGAACAAGATGAGTCGAGCTGGTGAGCACGCGGGCCGGGCGGGGGCGTCCCTCTCCCCCCGCGCGGGGGGAGAGGGACCGAGGGAGAGGGGGGCGATCCGGAGGAGCTCTGCTTGGGTGGATAGGCTCGGGCCGGCCCGGACCCGCCCCTTGCGGGGACCGGGGCGGGGAGGCAGCGTTCAGAGGAGCCCCTCCCGCCGGCTCGCCCTAACGGCCTGAGGCGAAGCCAAGGCGAAGCCCCCAACTTTTGACGCCCGGACTCCGGGGGCGTAGAATCGGCGATCCCCTGCGGGGGCCACGTCTTGCGGAGAGGTGCTGGAGTGGTCGAACAGGGCTGCCTGCTAAGCAGTTGTCCGGGGTGACCTGGACCGAGGGTTCGAATCCCTCCCTCTCCGCCACGTCCTTCGGTGGATCTCCCCTCGGCCGGTCGACATGTCACCTCTCCACCCCCGGAGAGGGTGCAGAGGAACGCCCCCACCCTGGTCGCCGTGTCCCCTGGGCGACCTCCCTGACGAGCGAAAGGAGGTAGACGCGATGGCCCTAGAGTCCGTCAACCCCGCAACCGGAGAGGTGCTCCGGAGCTACGACGAGCACGACGACGAAGCCGTGGGCCGGCGCATCGAGGGGGCCTGGCGCGCCTTCGAGACGTGGCGCCACACCGGCTTCGAGGAGCGGGCCCGGGCGATGGTGCGGGCGGCCGGGATCCTCCGCGACCGGCAGGACGAGTGGGCGGAGCTGATGACCCGGGAGATGGGCAAGCCCATCACCCAGGCCCGGTCCGAGGCGGAGAAGTGTGCCTGGGCCTGCGAGTATTTCGCCGAGCGGGCCGAGCGCTTCCTGGCCCCGGAGGAGATCGAGACCGACGCCAGCCGCAGCGGCGTGCGCTACGACCCCCTGGGCCCGGTGCTGGCGATCATGCCCTGGAACTTCCCGTTCTGGCAGGTCTTCCGGTTCGCCGCGCCGGCCCTGATGGCGGGTAACACGGCCCTCCTGAAGCACGCCGAGAACGTGCCGGGCTGCGCCCTGGCCATCGAGGAGGTCCTGCGGGAGGCCGGCGTCCCGGAGGGAGTCTTCTCGACCCTGCTGTGCCACCACGAGAAGGTGCCCGGCATCATCGCCCACCCGGCGATCCGGGCCGTCACCCTGACCGGAAGCGTGCGTGCCGGCAAGGCGGTCGCCTCCGAGGCCGGCAAGCACCTGAAGAAGTCGGTCCTGGAGCTGGGCGGCTCGGACCCGTTCATCGTCCTGGGCGACCACGACCCGGTGGAGGCCGCCGCGAAGGCCGCCGAGGCCCGGACGATCAACTCCGGCGAGAGCTGCATCGCGGCCAAGCGGTTCCTGCCGGTGGAGGACATCGCGGAGGCCTTCGAGGAGGAGCTGGTGGAGCGCATGAAGGCCCTCGAGGTCGGCGACCCCATGGACCCGGAGGTCCGGATCGGCCCCATGGCCCGGGAGGACCTGCGGGAGGGACTCCACGACCAGGTGGAGCGCACCGTGGCTGCCGGCGCCAGGCTGCGCGTGGGCGGCCAGCGGCTGGACCGGCCGGGGTACTTCTACGCCCCGACGGTCCTCGGCGGCGTGGAGCCGGGCATGGCCGCCTTCGACGAGGAGGTCTTCGGCCCGGTGGCCGCCGTCACCCGGGCCCGGGACGCGGACCATGCCGTGGAGCTGGCGAACCGCTCCCGCTTCGGCCTGGGGGCGAGCGTCTGGACCGGGGATCCCGCCGCGGGCAACGAGCTCGCGGCCCGGATCGAGGCGGGAAACGTGTTCGTCAACGGCGCGGTCAAGTCCGACCCCCGGCTGCCCTTCGGGGGCATCAAGGAGTCGGGGTACGGGCGGGAGCTCTCGGCGTTCGGGATCCGGGAGTTCGTGAACGTGAAGACGGTCTGGATCGCGTAGGCCGCCGTGGTCCCCGCGGCGTTCGGCCGAGGCGGAGCTCGGCCGCTTCACGCGCTCGTGCACTCCGCGCCGGGTCGAGCCTTTCCGCGTTTCGCGTCAACGACTGTGGGGCGTCGGCTCTCCGCGTGGCCGGAAGGCGCCCACCCTGCCCCCGCCCCTGTTCGCGCCCGGAGCACACTCCAGGGGCAAAGGGGGAGGCACCGTCCGGCATGGTGCCGGCCCCGCGTGACCTCCCCGGGAGGGGAACCCACCCATGTTCCGTCGTACGCTCTTGCGAGCCCTGGCGAGAGGTCTGGTTTGCGGCGTCCTGGCCGTGGCCGCGCCCGTCTTCGCCACGCCCGTCGCCCCTGACGTCTCCGCCGATGGTCCCGTCGTCGAGCCCCAGAACGGCATGACCGTGGATCCCAACGGCTAGGCCGTCCTTCCTCCCGGGCGCCGCCCGCCTCGAGCGGACGGTGCCCGGACCTTCCCTCCTGTCCCGCTTACCCCGCATCGGACACCCTTTCTCAACAGAGGCCCAGCCCGAAATACTTCTGTCGATGACGCCCCCTGCAAGGGTTCCGAGTATGCCGCGCCTTCGCCACCTCTCCCGCGAGCTCCTCCTGGCCGCTCGCCGGGGTGAGATCACGGACCGGGAGCTCGCCGAGCGCCTCCTCCAGCTCCTCACCGAGTCGTGCCCCACGTGCCGGGAGGAAGCCGCCCAGGCCGACGCCGGCGAAATCCCCCTGGCCGCCTATGGCGAGCTGGTCTCGCGCGCCCTCCACACCGCCCTCCACCACTACGGCGACGAGGCCGAGGCCGCTCTCGACCTCCTCGAGACGCTCCGGCCCCTGTCCCCGGAGCAGCGCCTCCTCCGGATCCGCAACTCCCCCGACCGCTTCGCCAACCGCGTCCTCGGCGAGAAGATCGTCGCCGAGGCCCGGGCCTGCCTGCCGGACGACCCGAAGGGCTCTCTCGCCTGGGCTCGGGCTCTCCAGGCGATCGCCCACGCCTACCCGGTGCCGTACTCCTCGCACCAGGTCCTCGCCCTCGCCTTCCAGGGCAACGCCTGGCGAGCCCTCGGCGATTTCGCCCGGGCACGGCGCCTGCTCACCCGAGCCCGCCGCGTTCAGCAGCAGGATCCCGACGTCGAGATTCACGCCGAGCTCCACAGCTTCTTCGGATCGCTCTACATCGACCTCCGCCGGCTCGACGAAGCCGCCCAGGAGCTGGAGCAGGCCGCCGAAGTCTTCCGGGCTCTCCGCGATGACTTCCGTCTCGCCGGCGTCCTCATGCAGCTCGGCACCCTGCACGGGCACCGCGATGATCTCCCCGCCGCCCTCCGGGCGGACCGCCAGGCTCTCGCCCTCCTCGCGCCGGACGAGCATCGCTCCCTGTATCTCTCCGCCCGGCTCAACTACGCCTTCCACCTGCAGATGTCCGGCCGCATCGAAGAAGCCCAGGACCAGGCCGATTCCGAGTACCCGGCCTCTCTCGAGGAAGCCGACGAGCACACTCGGATCCGCTTCGAGTACCTCCAGGCCCGCCTCGCCGCCGATTTCGGGAAGCCGGCCGTGGCGGAGGGCCGGTTCCTCCGCGTGCTCGACGAGTTCGTCCGGCAGCGCCACGGGTTCAACGCGGCGATCGTCTGTCTCGAGCTCGCCGTCCTTTACTACACCGAGGGCCGCCTCGACGAGGTGCACAACGTCGCCGGACAGGCCCTCGAGCTTTTCCAGGCCTACGAGACCCATCGAGAGGCCCAGGCCGCTCTCCGGCTGGTCCGGGACGCCGCCCTCAGCCGGACGCTCACCACCGAGGCCCTCCGCCGCGTGGCCTCCTTCCTCCGCGACGCCCGTGCCGATCCCACCGCTCGCTTCCAGCTCGCCCACTAGGCTCCTCGGCGTGCATCCCTGGGAAAGGAACTGCCCTGGCACGGTGCGCCAGCGCTCCGTGCTCCCACGGCGGGGCGAGGCCGATCAATCCGGCCGGCGGACGGTGAGGACGGGGCACGCCGCGTGCTGGACGACGCGCTCGGCGGTGGAGCCCAGGAGGAAATGGGCCATGCCGGAGCGGCCGTGGGTGCCCATGGCGATCAGGTCCACGTCCGCCTCCTCGGCCTGGCGCACGATCACCTCCGCCGGGATCCCCTGGACGCACTCCACGTCCACCGTGCGCCCTTCCCGGCGCAGCGGCCCGGCGAGCTCTTCGAGCCGCTCCCGGAGGCGCTGCTCCATCTCGCTCGAGAGCCGCGCGAAGGTGGAGTCGGGCCCGTAAGCGCGGTACTCGGCGGGCACGTGGAAGACGTGCAGGAGGATGACGCGGGTCGTCTCCTCCGAGAGCGCCAGGCAGTCACCGGCGGCGTCGAAGGCCGCCTCCGCGTCCCGGGAGAAGTCGGTGGGCACCAGCACGGTCCGGGGCCCGCGTCCGGGCAAAGAGTCCTCGGGGTGGATCGACAGGACCGGCACCTCGGAGCGCTGGACGATCCGCTCGGCGGTGGACCCCAGCAGCAGGTGCCGGAAGCCGGTGAGGCCCCGGGTCCCCACCACGAGGAGCCCGGCCTTCACCTGGTCGGCGACGTCCAGCAGCGTCTGGGCCGGCGTGCCGTCCCGCAGCACGGCGTGCGCCTCCACCCCCGAGAGCAGATCCTCCGTCAAGAGCTCGTCGAGCCGGCGCCGGGCCGCCTCCCGGAGCTCGCGGTCCATGGTCAGGGGCGGCGCAGCGAAGTCCGCCACCGGCATGGGCGGAGTCACCACGTGGACCAGGTGGAGGCGGGCTCCGTGCGCCCGGGCCGCGGTGGCGGCCCACGCCACGCCCAGGCGCGCCGGCTCGGAGAAGTCGGTGGCTGCCACGATGTCGCGAATCGCTCGGCCCATTGCGTGCTCCTTTCCGGGGTTCACCGCTCCCCTCGGGCCAGTATAGCGGCGGGCCCGCACCCCCGCCCCGGCCCTCGGGGTGGGCCGTTTGTCCGCCCCGGAGAGGCGTGGTAGCTTGAATCGCCCGCCGGGCCCGCCCGGCCCCCGGCTCGACGGCGCCCGGCGCAACACCCTGCACACTGCACGGAAGCACCGCCCCATGGTCCAGGACACCACGACGGGACCCGTTCGCGTCCGCTTCGCCCCTTCGCCCACGGGCTTCCTCCATGTCGGCGGAGCGCGCACGGCGATCTACAACGAGCTCCTCCGCCGCCGCCGTGGGGGCGCCCTGGTCCTGCGCATCGAGGACACCGACCGGGAGCGCTCCGACGAGGCCATGACCCGCCAGATCCAGGAGGGCCTCTCCTGGCTGGGCGTCACCTGGGACGAAGGGCCCTACCTCCAGAGCGAGCGCGTCGGCCGGCACCGGGAGCTCGCCGAGCGTCTGGTGGAGGAGGGCAAGGCCTACCGCTGCTTCTGCATGCCGGAGGAGCTGGAGGAGATGCGGGCCGACGCCCGCCGCCGGGGGGTGACGTTCAAGTACCCGCGCCGGTGCCTCCGCCTGAGCGGGGACGAGGCCCGGGCCCGGATGGCGGAGGGCCGGCCCTTCGCCGTGCGGTTCAAGCTGCCGGACGGACCCGTCGTCGTGCGGGACCTGGTCCGGGGCGAGGTGGAGTTCGGCGAGGACGCCGCCCTGGACGACTTCGTCCTGCTGCGCTCGGACGGCTCCCCCACCTACCACATGTCGGTGGTGGCGGACGACCTGGACATGGGGATCACCCACGTGATCCGGGGCGAGGACCACCTGTCGAACACCCCGAAGCACGTCCCCCTGTTCGAGGCCCTCGTCGAGTCCACCGGCGGGACGGTCCCGGTCTTCGCCCACCTGCCGCTCATCCTGGGCCCGGACAAGAAGCGCCTGTCGAAGCGCACCGGAGCGACCTCGGTGGAGGAGCTCCGCTCCCAGGGCCTCCTGCCCGAGGCCCTGTACAACTTCCTGGCGCTCCTGGGCTGGTCCCCCGGCGACGACCGGGAGGTCCTCTCCAAGGAGGAGATGACCGAGCTCTTCTCCACCGGGCGCCTCAACGCCTCGGCCGCGGTCTTCGACCCGGAGAAGCTCGCCTGGATGAACGCCCAGTACATGTCCGGGCTGGACCTCGGCGAGATCGAGGAGCACCTGGAGCCCTTCCTGGAAGAGGCCGGAGTCCCGGAGCCCTCGGCCCTGTCCCCGGAGGACCGGAAGCGCTTCCACGCCGCGGTGGACCTCCACCGGCGCCGCGCCCGGGACCTGCGCCAGCTCGCCCAGGTGATCGCGCCCTACTTCCAGGCGCGCCTGACCTACGACCCCGACCTGGCCGGGAAGTTCCGGGACGACCCGGAGCTCCCGGCCCTCCTGGAGGACCTCCGGGAGCGCTACCGGTCGGCGGAGCCCTTCGACGTGGAGAGCCTGGAGGGGGAGCTCCGGAGCCTGGCGGACGAGCGGGCCGTCAAGGCCGCGGTCCTCATCCACCCGCTCCGGATGGCCCTGTCCGGCCAGAAGGCCGGCCCGCCGGTCTTCGACCTGGTCGAGGCCATGGGGCGGGAGGCGACGGACCGTCACCTGGGCCACTTCCTCGACTGGCTCCGGGAGGGGTGAGGCGGAGCGAACGCTCGAACCGGACGGCGGAATGCGACCCGCCTCCGGGGCGGTTGACGTTCGAGAGGGCCGGAGGCCTGCGGCGGCGCCGGGGGTCGACGCTGTTGACCCGCCCGGGCGCCTCCGGTAACCTACCGAGCCCGTTGGGAGGTCGTCTAATGGCAAGACATGCGGCTCTGGACCGCAGAATCGGGGTTCGAATCCCTGCCTCCCAGCCAATCTCCCTCACAACCGCTGCACGCACCACCGAGCCGTTCGGTGCTCCCGAGCGCTCCCCTCTCCCCCTGCGGCCGGCCGCGGGCGGGTCGACGTTCATGACCTGGAGGTGAGCCATGCCCGTGTACGAGTACGCCTGCAAGAGCTGCGATAGGGCCTTCGAGGTGGTCGAGTCCATGGCCGAGCACGACGACGCCAAGGTCCGTTGCCCCCACTGCAAGAGCGAGGACGTGGAGCGGCGCTGGTCGAGCGTCTTCGCCCAGACCTCGAAGAAGAGCTGAGGCCGGCCGCACCGGCGACGGCCTCCCTCCGCCCCGCCAGCGAGCCGCAGGGAGGATCGGCCGGACCGTCGCCGGTGTGGACTCAGCGCGGCGGGCGCAGGGCCCTGGGACCTACTCCCCGCCCGTCACCCGGAAGCTCCACTCCTCCGGCGCTGCCAGGCAGTTGCCGCTCGGGTCGCAGACCGGCTCCAGGCGCGCCGTGTAGCGCTCCCCCGGGGTGAGGTCGACGGCGTCCGGGAAGAGGGCCCAGGTCATCTCGCCCACCTGGTCCACGGAGGCCGGAACCTGCCGGCCGGCACCGTCCACCAGCCGGAAGCTCCCGGCGTCCAGGCCGCGGACGGGCTCCGAGAGCTGCACCCGGACGACCGAGCTCCGCCCCGCCGTTTCGCCGTCCGGCGCGGGGCTGCGGCCCAGGACGACCGGGGGAGCGTCGTCGCGGCGGCCCTCCAGGGCCACCACCCGGGTGACGACCTCCATCGGGACCGGAGGAGCGCCCTCCACCACCGGCGGCTCACCCCGCGGCGTGCGGCCGTCGCAGGCGCCGCCGAGGACGCAGGGCTCGAGCACGTGGTCCATGTCGGTGTCCGCCAGGTTGCCCAGGAACTTCTTCGCCACCACGGCCTCCAGCGACTGGTAGTAGACCGCCGCGGTCACCGCCACGGGGCCCACGGTGCCGGGGGGCACCATCACCGAGTAGCGGTCCAGGTCGACGGTGGCTTCCTCGTGCGGCAGCGGACGGAGCCGGGTGTCCATCAGGAAGGCGTCGTCGAACCGGTCCCCGTCGCCGTCCAGGTCCCGAAAGACGGGTAGCCCGTCCGGGTTGGAACCGTCGATCACCTCACCGTCGGCGTCCACGGGCCGGCCCGCCTCGTCCGTCTCCAGGTTGAGGGCCGTGGCCAGGACCAGGTCCAGCGTCGGGCATCCGTCGCCCTTGGAGGCCACCGCCTTCATCTGGTAGGCGAACGGATCGGGAGAGCCGGCCGGCGCCTTCCACCCGCAACGGTCCGGGTAGTTGGGGTCGAGCCCGTCCTCGGGCGTCAGGCCGCCCACCCCGCGGCTGGTCCGCCCCCAGTGGGCGTCGTGGATCTCCAGCTCTTCGCCGGTGCCGAGGTCTCGGGCCCGCACCGACACCCAGGCCACCCGCCCCTCCGGGAAGCCCGACGGGAAGTTGTGGCCACAGCCCGTGTTGCGCACGGCGATTTGCAGCGCCGCGTCCTGGCCGGGGGCGACCCGCTCGGGAGCCTCCAGCTCCAGCTCCAGGGCGTGGCGCAGCCGGTCCCAGGCCAGCCGGGCGTGGTGGGTCGGCCGGCCTGTGGCCTCCTCGGTGCCCACCCAGTAGGCGTTGTAGTACCGGCTCTCCGGATCGGCGGACGAGTAGCTGTAGACCGAAAGCTCCGGATAGGGCTCGACCTGCCCCATGGCGTCCACGTCGGCCCCGATGAGGGCCGGGACGTAGGCGTTGCCTCCGATGAAGTGGTGGCTGTAGTACGGCTCGCGCACCGGGCCGTCGTCCGCCGGGCGCCCGGCGAGGGGCGCCACCGGCCGGCCGTCCTCGAACTCGGTCTGGGCCGTGCCGGGGCGCCCCCGGTCCTGCTGCATGTGGCAGGTCTGGCAGTCGCGCTTGAAGCGGGGGTCGAAGCTCTCGTTGCCGGGGCGGTCGGCGTAGCGGCTCGTCAGCCACTCGGTGTAGGTCCGCTCGATGGGAAACCCGCCGACCCACCGGCCCTCCCGGTTCTTGAGGGTCAGGGGATTGGTCACGTCGTGACAGGTCGCGCACATCTCGGAGCGCTGGAACCGGCCGTGGAAGTAGCCCTCGTGGTCGACGTCTTCGGCCGCCACCGCCTCGTGGACCGACTCGCGGCCGAAGGTCTCCGTCAGGTACCGGTCGGGCTTGCCGACCTGGGGGGAGTCGGGGGCCGCGAGGGGACCGAAGACCGTGCCGGTGACGATGGCCTGGGGGGACAGCCGGAACGAGCCGGCCCCGATGCCGTAGCCCAGGTGCGGCGACTGCGCCGCCGGCGCCCAGGGGCTCCGCCGCCGGTCGGGCGGGACCTGGACCGAGCGGGGCTCCGGCCCGGGCGCCGGGGTGTACTCGCTGCCCTGGCGCGGGAAGTTGTGGTACGGGGTATCCCGGCTCTCGGCCATGGTGTGGCATACGCCGCAGAAGATCCCGCGCTCGCCGGTGGGGGTGTTGCGGTACCGCTCCTGCACCGTGGCGAACGCCAGGTCGGTGCCGGCGGCGTCGGTGGGGTCGAAGGCCGGGTGGACGTCGGCGACGTCGCGGCCCCCGGCCTCCCGCACGTTGCGCAGCGGCACGTTGTCCACGTAGTTGGTGGGCATGTGGCACCGCGAGCAGAAGCCGTCCAGGAGCGACCCGGAACGGCTGGTCGTGTGCTCCTCGGTTCCCATGTCGAACCGGCTCCTGCAGTCACCGATGTCGAAGGGGTTCAGGCGCGCGCGCTCCGTGCCGTCCGGAGGTTCGGGCACGTCGCAGTCCCCGTCGGTGGCGACGGTTCGGGCGGTCAGGAGGAACGCCGCCCGCCAGGCGGGGTCGCGCCAGGCGTTCGACATCATCGAGCCGTTCCACTCCTCGAAGATCCGGGAATGGCAGGTCGCACAGGTGGCGGGGTTGAGCTCGCCCTCCCAGTGGCTCTCGTACGGCGGCGGGTGCTGGCGGGCTTCGGTGACGTTGTACGGGGCGGATTCCGGGATGCGGTTGGGGAGCCAGGGATCCCCCGGCAGGGTCCGGTAGGCGGCCACCGCGAGGACCAGGACGGCCCCCGCGGAGACCACTCCGGGGACCCACCGGCGGATCCCGTGACTTCCGGCGGAGGTCCGCGGATCGGGCGCCATGGATGGGGTTTCCTCGGTTACGACCGGCTCAGAACGCGATGCCGGTGTGGAAGGCGATGCCGACCGAGACGTCGCTCGACCCGGTGGCGTCGTCCTTGACCCGGATCGGGACGTCCAGCTCGACGAAGTAGGCCGCGGAGCCGTCCCCGATGGGGAAGCCCCGGGCGACGAGGGGGGTGAGGCCGTAGGCGTCACCATCCACTTCGAAGGCGGCTCGCAACCCCGCCGTGTATCCGGAGCCGAAGTTCACCAGCAGGCCGGGATGCACCAGGAGGTCGATGGAGAGGGGTTCGTCCTGAATCAGGGGAACGAGCTCCAGGTCGAAGGCGATGCGCTCCGACGTCTTCACCGTGACGCCGGCCGGAAAGCCGAAGACGAAGTCGTCGGTAATGTCGGTGGTCTCGCCGTCGAAGTGAGTGGCGAGGGGCAGGACCAGGCCGAAGTGGCCACCGACGCGGTTCTGGGCGGAAGCCTCAGCCGGAGCGAGCAGGCCGACGGCCGCGACGAGCGCGGCGGCGGCCAGCCAACGTCCAAGCGGTTCGGCGTGAAGGGGACGACGAGTTTCAGGGCGCATGGTCCCTCCTGCGGATCGGGTTGGCAGATCCGTCGGACGGCAAACCGTCTGACGCGGATTCGTGAGCTGCACCTGCGCCGCGGATCTCGCGCGAACAGCGTCGCCGAAGTCGAGAAGGGGGAAGCCCGCTAAGAACCCCCCGGGCGGGCTGGCAGCTCTCGCTTCCTAAGGTGTCTCTGCGGCCTGGATTGTGACAGATACGCAAGGAAGAGTTACAGAACCATCGTCACGTTCGGATGCTCGGGAACACTTCAGGGTTGCAGGGGCGCTCTCAGCGCGGTCCGAGGCGTCGAGGGAGCCCCGGAAGGGAGGAACGATGAGACCCTGGAGAACTGGCGCCGTGCTGGCCCTGTTCCTGGCGAGCCCGCCGCTCGGTGCGGCCGAGTTCGATCCCCACCGGGTGTTCACGACCCTGTGCTCGTCGTGTCACACGGTGGGCGGCGGAGACGCCCTCGGCCCGGACCTGGCGGGAGTGACGGAGCGGCGCGACCGGGAGTGGCTGCTCGACTTCATGCGCGCGCCCCGGGAAGCGATCGAGGCCGGGGATCCGGTGGCGCTCACGCTGTACGAACGCTACGACCGGGTGATGCCCGACCAGGACTTCGCCCGCGAAGAGCTGGGGCTGCTGCTGGACTACATCGCCGCCGGAGGGCCGGCTGCGGCCCGGCCTGCCGACGAAGGACCCGGACGGGCCGAGATCGGACGGCGCCTGTTCCACGGCGCCCGGTCCTTCACCAACGGCGGCGCCGCGTGCTCGCTGTGCCATTCCCTGTCGGCCGGCGGCGCCGGAGGCACCCTGGGAGGGAGCCTCCAGAAGGCCGGGCGCAGGTACTCGGGACCGGAGCTCGCCAACGTCCTCCGGCACCCGACCACGCCCTTGATGCGGAGCCTGTACGGGGACCGGGTGCTGACCCGGACCGAGGCCACCAGCGTGGCCGTCTATCTCACGTCACGGGACTCCCCGGAGCCCGGCCCGGAGGCGGGGGTCTCCGCCGCGGCGAGCGCCCCCGTGCTGGGGTTGCTGACGGGGCTCCTCCTGGGTCTTTTCGGCGACCTGGTGCTCCCGGCCGGGTGGAGGAGGAGGCGATGAAGGACCAGATCGTGTTCGCGGTCCTGCCCTACGCGGCGGTGCTCGTCGCGCTGGCGGGCATCGGCTGCCGGGCGGCGGGATGGCTGGAGCGCGACCGGCCCGAGCCCGGCGAGCGGCGTCGCCTCCCGGGGGCGGGGGCGCGGCGCATCGGCCTCGCCGGCGTGCTGCTGGGCCACGCCGTGGCGCTCGCGTTCCCCGGCGCCATCGTCGAGTGGACCCGCCACCCTGCGCGCCTCCTGATCCTGGAAGGGATCGGCCTCGCCTTCGCCGGGCTCGCGCTCGTGGGGGTCGGCCTGGGCGTGGCCTTCGGGCTGAGGGCTGCCCAGGGCAACGGCCGGAGCTGCGACGTCCTCTGCGCCACCCTGCTGGGGGTGGCGCTCTTGAGCGGCATCGGCGTGGCCCTGGCCCACCGCTGGAGCAGCACGTGGCACGCCGCTACCCTCGTGCCCTACCTGCGGTCCCTGGCGGCCCTGCAGCCACGGCTGGAGCTCGCCGTCCTCATGCCCTTCCTGGTCCGGTTCCACGTCCTGTCGGGGTTCGCTCTCCTCGCGTTCGCGCCGTTCTACGGCACGAGGCGCCGGGCCGCCGGGAGCACGGGCGCTCGTGGCGGTTCCGGGCCGGCCGTGCCGCAGGGAACCGCCGGCGCCTCGGGAGCCCCGGGCTAGGAGTGGCCTAGGAGCCGTCCACCCCCGCGGGCCCGCCCACGTCCTCGTCCCCCTCGCCGGCGCTCGAGCGCACGTGGAGGTGGAGGACCCGCGGCCCGTGCTCCATCCGCTCCAGGCGGACGCCGGAGCCGGCCAGGTCCAGCACCACGTGGAGCTCGTTGATCCGGTCCTCCGGGTGGAATCCGGTGCGGACCCGGCGCACCTCCGGGCTGCCGAGGGGAATGAAGGTCTCCCGGTAGGGCAGGTCGATTCCCAGGAGCTTGATCACCTCCCGGGGGTGCGCCCCCGGCACCCGCACGTGCTCGATCCGCTCCGCCAGGAAGGGACCGTTGCCGCGGAAGGTGACCACGGTCTCGTCGGGACCCTCCTCCCAGGTGATCAGCCGAACCCGGTTCGCCGGCGGATCGTCCGGCAGGTCCGCGGCGGACGGTCCGGCGGTGGCGGCTCCGGGCTCCGGCACGCCGGACGCCGGGGCGGGTGTGCCCGTTGCCTGCCCGGCGGGAGACGCCGGCGCGCCCGGACCACCCGTCCCCGCCGGCGACGTCCCGTCCCCGAACTGCGAAGGCGTCACCCGGGGCGGGACGTCGATCACCACCGAGCCGCCGGCGTCGGGATCCTCCCCGGAAGCGTCGAGGAAGATGTTCGCCACGTCGTTGAACCAGGCGTGCGCCGCGGCGCCGGTGGCGCCGGCGATGATCGCCACCGCCACGAGGCCCGGGCTCACGCCCAGCCGCCCGAGGGCGCCCGAGCGTCGGGAGGATCGGGTACGGGCCGGCGCCGCCCTGCGGGCCCGTTGCCCCCGGCTCTTCGCCGAGGCTCCCAGGGCCTCCTCCGGCGGGACGAGGACCGCGTCGCTCGCGGCGGGCGCCGGTGCCCCCCGGCGCCCGCCATAGGCCTCGGTCACCAGGTCCTCCAGGCTCTTCGCCCCGCGGCTCTCGCTCGCGGCGGGCGCGGGTGGCTGCACGGTCCGGGCGGCCACGGCGGCGACCAGCTCCCCCAGGCCCTTCCGGGTCTCCGGCGTGAGCTCGAGGAACCGCACACGGAAGGCTCCACCGGGGCGGCCACCGGCCGTGACCTCGCCGGTGCCGACGATCAGGGGGACGCCGTCCTCCAGGCGCAGGTCCAGCTCCAGCACGCTGCCGGCGGGGGGCGCGACGTCCCCGGGGAGGTTGATCTCCATCCCCATGGACGAGAGCCGGCGGACGAACTCCCCCACGAACCGGTCGCGACTCGGGAAGGCCCGGTGGAGCTTGGCACTCATGACGGGCTACCCGCGCCCCCGGGCCGTGAACGCCAGGGTGAGCAGGGTCTTCTGCTCCAACTTGTGGGCTTCCGGCGAGCCCGTGGCGGGGCTCGCGCTCTCCGCGCGCTTGATGGTCCGGACCGGACGCCCCCGGCTGATCCGCTCGAGGCGGGGCACGACGAAAGAGAGGGCCCCCATGTTGGCGGGCTCCTCCTGGACCCACACGATCTCCCGCAGGGGGCCCAGGCGGTCCAGCTCGGCCAGGAGCTCGTCGGCCGGGAACGGGTACATCTGCTCCAGGCCCAGGATGGCCGTGGTGTCGTCCTCCCGGCGCCTGCGCTCCTGGCGCAGCTCGTGGAGGATCTTGCCGCTGGCGACCAGCACCCGTTGCGCCGAATCGAGCTCCCGCTCGGGCATGACCGTGAGGAACCGGTCCCGGGTGAACGACTCCGCCGGCGAGCTCGCCGGCTTGGCCCGGAGCATGCTCTTGGGGGTGAAGACCACCAGGGGCTTGCGCCACGTGCGCAGCGCCTGTCTCCGCAGCAGGTGGAAGTACTGGGCGGCGGTGGAGGGCTGGGCCACCTGGATGTTGTCCTCGGCGGCGGCCTGGAGGAAGCGCTCGATCCGGGCGCTCGAGTGCTCCGGCCCCTGGCCCTCGTAGCCGTGGGGCAGGAGCATCACCAGGCCGGAGAGCAGGCCCCACTTGTCCTCGCCAGCGGTGATGAACTGGTCGATGATCACCTGGGCGCCGTTGACGAAGTCGCCGAACTGCGCCTCCCAGAGGACCAGGGCCTCCGGGTAGTCCCGGGACAGCCCGTACTCGAAGCCCAGGACGGCCGCCTCCGAGAGCATGGAGTCGTAGATCGCGAAGAACGCCTGGTCGTTGGAGACGTTCCCCAGCGGGAAGTACTCCTCGTCGGTCTCCACGTCCACCAGGACCGCGTGGCGCTGGTTGAAGGTGGCCCGGCGGCTGTCCTGGCCGGTGAGGCGCACCGGCACCCCCTGGCTCACGAGGGAGGCGAACGCCAGCGACTCCGCCATGCCGTAGTCCACCGGGCGCTCGCCGTGCCCCATCTCCCGGCGCTGCTCCAGGAGCTTCGCCACCTTGTCGTGGGTGTGGAACCCTTCGGGCACTGTGGTCAGGCGGTCGGTGAGCCGGCGGACCTCGCCCTCGGAGATCCCGGTCTCCACCTCGCAGTCCGGGTCGTACAGACCGCCCCGGAACCCGCCCCAGTAGTCCGGGAACTCCGCCAGGCTCGGCCGCTTCTCGAGCTCCCGGGCCCGGTCCTGGGCCTGGTCCAGCTCCCCCCGGAGCTCCTCCTCCATCGCGTGGGCCTCGTCCTCCAGGCCCTCCCGCTCGGCGTAGAGCTGCCACAGGCGCTTGTGCTCCTTGATCTGCTTGTAGAGGAGCGGCTGGGTGATGGACGGATCGTCCACCTCGCTGTGCCCGTGGCGGCGGTAGCCGATCAGGTCCACCACCACGTCCGAGGCGAAGGCGTAGCGGTAATCCATGGCGATCCGGGCGACGCGGACGACGGCCTCCGGGTCCTCGCCGTTGACGTGGAAGATGGGCACCGGCAGGCGCTTGGCCACGTCGGTGGTGAAGCGCCACGACCAGAGGGCCTCCGGCTCGGTGGTGAAGCCGATGAGGTTGTTCACCACCACGTGGACCATCCCCCCCACGGAGAAGCCCGGCAGGGCCGCCAGGTTGAGGGTCTCCGCCAGGATTCCCTGGCCGGCGAAGGCCGCATCCCCGTGCATCAGCACCGGCGCCACCCGCCGCCAGCCCTCCGGGTCGCCCTCGACCCGGTAGCGCTGCTGCTTGGCCCAGACCCGGCCGTTGATCACGGGGTCGACGGCCTCCAGGTGGCTCGGGTTCGACGCCAGGTGGAGGCGGAGCTCCCGCCCCCCGCGGGTGCGGTAGCGGCCGGTGGCTCCCAGGTGGTACTTCACGTCCCCGCCGCCCAGGACGCTCCGGGGGTCCACGTCCTCGAAGCCGGCGAACAGGTCCTCCGCCGGGCGGCCCACCACGTTGAGCATGACCGAGAGGCGCCCGCGGTGGCTCATGGCCAGCACGCCCTGCTCGGCGTCGTGGTCGCCGGCGGCGTCCAGGAGCTCCCAGAGCATGGGGACCAGGGCGGTGACCCCTTCGATGGAGAAACGCTTGGTCCCCAGGTAGCGGGACTGGAGAACCTGCTCGAAGAGCTCCGCCCGCGCCAGGCCCCGGAGGATGCGCTCCCGGTCCGGCCGGCCGTCCGGCCAGTCCGGGCCGGACTCCATGCGCTCGTAGACCCAGGCCCGCTTCTCCGGGTCGGGGATGTGGGCGGTCTCCACCGCCAGGGTGCCGCTGTACGCCCGCCGGGCCTCCTCCACGCCGTCGCCCTCCTCCGGCAGCTCGGGGTGGGCCTCGGGCTGGAGACGGCCCAGGGGGTCCAGGTCCGCCAGGAGATAGCCCCAGCGCCGGTAGGCCTCCAGGACGCCCTCCTTCGTGCGGGGCGGCTCTGCGGTCGCAACGTCGATAGCCATGGCAGCTCAAGAATACCTCGGTGCTAACCTCCCCCGCCGTCACCGCCCCCCGAACGGAAACCCGAACCCGAAGATCAGAGCCCATGCGTTGCACCGACTCCGCCGCCCTCCGGCCCCTGACGCTCATCCTGCTCGTCCTCCTCCGCCTGGGCAGCGGCCCGCCGGCGGCGGCGGCCGACGCCGTGTCCCCTTCGGTCCTGGAACCCGCGGCCACCGGCGGCGTGCCGGCGGTGGAACGGGCCCTGGCGCGGCTGACGCAGCACCGGCGGTTGCTGGTGGTGGGGGCCCACCCGGACGACGAGGACACCACCGCCCTGACCCTCGCGGCCCGGGGCCTGGGGGGCGAGGCGGCGTATCTCTCCCTCTCCCGGGGGGAGGGGGGACAGAACCTGATCGGCCCGGAGCTGGGCGTGGATCTGGGCCTGCTGCGCTCGCGGGAGCTCCTGGCCGCCCGGCGGATCGACGGCGCCCGCCAGCTCTTCACCCGGGCGTACGACTTCGGCTACACCCGGTCCCTGGAGGAGACCCTTGAGCACTGGCCCCGGGAGCTGCTGCTGGAGGACGCCGTCCGGGCGGTGCGCCGGTTCCGGCCCCAGGTGATCGTCTCGGTCTTCCCGGCGGACAGCCGGGGCGGCCACGGCCAGCACCAGGCCGCAGGCGTGGTGGCCCACGAGGTCTTCGAGCGGGCCGGGGAGGCGGGCGCCTTCCCGGAGCTGGCGGAGGCCGGCCTCGAGCCCTGGTCGCCGGCGGC
>JBKHJP010000199.1:0-7918 GCA_046538065.1 Thermoanaerobaculia bacterium | reverse complement strand
GTGGCACGCCAGGCGCCTCCAGGCCTCGCGGTGCGGGGGCACCGGGCGGTTCGGAGCACCCCGGACGGTGGGAGGGCAGCCCCGTTGACCAGCGGGCTTCGGGGCCGACGACCGGGCGGAACTCCCCGGCCCCTGCCCGGGGGGCACCCGGCTCGGACTCGCCTCCAGGTGCCGGGGATCTGGCACACTCCAGGGTCCCATGAGCGGTGACCGAACGGACCCGGCCGCCCTGCCCATCGAATCGCTCCGGCCCGCCTTCGAGGAGGCCATCGAGGAGGGCCCGGTGGTGGTCTCGGCGCCGACGGGCTCGGGCAAGTCGACCCGGGTGCCCGCCTGGTGCCCGGGGCGGGTCCTGGTCGTGGAGCCCCGGCGGGTGGCGTGCCGGAGCCTGGCCCAGCGGGTGGCCCAGCTCGAGAAGGCGGAGCTGGGCCGGGAGGTGGGGTACCACGTCCGGGGCGAGCGCCGGGCCTCCGATGCGACCCGGATCCTCTTCGCCACCCCGGGAGTGGCCCTGCGGCGGTTCGACGAGATCGGGACCTGGGACGCGGTGGTGCTGGACGAGTTCCACGAGCGGGGGCTGGAGACCGACCTCCTCCTGGCCCTCCTGGCCGGGCGACCGCCGGCACGCCTGGTGGTGATGTCCGCCACCGTGGCCGGCGACCGGGTGGCCCGTCACCTGGGCGGCCGGCACCTGAGAGGGGAAGGGCGGGTCCATCCGGTGGAGGTCCGCTACCGGCCGGGGGGAACGCTCCTCCCGGCGATCCGGGGCCTGGAGGGGCGGGTCGTGAAGGCGGTGGCCGAGGCCCGGGACCTCCAGGGCGACGTCCTGGTCTTCCTCCCGGGCAAGGGGGAGATCGCCTCCTGCGCTGCCGCCCTCCGGGGCTCGCCCGCGGTCCGGGCCGCCGGCTTCGAGGTGCTCGAGCTCCACGGCGGCCTGAGCCTGGCGGAGCAGTCCCGGGCCTTCGCCACGGGCGGCGGGCGCAAGGTGATCCTCGCCACCAACGTGGCCGAGACCTCCATCACCCTGCCGGGCATCGGGGTGGTGGTGGACGCGGGGCTGGTCCGCCAGACCCGCTGGTACCGGGACCGGGGCTTCCTCACCCTGGTGCCCGTCGCCGCCGACAGCGCCGAGCAGCGGGCCGGCCGCGCCGGCCGCACCCGACCGGGCGTCTGCCTCCGGCTCTGGAGCGAGGAGGCCCAGCTCGCCCCGCGGACGCCGCCGGAGGTCCACCGCGAGTCGTTGACGCCGCTGGTGCTGGCCGCCGCCGCCCTCGGGGAAGACGCGGCGGAGCTGCCGTTCCTCGATCCGCCCCGGGAGGACGCCCTGGCGACGGCGCAGGAGGAGCTCGTGGCCCTGGGGGCACTGGAGACCGGGGGTGCTACCCGGGAGGCCGATTCGGGGGCCCGGCCGGGTGCGGCACCCCCGGAGGAGCGCGGCGGGAGGGACGGGGCCGGAACCCCGAGGACGGACCGTCAGGAGGCCGGTCTCACCGACCGGGGCCGCCGGCTCTTCGGCCTGCCCCTGGACCCGGGGCTGGGCCGCATCCTGATCGAGGCGGAGGCGCGGCGGGACGGGGAACCGGAGCGCTTCGCCCGGACCTTCGAGGACGTGGTGGACCTGGTCTCCGCCCTGGCGGTGGACCGGCCCCTGCCGAAGCCGCCCCGGAACGTCCTGGACGCCCACGCCGACCCCCGGGCGCCGGAGCCCGCCGCCGATCCGGCCCACTGCGACGCGGTGGCGACCCTGGTGGCCTTCCGGGCCGCCGCCCGGGGCAAGCCCGCGGGCCCGGCCGCCGAGGCTCTGAACACGGCGCGACGCCTGCGGGAGGCCTTCGGGCTGCCGGCGGGCCGCGGGGACCTGCCGGCCCCGGAGCGTCCCGTCGACCGCCGCGCCCTGGCGGCGGTCCTTTTGGCAGCGGACCCCCGCCTGGTCCACGTGGCGCGTCGCCGGGGAGGTCGCCGCGGCAAGAGCGGCGGAAAGGTCGCCTGGGCCGCCGGCGGGCCGGAGCTCACCCTGGCCCGGGAGAGCGCTGCGACGGCCGCGGACGACGGGATCGACGCCGCGGCGGTCCTCGCCACCCACGCCGTGGGCTCCGGCTTCCGGAAGATGCAGCTCCTGGCCACCTGTGCCGTCCCTCTGCCCATGGGCTGGCTGGTGGAAGAGGGGTTCGGCGAGGAGCGCCTTGGGGAGCCGGCGCTCGACGGCGGCCGCATCGTCGCCCGGGTGGAGCGGGTCTGGGCCGGCCGGGTCCTGGGCGCCCGGGAGGAGGTGCCCCGGGGAGCCCGGGCCCGGGAGGCGCTGGCGGAGCTCTTCCTGGGCGGACGGGTCTTCTCCGGCGCCCGGGAGCGGGCGGCGGAGCGCCTGGAAGCGGCCCGGCTGGCCTGGAGCCTGGGGACCCGGAGCGGGGACCGGCGGACCGAGGGCTGGACGGAGGTGCTTTCGGAGCTCTTCGGCGCCGAGGAGGGCGCTCCGGACCCGCCGGAGCTCTTCGAGCTCGCCGCCTGGGCGCGGTGGCGGATCGGCCGGCTGGGCTTCGAGAGCGGCGAGGACCTGGCGCTTCTCTCGGGTGAGGACCTCCTCCCGCCGGAGCTCCCGCCGGAGATCCAGGCCGTCCTGGACCGGGACTACCCCCGGCGCCTGGAGCTGCCGGACGCCACGTACGAGATGGAGTACGATCCGGCGCGTCGGACCGTCACTCTGGTGAAGACCTCCGGCGGCCGCAAGGCGCCGCCGTCGCTGCGGTTCCTGCCCCGCTTCGCCGGCTTCCGGGTGCGGGTCCGCCACGGGCAGATGCTGCGGACGGTGCGGGAGCCGCGGTAGCCCGGACCGGGGTGCCCCCTCCCCCGGCCCGCCCCCGTCGCCGGCCTGTCCGCGGAGCAGTCTGCGGCTGGAGTGCTCGGTTCCCGCTGGAGTGGTCACGGCATCGCGAGAGCGAGGGGGCTCTCAGTCCGCCATGGTATGGTTAAAGCCTTATTCATCGACTGCGACTTCCCCAGCCCCATGGTGGACCCTATCGGCATGACCTGCCTGTTGGTGCGCGAGGCGTGGGAGGAGAACGTTCAGGCATGATCGGCAGGCTCGTCGTCGACCTCGTTCGCGCAGCGGCGGCGTCGTCGCTCCTGCTGGGGGTTGTAGCCTGCGGCGTGGTTTCACCGCCCTCGGAAACCTCGAGGGACGGGCCGCAGGGAGAGGTCCTTCCCGGACCCGATCTGGGTCCGGAGGACGAGATCGACGGGGTGGACCTGAGGGTGGAGCCCGACGGGCGCCTCCATGTGGTCTGGCGCGAGGTGGACCGTCGTCCGGACGGGACCGGTCTGCCGGAGTACCGCACGCTGTATCTCCAGGCTGCTCGGGACGGTGCCGGCTGGTCCGGACCCGAGGCCCTGCCCTTCCGCGCACAGCCCCGGCTCGTGCTAGCCGGGGGCCGCCCCCACGCCCTGGCAGGTCGGCGCCTGGAGCTGGCCCGCCGGGCGCACGACGGCGCGTGGGAGCGGCTGGGGCGGCTCCTCCCCGAAGAGCTACCGGACGCCGCCGCCTTCGACGTGGCCGGTGCCGGCGACGGATTCCTGGTGGCCGTGCTCGCCCGCCGGGGAGCCGACGGACCGCTCAGGGTCATCACCTTCGGCGACGCCGGGGACCCGCCGCTCCGCCGGCTGGCGGAGCACCCGCCCTCCCCCTTCGAGCAGCCGGAGCCCTGCCTGGTGGTGGAGGGGTGGCGAGCGCATCTCGTGTGGGCGGTCAACACCCCGAGCCGAGCGGGGGAGGGCCGTGGCGTGGGGGTCGTGGGGCGGGTGTTCTACGCCGGCAGCGACGACGGCGGTGCCACCTGGAGCCCACCAGTCGAGGTGACCGCGGCGGCACCCGAGCCCCCATCCACCATCGCGGGGGTTGAGCTGGTGCGCGACGGAGACGGGCTCCTCAGTCTCTACGCCTCCTTCGGTCTCCACGCCAGCGGCTCGGTGGACGGAGGAGAGTGGTCTGTGCCGGTGCGGTTCTCCGGCATCAGCGGCTCGTCCCTCCGGGGCGGCACCGATGTGCGCTCCCCGACCACGGCGGGGAACGCCGTGGTGTGGATCGACCAGCGGCACCGGGAGAGCGACCGGCGGTGGTGGAACCCGCTGGGCGGCTTCCCCTGGTCGGATTCCCCCGACTGGGCGGACAACGACCTTCTGCTCCTTCCCCTGGACCGGGTCCGGAGAGCCCTCGACGCGCCGCCGGGAGCCCCGGAGGCGGAGCCCCGGCGGCTCACCCCGGAGCTGGCCTACGTCCATCGACTGCGGGCGGCCTCCTCTCCGGAGCGGGTGTACCTCCTGTGGTCGGGCCGCCATCCGGTGGGCAAGGCGCGGGACAGCCGCGGCGCCACGCCACAGCTCTTCCTCCGCCGTCTGCCGCGCCGCTAGGGGCCTCCCCGCGCTCGAATCGAGCATTGGTGAAATAGCATATAAGGAATATTCAATTTCGTTGCATATCGATTTTTCTTGTGCGAATATTACCGGGTGCCTTGCAGCGCGAACCCTGACCCCGGTCCACATTCCCCATGGGAGAGCTATCGATGAGACGAATCAGCAGTGTCCTCTGTGCGCTCGTGGCGACTTTGTTGGCGCTGGCGCCCCCTCTCGCCGCCCAAGACCTGAAGCCGGGCCACCCGGACGCGTCGCTACTCACCAAGAACCACTCCGGAACGTCGCCGATCCACCACCCGGAGCCGAACGACACCACCTTCGTCGCAGATACCGGCAGCGGCCTGGACACCGGTTGCACCTTCCGCTCCGGCGGCCCGCTCGAGTTCTCGATCGAAGTGGACCGCGTGGTGGGCGACTTGGACACCCTGAAGAGCAACGGCCTGATCTCGGAGAAGGCGACCCTGCGCATGCCTGCTTTCGACGTCGACTTCGACGCCAACGTCCCTGGCTTCAATCCGGAGCGGGACAGAGTGTTCTTCAACGGCAACGTCGTGCCCGGGGAGTTCTTGACCGGCTCGAACAATGTCTGGAAGGACAACACCTTTTCGGTGCCGATCGAGTGGGTGGAGTTCGCGGACGATCCCGGCCCGGGCGGCACCGCGCAGCCGAAGGACAACGTCGTCCGGATCGACATCGACACCGCCAACAGCGAAGAGGTCTGGTGCACCGCCATCGACTGGGCGGTGCTCGAATTCGAGGCGGTGCGGCCGGTGGTGATGGCTCACGGGATCTTCTCCGGTGGCCACATCTGGAACGACCTCTGGGTTCCGCGTCTGAATGAGCTGGGCATCTTGACCGACAACGACCTGGACATGGGCGCCCTGGACAGCATCCAGAACAACGCGGGCAAGATCGGCGTCGTGGTCGAGCGGGACAAGAAGCGCTGGGGCGTGGATCGGGTGAACCTGGTGACTCACAGCAAGGGCGGCCTCGACTCCCGCCACTTCGCCGAGAACGACGACTCGGTCGACCAGATCGTCCAGCTCGGCACGCCGAACGCCGGTAGCCCGCTGGCGGACGTGGCCCAGGGAATCGCCGTGGTGGCCTTGGACCCGGCCGTCAGGGCGATCATCAACCGCTTGGCCGCGCCCGCCGGCGTTCAGCTCACCACAGACTACATGGAGAACTACAACGACAGCCACGGCCGCAATCCCAAAGTGCAGTACACCGCTCTCGGCGGTCTGTACGATCCGGATTGCCCGCTGCTCGACCTCCGCTGCCGCCCCCTCGAGCGGTTGCTCCTCTCGATCACCGGGCCGGGAGACACCATCGTGCCCCTCTCGTCGGTCCACGCCCTGGGCTACACCATCGACCGCAGTTTTCAGAGTAGCGGCACCAACAAGGAGGCGACCCACAGCGGTCTCCACGGTTCGACGGCGGTCTTCAACCTGACCAGCGACAGGGTGCGGCGCTTCGGGCGCCCGAAGGCGGCCCTCACCGACGACGGCGTGGTGCGGACCGCCAGCGTCGGCGGCTCGATCGAGCCGTCGAAGCAAGCGATCCACACCATTCCGGTGGAGGAGTCGACGCCGGCCTTCCTCAGCATGCTCTACGCCGGGGGCGAGGCGGATCTGGTTTTGATCTCCCCCTCGGGTCAGCGGATCGATCCGGCCACCGCGGCGGCGGATCCGGACATCGGCTTCGGGGCCGGGGAAATTCTCGGCGGTTCGATCGCCGTCTACGACCTGGCCCAGATCGAGGTCGGAACCTGGACGGCGGAAGTGACCGGAGTCTCCGTGGACGATCCGCTGGTGCCGGTGGGCTACGCCGTCAACGCCTGGCTCGAGAGGCCGGCGGTGCGTTTCGCCGGGGAAGCCGAGCCGGAGGCGGTGTCGGCGGGTGAGCCGATCGAGCTGTTCGCGACGCTCCTCGAGGCCGGGGCGCCCCTCGCCGGGGCGAGCGCCTCAGCCCGCGTGGCTCTGCCGGACGGTACGGCCAGCGACGTGACCCTGCTGGACGACGGCTCGGGCGCAGACGTCGCGGCGGGCGACGGCGTGTACTCCGGGATCCTCGCCGACACCTCGCAACCGGGCTTCTATCGCGTCGCCTTCACGGCCGGCGGGACTAGCGGAGAGGGCGCCGCCTTCAGCCGCGAGGACTTCGCCCTCGCCACCGCGAGCGTCAGCAATTCCTCGTTCACCGGCACCTTCCGCGACTTCGGCCGCGACACCAACGGCAACGAGCTGTTCGACGAGCTGGTGGTGGAGGTGGACCTGGACGTCACCGCAGAGACCGACTACCGGCTGTTCGGTGTGCTCACCGATTCCGCGGGCAACACCTACGAAGCGAGCTTTGAAGGCCGCCTCGCCCCGGGACCGACCGCGGTGGAGCTGGCCTTCGACGGCGAGCGGATCTTCGACAATCGGGTGGACGGTCCGTACACACTCTCCGTGGTCCGGTTGGTGGAGGAGGGTGACCTCACTCTCCTGCCGGTGGACGAGCTGGCGGACGCCCACCGGACGGCTGGCTACGCCTTCGAGGAGTTCGAACACTCGCCGATCCGGCTCACCGGTAACGGCAGCGCGCAGGGGATCGACCTCGACGGCAACGGTTTATACGATCTGCTGGATGTCCGGTTGGAGGTCGAGGTGGACGAGACCGCCTTCTATGAGTGGTCCGGGCTGCTGACCGACCTCGGCGGCACCGAGCTCGGTTTCGACACCGGCGGAGCGTTCCTGTCCGCCGGAGCAAACGAGCTGCGCTTCGTCTTCGACGGATTCGCCATCGGCCGCAACGGCGTCGACGGGCCCTACTTCCTGAGCTCGCTTCTAATGTTCGGAGGCGGGTCGTCCCTGGTGGTGGGGACCGCCTTCGAGACGCCGGCGTTCGCGGCGGATCAGTTCGAGGGCTTTGCCGTCGACACCACGCCCCCGGAGATCGACGTCACGCTGGAACCGAACGTGCTCTGGCCGCCCGACCACCGGCTGGTGGAGGTCACGGCGACCGTGAACGTCAGCGACGACATCGATCCCGACCCGGCGGTGGAGCTGCTGTCCATCGTCTCCAGCGAGGACGACGACGGGCTGGGCGACGGGCATACCACGGACGACGTCCAGGGAGCCGCCTTCGGCTCCGACGACCGTACGTTCCTGCTCCGCGCGGAGCGTAGCGGCCTGGGTTCCGACCGGGTCTACACCGTCACCTACCGCGCGCGCGACGCGGCCGGCAACACGGCGACGGCCAGCGCGACGGTGATCGTGCCCCACGACCGGTCGGGCAAGAAGTAGAAGGAGCCGGGTCATCAGCACCGGGCGGCGGGGGCACCCGCCTCCGCCGCCTTCCGGCCGGTTCCATCGCGCTCACCCCGGCCGCCGCCCGGTGCGCCGAACCGCTCCCTACTTCTCGACCGACTCCTCGACCGGCCGCACCGGCAGGGGGACGTTGCACAGGCCGACCCGCCCCACCGGGTCCAGGAACCACTCCTCCCGGCGGTGCCGCCGGGCGTCGATCCAGG
>JBKHJP010000198.1:0-7924 GCA_046538065.1 Thermoanaerobaculia bacterium | reverse complement strand
AGGACATCCTGAATTTGGTCTATATTTCTCTAAGCTACGGCCTGGAGGAGGTGGGCCACTCCGCGGCGGACGTGGCCCTGGGCCTGGTCCTCCATCTCCTCCCCGCCGAGCGGGAGGCCCACCGCCCCGAGCCGGTGGACCTGGAGGCCGAGATCCGGCGGCTCCGGGACCTGGCGGACGCCCGGGCGCTGGGGCCCACCACCGCCGCCCTGGCCCGGGCGGCGGAGGCCCGGGACGTCCCCTGGCGCCGGCTCAACGACGCCTCGCTCCTCCAGCTCGGGCAGGGGCGCCACCAGACCCGGATCGAGGCCGCCGTCACCGGCCGGACCCCGCACCTGGCCCTGACCCTCGCCTCGGACAAGAGCGCCACGAACCGCCTGCTCCGGGAGCGCGGCCTGCCGGTGCCCGACCAGGAACGGGTGAGCGGGGCCGAGGAGGCCGTCGCCGCCGCCGGGCGGATCGGCTACCCGGTGGTGGTCAAGCCCCTGGACGGCAACCAGGGCCTGGGCGTCGCCCTCGGGCTGGCATCCCCCGACGAGGTCCGGGAGGCCTACCAGTGCGTGGCGGAGCGCTTCGGCCCGGCGGTGGTCGAGGCCCAACAGCAGGGAAACGACTACCGCATCCTGGTGGTTGACGGCCGCACCGTCGCCGTGGCGGAGCGCCGGCCGGCCCGGGTGGTGGGGGACGGGCGCCGGAGCGTGCGGGAGCTGGTGGACGAGCTCAACGCCGATCCGCGCCGGGGCCGCTGCCACGACCGGCCCCTGACCCGCGTGGAGCTGGACGAGGAGGCCCACCGGATGCTGGCGCGCTCCGGCCTGGGCCCCGGCGACGTGCCGGCCGCCGGCCGGACGGTGACCCTGCGGGCCACCGCGAACCTGAGCACCGGCGGCACCTCCGTCGACCGGACCGACGAGATCCACCCCGACAACCGGGCCATGGCGGAGGCCGCCGTCCAGGCGGTGGGCCTGGACGTCGGCGGCGTCGACTTCCTGAGCCCGGACGTCGCCCGGAGCTGGCGCCAGACCGGCGGAGGGATCGTCGAGGTCAACGCCGGTCCGGGCTTCCGGATGCACCTGGCGCCCAGCCAGGGGCGCGCCCGGGACGTGGCCACTCCGGTGGTGGACATGCTCTTTCCGCCGGGAGCCCCGGCCCGGATCCCGACGGCGGCGATCACCGGCACCAACGGCAAGACCACCACCACCCGCATGGTGGGCCACATCCTGGAGCTGGCCGGCCACGCCGTCGGCATGGCCACGACCGACGGGATCTACGTCCGCGGCGAGCTCGCGGTGGACGGCGACATGACCGGCCCGGAGGCGGCCCGGACGGTCCTCTCCGACCTCCGGGTGGACGCCGCCGTCCTGGAGACCGCCCGGGGCGGGATGCTCCGGGCCGGCGTGGGCTTCACCGAGTGCAACGTCGGGGCGGTCCTCAACGTCTCCGCCGACCACCTGGGGCTGGACGGCATCGACACCCTGGACGAGCTGGCCCGGCTCAAGCGCCTGGTGGTGGAGCTCGCCCGGGACGTCTGCGTGCTCAACGCGGACGACGAGCGGGTCGCCGCCATGGCCCGCCACAGCCCGGGGGAGCCGTTCTACGTCTCCCTGGGGCCATTCCGGGACGGGGTCCGGGACCGGGACGGCGTGCCGCGCTTCCTGGCCGCTCACCTGGCGCGGGGCGGCCGGGCGGCGGTCCTGGAGCCCGGGGAGCGGGGCGGGCACCTGGTCCTCTTCCACGGCAAGAACCGGATCGCCCTGGTCCACGCCGACGAGGTCCCCGTCGCCCTGGGCGGCCGGGCCCGCCACAACCTGGCCAACGCCCTCTTCGCCGCGGCCATCGCCCGGGCCCTGGGCGTGCGCCTGGAGCCCATCCGCCAGGGGCTGCGGACCTTCCAGGCCTCCTTCGAGCAGGCTCCGGGGCGCTTCAACCTCTACGAGGGGCTGCCGTTCCAGGTGCTCCTGGACTACGCCCACAACCCCGCGGCGGTGGACGCCCTGGGCCGGGCCGTCCGGGAGCTGCCGGTGGAGGGGCGCCGGATCTGCATCCTCGCCGGGGTGGGCGACCGGCGCGACGAGGACCTCCGGGCCCTGGGCCGGGCCGCCGCCCCCCACTTCGACCGGGTCATCCTCCGGGAGGACGAGGACCTCCGGGGCCGCTCCTCCGGGGAGACCGCGGCGCGGGTGCGGGAGGGCCTTCTGGCGGCGGGCTTCGCCGCGGACGCCGTGGAACCCGGACCGGGACACGAGGCGCCGGGGGAGGAGCAGGCCCTGGCCCGGGTCCTGGCCCTCGCCCGGCCGGGCGACCTGGTGGTGATCCTCTCCGAGAAGCCCGCCCGGACCTGGCGCCGGCTCCGGGACCTGGCCGGGGACCTGGCCGGCGCCGACGCGAGAGCGGCGGAGGCGCTCCCAGCCGGCGCCGCCGGAAACGCCTGGGCCGCCACCGGGGTGTGAGGAGCTTCTCCCGAGCGGCGCGCGGAATCTCCCTGGAAGCCTGTGCGGAATCTCCCTGGAAGCCTGTAGGGGAGGAGCTTGTCTCCTCCCGTGCCCCAGCGATCACCGGGCTTTTCCGTACCACGGGAGGAGACAAGCTCCTCCCCTACACGCTGGGGTTGCGGGTGGGAGGCTGTACGCCCTGTGGCCTCTTCCGGGCCGTCAGGGCGCCGGCGCCCGAGCCGGCTCCGGTTCCCGCCGGGGCCGGTCCTTGCCGGCGGCGTAGACGGCGGGCAGGACCAGCAGCGTCAGGAGCGTGGACGTCACCAGCCCTCCCACGACCACCGTGGCCAGGGGGCGCTGGACCTCCGCGCCGGCGGTGGTGGCCAGGGCCATGGGCAGGAAGCCGATGATGTCGGTGGAGGCGGTCATGAGGACCGCCCGGAGGCGTACCTGGGCCCCTTGCCGGGCGGCCTCGGTCCGGGACAGGCCGTCGCCCCCCGCACCCCGCAGCCCCTCGACGTAGGCCAGCAGGACCAGGCCGTTCAGGACGGCGATGCCGAACAGGGCGATGAAGCCCACCCCGGCGGAGATGGAGAAGGGGTACCCCCGGATCCCCAGGGCGAAGAGACCCCCCGAGAGGGCCAGGGGCACGTTCAGGAAGACCAGGGTCGCCAGGCGCCCCGAGCCGAAGGCGGTGTAGAGCAGGACGAAGATCAGCAGGAGCACCAGGGGTACCAGGAACGCCAGGCGGCGGGAGGCCGCCTCGAGGTTCTCGAACTGCCCGCCCCAGGAGAGGGTCCACCCCGCCGGCAGGTCGACCCGCTCCTCGACGGCCTCCCGGGCCTCCGCCACGAACGACGCCAGGTCCCGGCCGCGGACGTTGGCCTCCACGGCGATCCGGCGGGACGCCCGGAGGCGGTTGATCTGGGCGGGTCCTTCGGTCACCTCCACCGTGGCGAGCTGGTCCAGGGGGATCATCCGGGGCGGCCCGCCGGGCCGGTCCGGGGGCGCCGCCACCCGCAGGTCGCCCAGGGCGAGGGGGTCACTCCGGGCCCGCTCCGGGAAGCGCACCTGGATGGGGTAGCGCATGGCGCCGTCGACCACGGTGCCCGCCGGGATGCCTCCCAGGGCTTCCAGGACCCGGAAGACGTCCGCCGCCGCCATTCCGTGGCGCGCCAGGGCCTCGCGGTCGACGGCCACCCGCAGGCGGGGGAGGCCCTGGATCTGCTCCGCCGCCACGTCCGCCGCCCCGGGCACGGTCCGGAGCACGCCGGCGATCTCCTCCGCCTTGGTCCGGAGGAGGTCCAGGTCGGAGCCGTAGAGGTGCAGGGCCACGTCGGAGCGCACCCCGGTCATGAGCTCGGCGAAGCGGAGCTCGATGGGCTGGGTGAAGGCGAACTTCGCCCCCGGCACCTGGCGCTCCAGGGCCTCGTGCATGGCCTCCACCAGGGCCTCCTTGCTGTCGTAGCGCCACCTCTCCCGTGGGTGGAGCATCACGAACGTGTCGCCGATCTCCACCCCCATGGGGTCCAGGGCGACCTCCGGGCGCCCCGTGCGGGAGAGGATGGTCTCGACCTCGTCCGGGAACTCCTCGAGGAGGACCTTCTCCGCCATCAGGCTCACCTCGTTCGAGCGCTCCAGGGAGATCGAGGGGAGCCGCTGGATGTGCATGGCGACGGCCCCCTCGTCCAGGGTGGGCAGGAACTCCGCCCCCAGGAAGGGCACCACCGCCAGGCTGGCGGCGAAGACCACCGCGGCGCAGGCGAAGGTCACCCCCCGGCGGGAGAGGGCCCGGTCCAGGACCGGCACGTACAGGCGCCGGAGGAAGCGGTAGAGGGCCGGCTCGCGCACCCGCGCCCCCGGCAGCAGGACGCTCGCCACCGCCGGAACCAGCGTCAGGGCGCACAGGAGCGACGCCGCCAGGGCGAAGACCACCGTCAGCGCCATGGGGCGGAACATCTTCCCCTCGGTGCCCCGCAGCGCCAGGATCGGCAGGTAGACCAGGATGATGATCGTCACGCCGAAGACCACCGGCCGGGCCACCTGGTGGGCGGCGGCGCGGACCTTCTCCAGGGCCGGGACCTCCGTCTCGTCCCGCCGGGCGTGGAGGGTCCGCAGGACGTTTTCCACCATGACCACCGCGCCGTCGACGATCAGGCCGAAGTCGATGGCCCCCAGGCTCATCAGGTTCCCGGAGACGCCGGTCCAGCGCATGGCGGAGAAGGCCACCAGCATGGACAGCGGGATCACCGAAGCCACCAGGAGCCCCGCCCGGAAGCTGCCGATCAGCAGAAGCAGCACCCCCACCACCAGGACGCCGCCCTTGAGGAGGTTCATGGCCACCGTCCGGATCGTCCGGTCCACCAGGTGGGAGCGGTCGTAGTAGGTGTCGATGGACACCCCCTCGGGGAGGGACCTCTGGAGGTCCGCCACCGCCGCGTCCACCTCCCGGGCCACCGTGCGGGAGTTCTCCCCCAGGAGCATGAGGACGATCCCCGCCACCGCCTCCCCCTCGCCGTCCCGGGTGACCGCTCCCTGGCGCAGCAGGGGGGCGTGCTCCACGGCCGCCACGTCGTCCAGGTAGACCGGTGTGCCCCCGTCGCTCGCCACCACGATCCGCCCCAGCTCCTCCAGGGAGCCCAGGAGCCCTTCGCCCCGGATCACGTACTGCTCGCCGCCGAAGGGGACGTACCCGCCGCCGGCGTTGCGGTGGTTGGCCCGGATGGCTTCGACCACGTCGTCCACCGACAGCCCGTGGGCCACCAGGCGCTCCGGGTCCACCGTGGCCTGGAAGGTCCGCACCTCGCCGCCGAAGGCGTTGACCTCCACCACGCCGGGCACGGCCCGGAGCGGCGGGATCACGACCCAGTCCAGGATCGAGCGCAGCTCCATGAGGGACCAGCACTCCGGCGTGTCGGGGCCCTCCGGCGGGCACCGGGGCTCGCCGGCCACCTCGAAGTGGTAGATCTCGCCCAGCCCTGTCGTCACCGGCGCCAGGCCCGGCTCGCCGTAGCCCTCGGGGATGGCCGCGCGGGCCTCCGCCAGGCGCTCGGAGACCTGCTGGCGGGCCCAGTAGACGTCGGTCCCCTCGGTGAAGACCACCGTCACCACCGACAGGCCGAACTTGGTGAGAGACCGGACCTCCTCGAGGCGGGGAAGGCCGCTCAGGGCCGTCTCCACCGGGAAGGTCACGAACTGCTCCACCTCCTCCGGGGCCAGGCCGGGGCTCTCGGTCAGGACCTGGACCTGGACGTTGGTGATGTCCGGCACGGCGTCGATGGGCAGGTTCAGGACGGACTGGACCCCCACGGCCACCAGGAGCACCCAGAAGACGATCACCGCCAGGCGGTGGTCCAGCGACAGATCGATCAGGCGGCGAATCATCTTTGGTGAAGCTCCGCTTCGGGCGGTGAGGCTTGGGGACCGGGCGTGCCTCCGTGCGACTTCGCCCCCCGCCCCGGTCGGCTCGCGTGGCGAGCCCGGGCCGGCCCGGGCCTATCCACCCAAGCAGAGATCCTCCGGACCACCCCCCTCTCCCTCGGTCCCTCTCCCACCCTTGGAAGGGGGGAGAGGGACGCCCCCGCCTGATCCTCGTGCTGACAGAGTTGATTCATCATTCCGGATCCTGGTCGGCCTGGCGGAGCCTCATTAATGGTGGTGGCCGCCGATCTCACCGGCGGAGGCCTGGGACTTGAGGAGGAAGGCGCCCTCGGTGACCACCTCGTCGCCCGCGGCGAGGCCCGAGACAATTTCCGCCAGGTTGCTCTCCGCGGCGCCGACGACCACCTGGCGGCGCTCGAATCGTCCCGGTCCGGTCTGCACGAAGACGACCGCTCCGCTCCCGTCGCGCTGGAGGGCCCGGCGGGGCACCGTCAGCACCGGCTCCGGCGCGGCGGCGCTCTCCTCGCCTCCGGCCCCGGTGTCGGGCTCGGCGCCGCTGTCGGGCCCGGCGCCGGACAGGCTGACGCGGGCGAACATCCCGGGTTTGAGGCGCAGCTCGGGGTTCGGCAGGTCCACCCGGGCGCGGACGCTCCGGGTCTCCGGGTCCAGCACGGCGCCGACGTAGGCGACAGTGCCGGGGAAGACCTCTCCCGGCCAGGCGTCCAGGCGGGCCTCGACCTCCGCCCCGGGCCGGACCTTCGACAGGTCGCGCTCGTAGACGTCGATCCAGAGCCAGACCCCGCCCAGGTCGGCGACGGTGAAGAGGGAGCGCTCGGGGGTGACCAGCTCGCCGCGGGTGGCGTGGCGCTCCACGACCAGGCCGGAGAAGGGCGCCCGGACCGAGGTCTGCGACGGCCGGGCGTCGTCCCAGGAGAGGGAGTCGATCTCGCCCTGGCCCAGCCCCAGGAGGGCCAGGCGCTCCCGGCCGGCGGCCAGGGCGGCGGCGGCCGTGCGCTCCTCGGCCTCCGCGTCCAGGACCTCCGCCTCCGACGAGATCCGGTCGGTCCGGAGGTCCTGCTCCCGCTCCAGGCGCCGCCGGGCCACCTCGTGGCGGGCCCGGGCCTCCAGGTAGGCGGCCCGGGCCTCTCCCAGCTCCACCGAGTCCACGACGGCCAGGACCTCCCCGGCCGTCACCCGGTCCCCGAGCTCCCCGGGCACCCGGACCAGCCGGCCCTCCACCCGGGGGGCCACGTGGGCCAGGGCGGTCTCGTCGAAGTCCACGGTGCCGGTGGTGGTCCAGCGCCCGCCCAGGGCCTCCAGGCGCGCCGGGGCCGTGGCCAGGCCGATCCGGGCCATGGCCTCCTCGGAGAGCTCCACGATCCCGTCGTCCTCGCCGTGGCCGTCGTGGTCGTCGTGGTCGTCGTGCTCGCCGTGGTCGCCGTGCTCGTCGTGCCCTTCCTCGCCGGCATGGTGGGCGGCGGGCTCGGCTTCCGGGGGAGACCCCGCCCCCTCCCGGCCTCCGCAGCCTCCCAGGACGAGGGCCCCGGCGGCGAAGGGGATCAGCAGGTTGCAAACCACGGGGTTCGTCCAGGTCATGGTTCCGTCTCCGCGATGTCCAGCCACTCCGTTCCGGGCAGGGCCTCGCCGGTGACCACGGCCAGGTCCACGGCCGCCCGGAAGGCCTCCACCCGCGCCTCCACCGACTGGCGCCGGGCCTCCACCAGCTCCCGCCGGAACAGGATGACCTCGGCGGAGCCGATCTTCCCGGCGTCGAAGGAGCGTTCGACCAGCTCCAGGCCGTCCTCGAGGGCGGCGAGCCCCAGGCTCTCGGCGGCCTCCAGGGCCTCCAGGGCCGCCACGAGGCGCGCCCGCGCCGCCGCCACCTCCCGGCGCACGGCGAGATCGGTCACGGCGAGCTCCGCCCGCGCCCCGGCGAGCTCGGCGTCCGCCTCCGCGACGGCGCCCTGGTTGCGGTCGAAGAGCGGGATGGGGATCGTCAGGCCCAGGCCCACGATGTCGTCCCCCTCCTCCCGGCCGGCCCGGAGGCCCGCCGTCACGTCGGGCATGCGCTCGGAGCGGGCCAGGGCCCGGCGGGCGGCGCCGGCCTCCAC
>JBKHJP010000197.1:0-7943 GCA_046538065.1 Thermoanaerobaculia bacterium | reverse complement strand
CAGCTTGAGTGGTCGGGGGTGGAGCGATCCGTGGGGGACGGCGGCCTCAGCCTGAGTGGCCGGGGGCGGGGCGATCCGTGGGGGGGCGGCGGCCTCAGCCTGGGTGGCCGGGGGTGGGGCGATCCGTGGGCAGGCCGGCGCACTCGCGCAGCGCGGCCTCGACGTAGCTGGGGACCACGGCGCCGCGCCACTGGGCCTGGAAGTCGGTGTTGTCCATGGGGGTGGCGTGCCGGCGGGCGAGCTTCGCCGCCTCGGCGATGGACTCGGCCGTGAGGGGCCGGCCCACCAGGGCCGCGGCGGCCTTCTCGGCGGCGGCGGGCCGGGACGAGACGGCTCCCAGGACGATCCGTGCGTCGCGGACGGTGCCGTCCTCCTCGGTGCGCACCGCCGCCGCCACGGACAGGACGGCGAAGTCGATGGAGCCCCGGCGCCGGAGCTTCCAGAACGAGGCCTTCAGCCGGTCCGCCGCCGACTCCCGGGGCACCAGGACCTCGGCCACCACCTCGTCGGCGGTCTTGCCCAGGTAGTCGATCCCGTCGTCCCGGTACAGGTCCTCCACCGGAATCGTCCGGTCACCCTGCGGGCCCACCAGGCGGAGCTCCGCGCCGAGCGCCGCGAGCATGGGGGCCGAGTCGCTCGCCGAGTGGGCCCAGCAGCGCGGCGAGCTGGGCGCCACCCAGCAGATCGTCCCCGCCTCCTTCATGCAGTAGTCGATGGAGCGGCGCCACTCCTCGGTCTGGTTGTAGTAGGTGCAACGCGTGTCCACGCACACGTTGCCGCCGAGGGTGCCCATGTTCCGGAGCGGCGGCGACGAGATGGACTCCACCGCCCGGGCCAGCGCCGGGTAGCGCTCCCGGACCGCCGGATGGGCCGCCACCTCGGCCAGGGTCACGCCGGCGCCGATCCGGACGCCGCCGTTGGCCTCGATCCCCCGGAGGGCGTCGATCCCCGAGAGGGCCACCACCGTGTCGGCACGCTGGTGCCGGCGCTTCATGTTGGGCCACAGGTCGGTGCCGCCGGCCACCGGACGCGCCCGGCCCTCGGCGGCCCCTTCCCCGGCGAGGATCGAGACTGCCTCCTCCAGGGTCCGGGGGCGGCGGAGCTGGAACGGGGGCAGGCGCAGCATGGGGCCAGTCTAACGCAGGCCCTTGGCCCTCTCGGTCGCTCCCGTTCGGGCGGACGCAAGGTCCGCCCCTACACGCCGAACAGGACGTCCACCCAGGCGATACGGAGGCGGGAGGCGAGCGCCAGCCGGCTGTGGCGCCGAGACGCGCGAGCCGGTTCCCGGGCGGCCCCCTCCGGGCCGCAACGGGGCTTCCGGTCCCGCCTCGGTTCCCGGAGCCGCTCCCGGCGCGACAGGGTCGCACCCTACGGCACGAACACCTCGAACCGGGCGGTCCCCTGCACCACGTCGTCCGGGCGGTACGGGAAGACGTGGTAGTCGTTGGTCAGCCAGAGCGGAAGCTGGGTTCCGAAGAACGGGTGCCCCGGGATCCCGCTCTGGCCCCCGGGGATGACCTCCAGCGGCGGCAGAGGACCCTGCGGCGTCAGCTCGCCCACGAACCGGCGCGCCGGCCCGGACCCGAACGTGAACTCGTTCGGCCCGTCGGCCCGGGCCCCGTGGGACGAGGCGTCCACCGCTCCGAAGCCGCCGGCCCGGGCGATTCCCGGGAGCTCCGGGGAGACGCTCGCCAGCCCTCCACCCTCCGGGATGCTGAACGGCCCGCCCAGGGGGTGGTCGAAGACGATGCGGTGGAGCCTGCCCCAGCGGTAGTCCTCCTGGTCCGTGGAGCCGCCGAAGGCCGGGGCGAACGTGTCCGACGCCAGCAGGTCCAGGGCCGACCGGAGGCTCTCCAGGAGGGCGAGGTCCCGGGCCTCGGCCGGGGTGGATGCCGCCGGGTGGGCGAAGAAGGGCAGTCCGGAGGCCCCCAGGCCGCCGCTCTCCTCCACGGCCTCCAGGTGGTGCCGGAGCGCCGCCATGGCCACCGAGCTCCCCGGGGCCTGGCCTTCGATTCCCAGGGGAGCCAGGGCGCCGTCGATCACCCGCTGCACGGCCTGGCCCCGCCAAGCGGAGTAGATCGTGGCGGCGACGCTCGCCTCCACCTCCTCCGGGCTCGGCGCCGGCAGGTCGGCGGGGTCGTCCCCCGGGTCGAAGCCCTCGGGGATGCCGGTGGGCGTTGCGAACCCCCACGCCGCCAGCCGGTCCACCGCCTCGGCCACCTCCGGGTCCGCCGCCAGGGCCGCGAGCTCCGGGGGCGCGCCGCCGGCACCGGCGTTCTCGAACGCCTGGACGATGTGCGGCACCAGCACCTCGGCGTCCAGGAGCTCGTTGTTGGCCTGGAAGGCCGCGATCTCGTCGAGTGAGAGCGTGCCGCCGCCGGCGAGGGCGCCCTCGATCAGCCGCCTGATCCGCCCGGCCCGGAAGCCCTGGGCGTAGCCCGGGCTCAGGTAGTAGAGCCCGCCGCCGGGCCGGAGCTGGTTCAGGGGGTCGTTGTCGAGGACGGTGCCCACGGGATCGTTGTTGGCGTTCAGCACGAAGCCGGCCTCCGGGTTGACCACCTGGGGCATCTCGTCGAAGGGGAGGATCCGGTACGGCAGGCTCCGGGCCTGATCCGGTCCGGGCTCCGTGGGCTCGGCCGGCAGCCACTCGTGGCGCAGGGCGTGGGTGCCGTCCCGGATGATCCAGGGCGGCACGCCCCCGTCGGGGGCGTTCAGGAGCTGGAGGTCCTCGCGCAAGGGCATCTCCGCGCTCGTGAAGTAGGCGATGTTGCCCTCCACGTCGGCGTAGGCGAAGTTCTGGGAGCCCACGTCGAAGAACTGCAGTCCCCGGCGGAACCCGTCCAGGTCCCGGGCCCGGTTCCAAGTCCGGAAGGTGTCGAGCTCCCGGGTGGCTCCCCAGCCGGTGTACTGGACCGAGAGCCCGGTGACGGCGTCGGGGTCCGAGGCGTCGACGGCCACGATCGGCCCGTCGTTGCGCCGCGGCACGATCAGGGTCACGCCGCCCTCGGTGGGGGGCACGTCGGCGACCTCCAGGTTGTCCGGCTCGCCGTCACCCGGCGTGTTGACCCGGAAGGTCTGGGGGATCGCCACCAGGGGCTCGGTCCCGTCCTCGAACCGGGTGGCCACCGGCAGGCCCGTCTCCGGGTCCACCACCAGCTCCTCCTGGAAGACGTCCGTCACGTCCATCGGGTTGGTCGTCGCACCCCAGCAGATCCACGGGTTGCAACCCAGGATGATCCCCGGGGCTCCCGGGAAGGTCACGCCGAAGGCGTTCATCGCCGGCCGTCCCTGGCGCGGGTCGATCCGGATCTGGGCCTCGTAGAAGACGGCCGGGCTGTCCAGGCCCAGGTGGGGGTCGTTGGCCAGGATCGGGTGTCCGGACTCGGTCTTCTCCCCGGAGACGATCCACCAGTTGCTGCCCCGGCGGTGCCACTGGGGCTGGAGCGTCCGTGCCAGGGCCGGCACCTCGGAGACCCGGTCCCGGTAGGAGCGGGCCAGCTCGAGGGTCCGTTCGTCGAGGTGCCCGGTGGCCTCCGCCACCGCGGCGGAGGAGCCCAGGGCGGCCGGGATCGAGACCGTCGGATCGAAGGGGGCGCTGCGGTAGAGGTCCTGGGAGAAGAGGGCCGTCCCGTCGAAGCCCGCCTCCTCGCCGGCCGCCTGGAAGGTCCTCAAGGCCACGGTGCGGTCGATGTCCGAGAGGTCGAAGGAGAGGCCGAACGCCAGCCCCTTGCCGACCACCACGCTGTCCACCGGCCGCCACGGCCGGACCGACGTGAGCCCCAGGGCGCCGTACTCCGGTGGGAGCGGATTCTCGGCGAGGAACCTGTTCACGCCCCGGGCGTACGACTGGAGCCAGACGCGGGTGACCACCGACAGGGCGGGCAGGGAGGCCTCCGCGGCCCTGCGGAGCCCGAGCGTCCGGAACTGGACGTCCGAGGCCAGCGCCCCACCCCCGAGCAGCTCCGCCAGCGTGCCGTCGAACCGCCGCCGGAGCAGGTCCATCTGGAACAGGCGGTCCCGGGCGTGGAGGTAGCCCAGGGCGAAGAGGGCGTCCCGGTCCGTGACCGCGAAGACGTGGGGCACCCCGAGGGCGTCGGTGCGCACCCGGACCGAGTGGAGCAGCCCGGGCAGGCGCTGGGAGGAGACCGCCGGCTCGGCGGCCGGGGCTGCCGGGGCGGGGATGGACGTGAGCAGGACGAGCGTGAGGCCCGAGGCGACGAGAGCGTCTTTCATGGCTCCCTCCGGGGGTCGGTTCGTCGAAAGGGCGATGGGTGCTCACTTTAGCACCCGTCCCGCCGGACCCTCGGAGGGAGGTCGTGGCCGCTTCGGCCCGGGCGGACACGAGGTCCGCCCGAGTGCGTGAGAACCTTGGTACAGGCTTCAGCCCGGGCGGACGCAAGGTCCGCCCCTACACGCGGGTCGAGGTTCCCGCGTACGTCCGGCCCGAGATTCCCGGGTCCTGTAGGGGAGGAGCTTGCCTCCTCCCGGGCCGAAGCCGCCAGATCGGTCGGTGCCTGAAACGCGGGCGGAGGCGAGCTCCGCCCCTACACCCGAAGGTGGGGCGTCCCGGGGCCGTCAGACCCGGTCCCGGAGCCCCTCGACCCCGTCCGCCGAGGCGCAGTTGTCGCAGCAGTAGATCTGGTCACCGCCTTCCAGGCCGTGGCCGATCACCGGGGTGTCGCACACGGCGCACCGGGGCGCCACCGACGCGATGGCGCACTCGAAGCTGTCGAAGGTGTGGCTCTCGCCGTCCATCACCACCTGGAACGCCTTGTCGTAGTCGTTGCCGCATCGCTCGCAGACTGCCATCGGTTCCTCCTCTCTGGGTCGTGGACACGGATCTCTCGACCAACTACCGGGAGGAAAGCGCAAACCTCGTGCCGGCCCGGTGTCCGGGCTCGCTCAGGAGCGCACCGAGGCGACGAATCTTCCTTGAGCTTCGGGATGGCACGCACCGGAGACACGGCCTCGACGAGGCACGCGGCTGGTGCCGCGTCAGCGCTGGTCCGCCGTCTTCGCCCGGAGGTCCCAGAGGCCGAGGGCGGCGAGCAGCGCGATGTCGACGAAGAGGAGCGGTGCGAACAGGGGGGCGCCGAAGATCACCTCCTGGCGCCAGTCCTGGCCGAACGCCGCCTCGTCCCGGAACCGGGCCGCCAGGTGGAACCAGAAGCCCAGGAGCCCGACGAACACCTGGAGGCCCAGCACGCCGGCGCACCAGCGGACGAGCTCCCGGCCCGGCCGCCGCGCGAACGTGGCCACCCCCAGGAAGGAGACGGCGAAGGCGCTCGCCACCACGGCGATCCACTCCTCCGGGTGGAAGAAGCCGTTCTGGGCGTGGTCCGCCAGGGACAGGGCGAAGTTGCCGGCGAAGCCCCCCAGGGACAGGAGCAGCACCCAGCGGCCCCAGTCCGGCGAGCCCGCCGGCACCGTCCGGTTCATCAGCAGCAGCAGTCCCAGGCCGGCGAAGGCCAGGGGGGCGGCGAAGGGGGCGGAGTAGACCAGGCTCTCCAGGGTGAGCTCCCGGAAGAAACGGCTCTCCAGGTGGAGGAAGAAGCCGCCCACGCCCACCGCCACGGCGGTCCAGCCGACGGCCAGGGCCGCGAGCCGGGGGCGGCGCGGGGAGGCCGGGACGCGCCCCGCCTCGCCCCCGGCCCCGGCCGGTGCCGCCCTCTGTCCGCCGGCCCGGAGGCGCTCCCACAGGACGACCACGGCCAGGACCGCGGAGCCCACGCCGGCGAAGACCACCGGCAGCCACTCCAGGGGGTCCCGGAAGTCGTTCACCGCGTGGGCGACCCAGACGTCCAGGGTGAGGAAGGCGAGGTTCGACAGGACGAAGAGCTCCAGGAGGAACGGGCGGTCCGTGAGCGACGCCGGGAGCCTGTCCGTCAGGCCCCGGAGCTTCCGGCCCCGGGCCGGCCTGCGGACGGGTGACCCCTCCCGGCCGGGCGCCGTCTCCGGAGCGCTGCTCCGGGCCGTCTGCGCTGCGTCGCCCCCGGGCGGTGCCCCGGCCGCCTCACTCCCCGGCACCCGGCCCCTCCGCGGCGTGACCGCTCCGGATCTCCCGGGCCATGGTCTCGAGCTCGACCCGGAGGGCCTCCAGCTCGTAGTTGCCGTGCCATTGGACGAAGTCCGGCCCGCCCATGAAGGCCCCGTGCTTCGCCGTGCGGCCGTAGTAGTGCCAGAAGTCGAAGGCCACGAACTCGATGGGCTCGTCGAAGGGCTCCGGGGTCAGGAGCCCTTCGGCCCGGAGGTCGGCCACGATCTTCATCCCGGCGGCCACCTTCTCGTTGGTCGCCTCCAGCACCGCCTCCGCCTCCTCGTAGAAGCGCTCCACGTGGGGCGTGGTGTGGCAGGTCAGGCAGACCTCCTGCATCTGGGCCTGGCCCTGGGCGTAGGTGGGCCGCTTCTCGGAGACCTCGGCGAAGAGCCAGTAGGACAGGCGCTCCGTCACGTCGTGGGTCACGCGCTGGCCTTCGAGCCCGCTCATGTGGCAGGTGGCGCACGAGGGCACCCACATGTCCTCGACGCCCAGATCCTTCGGCGGAGCGTCCAGGTTCAGGTCGTCGTGCTGGGCGTTGAACAGGGCGCCGTGCTTCGATTCGTTGAAGATCTCGAGCTGGGAGTGGTCCGGCCCCATGTGGCACTGGCCGCAGGTTTCGGGCTCGCGGGCCAGGGCCACGGAGGCCTGGTGCCGGGCGTGGCAGGCGGTGCAGGTGCCGATGGAGCCGTCGGCGTTGGGTCGGCCCACGGAGTGGCAGGCGTCGCACCCGCGGACCATGGCGGCTTCCCCCTCCTGGACGGCGAGGGCGTTGGGCGGCCGGTCCACGGCCCCGGGGTGGAAGCGCTCGGCGTGGGCGATCTGCTCGTCGGTGAAGGGCTCGGAGCCGCGGACGGCGGCGAAGGCCGGGGCGGCGTGGCGGCTCCGGAGGAACTGGTCGTACTCTTTCCGGTGGCACTGGGCGCAGCTCGCGGCGGTGACCTGGGTGGAGATGGTGAAGCCCCGGTGTTCCTCGGCCTCCTGCTCCGGGAGGGGGCGGTGGCAGTCGAGGCAGTTGACGCCCTTGCGGGCGTGGGCGCTCCGGCGGAACTCGTGGACGACGGCGCCGGTCTCCTGGAGGTGGCAGGTGGCGCACTTGCCGGTGGCGGCGACCATGGCCGCCGTGGGCTGGGCGGTTTCGATCTCCGGTCGCTCGGAGTGGAGGACGAGGGCGGCGACGATGAGGGCGGTGCCGAGGACGACGGCGAGGAAGACGGAGCGGAAGGCCATGGCGGGGCGGAGGCTATCATCGGGCCGGAGCTCCGTTGCGGCCCGGGAGGAGGCAGGCAGGTGTGCACTTCGGGCCGCGGCTCCGGTGCGGGGCGGGTCTCCCGGCCTGCGGGACGGCGGGCGCGTCGTGGGTTATCGGCCGGTCGGCGCCCGCCTCCGCTTCGGCTCCGCGCGGGACTGAATTGCCAGCCGGTGCAACTGGGAGCGGCTCCGCCTCAGAGGCCCTCCGGCCGGGAGACCCGCCCCGCACCGGAACCGCTTCGTGCTCAGTTCCTGCGCCGCACTCCGGGACGCTGGCGCTTCCCTCCGGGTTTCCACGGAGCTCCGGCCCGGGGGCGGTGGGTAATTTTGCGCGCCATTGGGACGGGGTGCGCTCTTGGACCCCGTCTCGCGGCCGCCCCCGGTGAAGAAGCCCTATCTGGCTGGTGGCTGCCTGCTGCAACTCGTCAAGTGGGTCTGGGGGCGACGGGCCGGAAACCCCAGGAAGGTGTGAAGGAGCCCGTTGACGGCGTCCTTGGGAGTCCGAGGACGTGGCGCAGCATCCAGCGGCGGCGGGCGGGGGCGAGCCTCCCGGCCGAAGGCCCTCTGAGGCGGAGCCGCCTTCGAGCGCTTCGACGATTGGAGACGTTGCGCGCGGAGCCGAAGCGGAGGCGGGCGCCGACCGGTCCGCGTCCCC
>JBKHJP010000196.1:0-7956 GCA_046538065.1 Thermoanaerobaculia bacterium | reverse complement strand
CAGCGGCGTGAAGGACCGCCAGGACCCGTCAATTGAGGGTTGACGGACCACTAGGGGAGCTCGAGGAGCTGCCGGCAGGATGGCAGGACGAGAAGGCGCAGGCCCTCCTGGCTCACGTGAAAGTGTCCGTGGGACGCCTGCGCGCTCTCGGCCGTCCCGTGACGCGGCAGGACCTGGCGGACGAGTTACGGGAGGACCCACGGTTCCTCGACGTGTGCCGACTCTTTCTGGCGATCGGCCAGGAGCCACCGGCAGCAAGCTTACGGACTTCCTAGGCGACATCCTGAAGATCGCCCAGGCAAAGGATTTCCACATGTACTTCTTCCTCGTCACCGATGGCCGGGGGTGGCACAACCGCGTGAGCGACCTACGCAAGGTCGTCGAGTACCACCACGAGAACCTCATCGACATGGTCTACACACGGGTCCGCCTTCCCGACCTCGCCGCCGCCGTCAAGCACATCACCGAGAACGAGTAGCCGCGAGCGGGGCTGCCGCCGCAGGTCCAGCGGAAGCCCCGGCCGGCAGGGAGTCGGCCGGGGCAAGAGTGCAGACGCCTCCTCAAGCAGTGGCCTGCCGTTGCTCGACCCGGGATAGGTGATTGCGTATCGGGGGTGAGGCTGCGACGAGCCTCTCATGTACAGGTCGGCTGGCTTCGGGGGGCGATCTTGCCCGATCGAGGCCGAGGGAGTGTCGACCGGAGGGCGGGGGTGGCGGTTATGGGGTAGGGCAGCGCTCGGGGGCTGAAGTCTGGCGCATTCGGGGTCGAGTCGTGAGCACAACAGGCGCACTGCTGGACATCGCCTCGGTGTTGGGCGTCGTCGGACCACGGGGTCGTGGGTTCCCGGGAATCCACGGGTCGTGGTGCGGGGCAAAGCTGTCACCGGCGCCCGACGATTCGCCAGGTGTCCACGACCTCCCGGCCGCGCACCGCGTGGACCCGGTCGAAGCAGGCGTTGGTCAGGCAGGAGTGGTTCGGGGTGATGCGGACCCGGGTGCCGGTGGGGAGGGGGGCGCTCAGGACGCCGTGCTCCTGGGAGAGGGAGGCGACCCGGACGGCATTGCCCCCGACGCGTGTAGGGGAGGAGCTCGCCTCCTCCCGTGGGGAACCGGTCCCCGGAGCTCGGGCGGAGACAAGCTCCGCCCCTACACGCGGGGGAGGCGGTCCCTCATCGAAGTCGTCGACCTGCTCCCGGACCTCCCCGAACCCCGGCGGGTCCATGTCCTCGGTCCCAGGGTCCTTCGACAGGGAGAGCGCTCCGGCGTCGATCACCGAGTGCTCCGCCCCCGGCTGGCTGGAGACCACCGTCGCCAGGACCGTCAGGGCGCAGTCCTCCGGCCTGCAGGAGCCGATGGTGACCTGCATCAGGTCGTAGTAGGCGTAGTTGCCCGGCCGGGCCTCGGTGACGCCGGCGAGGTCCTCCGCCGCCGCCATGGCCGGCGTGGAGCCCACGCTCACCGCCGGCACCTCGATCCCCTCGGCCCGGAGGCGCTCCGCGAGCCTCGCCATGACCGAGCGCTCCTCCTCGGCCACCGCCGCCGCCTCCTCCCGGCTCCGGGCCTGGTACGCATGCCCGGAGTGTGTGAGGAGGCCGTCAAAGACCAGGTGCTCGGAGGCGGCGATCCCTCGGGCCAGCTCCACGGCGCGCTCCGAGGCCGGGTCCACGCCGGAGCGGTGGTCGCCGCAGTCCACCTCCAGGTGGACGTGGAGGCGGAGCGGTTCCTCCGCCGCCCGCGACGCCGCCTCGGCCGCCTTCCGCACCTCGGCGAGCGCCTCCGGCGTGTCCAGCGTCAGCCGCAGGGTCACCCTCCGGGCGAGCTCGATCGCCTCCGGCAGCCGCCCCGGGACCAGGGGGAACGCCCAGGTCAGGTCGTCGAAGCCGCCGTCGGCGAAGTCCCGGGCCTCCTCCAGGGTTGCCACCGTGATCCCCCGGGCCCCGAGCTCCCGCTGCATCCGCCCCACCTCCAGGCACTTGTGGGTCTTCACGTGAGGCCGGAGGGCCACCCCCAGCCGGGCGCAGCGCTCCTGCATCCGGCGGAGGTTCGCCTCCAGCCGGTCCAGGTCCACCAGGAGGGCGGGGGTGGGCAGGTCGGCGAGGGTGGGCACCGGGGAGCCGCCTACTCGAGCCCGGCCAGGAGATCGGTGAGCCGCTCGAACGCCTCGTCCCGGGCCTTTGTGGCCTCCGGCGGGGCGTCCGGGGCGCTCGCCCGGCGCATGAAGGCGTGGCCCACGCCGTCGTAGATCACCGGATCGTAGGTCTTGCCGAAGGCGGTCATGGCCTGCTGGGTCCGGGAGATCGTGGCGTTGACCCGCTGGTCGGTCTGGCCGTAGAAGCCGTAGACCGGGGCCTCGATGGCGGCGATCCGCTCCGGGTCGTCCGGCGCCGTGCCGTAGAAGACGAAGGCGGCGGCCACCTCCTGGGACTGGGTGGAGAAACGGAACGTCTGGGAGCCGCCCCAGCAGAAGCCGGCCACGGCGGTGGTGCCGTTCGAGCCCGGGAGGTCGGCGGCGTACTCGCGCACCGCCCGGAGGTCCGCCGTCACCCGGTCGGCGTCGAGCTCGTAGATCGCCTGGCGCGCGGCGTCGGAGCTCTCGAAGGCGCCGGTGTGGGGGTGCTCGGCGTCGAAGCCGGAGAGGAGGTCCGGGGCCACGGCCAGGTATCCGGCGCCGGCCAGCTCGTCGGCGAAGCTCCGCACCCAGTCGGTCAGACCCCGGTTCTCGTGGATCACCACCACCGCCGGCACGTCCCCCTCGGCCTCCGGGTAGGCGACGAAGGTCCGCACCGTTCGTCCCTCACCGGCGGGCACGTCCGCCCACTCGTGGTGGCGGGGGGAGGCGTCCAGGCCCTCGGCCGCCGCGGCCTCCTGGGCGGCGGCGGGCGGGGCGGCGACGGGGATGCAGACGACGCAGGCGACGAGGACGGCGGGGACGAGGGAGAGTGGGGCAGCGGTGGGTTCGGTGGCGCGCACGGCGCGGCTGGCTCGCATGGCGACCTCCTTGGGTTCGACGTCCGGCTCGAAGGAATGGCTGTGGAACGGCCGGGAGCTCCGGCCGTCGTAGGGTGCGGCTTGCCGCACCGGTGACTGGACAGCGTGCACCGTCCCGTTCCGGCCGCCACGGGGTGCGGCGCGCCCCGGGGCGACCGTCCAAGTCTACCGGCGTGAGCGGGCTGAAGCCGACCGTCAGGGGGAGCGACCACCGAGGAGAACTTTTTGTCACGCGCGAGGGACATCGAAGGCTGCGGAAGCACGGTCTCGGCACAGGACCACCCTTCCGCGGCGCTGATAGGCTGCACGCAAATGAGCGAGACGACGAGCCCCACGGAAGTGCTCACGGCGGAGGACCTCCCGTACCTGGAGCCGGAGACGGACCGGATCGAGCTGGTGGCTGGCTCCGTCGTCCGGGAGCCGCCGCCGGGCTCGGCTCACGGTGGGGTCGCCGCGACGGTGACCGCCCGGCTCTGGGCGTTCGTCCGCGCCCACCACGGGCTCGGGCGAATTTTCGGGGAGACCGGCTACGTCCTGGCGACCGGCCCGGACACGGTGCGGGCGCCGGACGCTTCCTTCGTCTCCGCGGAGCGCCTCGCCCGGGCGGAGCGGCGCGGCCCGTACCTGGTGGGGGCGCCCGACCTGGCGGTGGAGGTGGCCTCGCCCCGGGACTCGGCAGGAGACCTCGACCGGAAGGCGGCCGAGTACCTGGCCGCGGGCGCCCGGGCGGTCTGGGTCCTCGACCCGGAGCGCCGGAGCGTCACCGTCCACCGGCCGGGGCAGAACCCCGAGACCCTCGGCCCGGCCGACGACCTCCACGGCGAGCCCGTCCTGCCCGGCTTCCGCGTGGCCGTGGCGGAGCTGCTCGAGGGGTAGCCGGGGGCACGGCGCCCGTCGAGAGGCTTCGCAGCCGGGTAGCGGGCGGCCTTGCCCCTCAACCCTCCCTGTCGGCGATCACGTCGCGCTCTTGGGCCAGCAGCAGCTCGTCCCAAGACCGGAACTTCCGCACCCCCGGTCGGCGTCGCACGCCCGCCAGCCGGTGCGCTGCGTTGCCACTCGAATGGCACCGAAGGGTACCAAGGTTCCGCTGCGCCGAGGCCCGGGGGGGCCGTCATCTAAGCCAGAATCTCCTGGATCCGGGGCCGGAGATCACCGATCACGGCCTCGAAGGCCGGAAGATGGGGAACCAGCGGTCCGAGCCATTGGTTCCAGGTCCGTTCGACGTGTGTGAGAACCGCGGCCTGGAAGAAATCGGCGGGCGTGGAGTAGGTGACGTGGCGAGCCGCGCACTTGGCGCGGAGGAGCTTCTGAAAGCCTCGGTGTGGGGCGAAGGACCTCCTCGTCCTTCGTGATCTCGATCATCACGCGGGTCCGCGGCTCTCTGTGCCAGGGGAGCCGCGCCCGGATTGTGAAGGCCTCCTGACCTCCGGGGTGAGGGTCCCTCTCGACGTAGCGTTCGGCCACAATTTCCACACGGGCGAAATCCTCCAGAAGCGCCATCGCCCGATGGCATCCCTCGTGGACGGTGTGTTCCATGGCCGCTCCCGTCGGAGCCGTCTCCCGGGCGGAGAAGTCCAGGTCTTCCGAGAAGCGATACTCGTCTCCGAAATAGCACTTCTTGAGCGCAGTCCCTCCCTTGAACACCAGAGTTCCCCGGAGCTCCTCCACCTGGACGATTCCAGCCAGAATCCAGGAGAGGAGGTAGTCCCGCTCCAGGACTTCCCAGGGCACGCCGAGCCGCCGGCGGGCTTCCTGGAGCCGAGTCCGTAGCGGCCTCAAGGCTCGACCCTCCCGGGCAGGTTCTCCTGGATCATCCAGCGGCGGTTCCGGGGGCCGCGGCGCGGCCCGCTTGCGTCGAGCACGCGGTACCCCTTGACGGGAACGGTTCGGAGGGGCTCGAGGTGAAACGCCTCGGTCCCCTGGCGTTCGAGCACCCAGCCCAGGCGCTTGGCCGTCGCCGCATCCAGGCGGAGGGCGTACCGCACGAGCTTCGCCAGGTCCAGCTCGGAAGCCGCGACCTCGAACGCGTGGAGCACCTCCGCCAGGTCGCCGCAGTACCGGGGACGGGCCAGGCCGTCCAGGAGCGTGCGCTCCAGGTCGGTCACGGTGACCCGGGCATCGGAGACCCACACCCTCTCGGTTCCGAAGTACCGATCCGGCTTGACCCGGATGAACCTGTAGGCGTGCCCGCCGGCCGGGTAGCCGTTCCGGGCCTTCACGGCTTCTCTGCCTCGCGGCCGCGGTACGGAAGCCGCTGTCGTCGTGAGCACGAAGACCTCCCTCGGAATCTGCTCCGTCAAGCCGTGGTGGAGGAGCGCCGACCAGTGGGAGATCGCCGCCGGCTCCACCAGGGCCATGGCGATCTCGAACTCGTGAGCCGGCGTCACTCCCGGGACCGTGGGGGAGAGGGCATACAGGCCTTGCCGCAGGCGGACGAGCCAGCCGGACGCCACGAGGTGGTGGAGGGCCTGCCGGAGGTACCCCGGGGACAGCCCGGCTGTCTCCGATAGCTCGCGCGCCCGCCGGACGGTGAACAGCCGGTCGCCTTCGGCCGACAGGAGCCGGACGAGCTCGATCCCGATGCCCGAGTGGACCGGCTTGCCGGGTCGCGGTGGCAGGTCTCTTGGAGCCATGGGTGGTGGGGCGGGTCGGGCCGTGACCCCGAAGCGGTTGGAGATATTTTGTGGCATCTGTTCGCTGACGTCAAACATACGCCCCAAAGAATCCACTGGCAGGCTCAGCATGAGCAACCCGGTGCGGGGCCTCCGGCAATCGCCAGGAAGCCCCGCACCGGGCCGGCGTCACACCGTCCGGATCACCAAGTTCCCGCGAGAGACCTCCACCTCGAAGGGCTGGCCCTGGAGGAAACCCACATCCTCCAGCCACAGGCCGGAGAGGCGGATCAGCGGGTAGTTGTAGTAGCCGCCCGCCAGGGGGGCGCTCCGCCGGTGGACCCGACCGCGCCGGACCGTCCCCATGGGGCACCGCCGCCGGCGCTCCGGTTTCGGCGTCCGAGACCAGCTCGGCGCCCGGTAGCCGCTCCGCCGCACCGTCATGGAGTCACCTCGGGGCCGGGCTTGCCACCCTCCGCGTGAAGCGGCCGACCTCTGAGTCGGCCGGGGCGGGGGGAGAGTACCTCCGAGGAGGCGTCGATCCCGGCGGGCGCTCCGCCCGCGCCGCCCGGAGGCTCCGGCACCGCGCCACCGCCCGGGGGCTCCGGTCCCCCCTCGCGAGCCATCTCCGCCACGATCACCCCGGCCCGGCGCAGCACCTCCTCCGGCACCGACAGCAGCAGGTGGGCCAGGGCCCGGGGCCGCACCCGGAGGTCCGCCAGCCGGGTCAGGTCGAGGGGCAGGGTGTCCCCCGCCAGGGCCGCCCGGCCCACCGGGTGGCCGTCGTGGAGCACCTCTAGATCCAGTAGATCCAGGGGCTCTTCCAGGTGGGGGTCCGGATCGGGGGCCGGGCCGGCGCCGAGGCCCGGACGCCGCGCCTCCCCGGGCCCGGGGGCCGGCCGGTCCCGGACCCGAAACCGGGCCGGCCGCTCCGCCACCTCCAGGGCCGCGGCGGCCAGGTACGCCAGGTCCGGGCTATCGAAGACCAGGGCCGGCCCGCGCCCGCCCTCGGGGACGCACCCCCACTCCGGCGAGCCGTCTCGGATGCGGGCACCGTCGGAGTCGCCGTCGAGGAGGACCACCCGCCACGGCCCGGCGAAGTCCGCCTCCGGCACGGCCGGCGCCGGCTCCCGGGCCGCCACCCGGTCAAGGAACCCGGGGGAGAAGGCGTTCGGCGGCTCGCCCGGGGGCCGGGGCGGGGGAGCGGGCGGCCCCGGCGGGCCCTCCGCCGCTCGTGATCGTGGGAACGTCCGGCCGGAAGCCTCGTTCGGCTCGCCCGACAGGGGCGCATGGGTACAATCCGTCTCACGCTGACGCATAGGCTGTACTCCTGTGCGTTGGCCAGGGCACGGTCGCGGCTGTACTCCGCTTCCGTGCCCGCCTGGTTCATCGTCCGACCCGGCTCCGGGGAAGTTCGGGGCAGTCCCCGAGGCGGGTCGCCGCCTCCCGGCGACCCGCGGACCCCGGGGCTCGGGGCCGCGAAATGCCTCCTGTCTCGCTCGTCTCTTTGCCGTCGCCTCCTCCCCCCCGGCCAAGTTACGCGGAGTTTACGCTAATGGCGTCCGGTAGTCAAGGGCTCGCGCTCGTCTGCCCGCGCGTGGCCCCAGGAAGCGGGTGAAGCGCCATCGAAAGACGCGTAGAGAAGCGTCGAGCGTGCCAGGGCGGACCCTTTCACGCGACGAATGAGAACGAATGAGGTAGGATGAATCTGCTCTCTCCCGGAGAGGTGCCGTTCTTGGAGGAAAGCTTGTCCTGGTCATTGACGCGCCCTTCGATGGTTGAACTCACCTTCCACCCCAGGATTGAGCCGCTCCTTGCGGACGAGCCGGCAGATTTCCTCTATGAGTACACAGGCGACGTGGTCTTGGTTGACGACTATGACCGAGAGATGGTCGTCGGGCGCCATAGGGCTTACTATGTCGACCTTGAGGCCGCCTACAGTGCAGGTTTTACCTCGCGTCACGAAATCTTTGACACCGAAGGGGCAACCGAAGAGTACTACTCAGCACTCTTCGAGCCCGGGGTGCCGGGCTTCCGCATTGAGGTTGAGAGGCTCTTCGGCTGCGAGATCGTAGATCTCAACGTACTCATCCTCGATCGTCTGGAGCTCCTTCCAGAGGTCCGGGGGCGTGGGCTGGGATTGGCCATCATGCGGCGGCGGATTGAACGGTTCGGAGCAGGTTGCGGGATCGTTGGTATCAAGCCTTTCCCTCTTCAGTGCGAGCCGCGGGATCTGGACTCTCCCGACCGAGGTTGGAGAGCTAAGTTGGGACTCACGGCCTTCGCCAGCGAGATCGAAACGGGGCTTGGGGGTCTCCATTTAACCGGAGTAGACTTGCCCGGTGAGCTACCCGCGT
>JBKHJP010000195.1:0-7964 GCA_046538065.1 Thermoanaerobaculia bacterium | reverse complement strand
GTTCTGGGGGATGCCCAGCTCCCCCAGGTCCCGGGCGTCCACCAGGAGGTGCTCCGGGCGCTCCGGCAGGGCCTCGACGGCCCGGCGCATCGCCAGGCCCGCCGCGTGGTAGACGTTGATCCGGTCGATCTCCGGCACGTCCACCACGCCCACCCCGATCCCGGCGGCCGTGGCCCGGATCTCCCGGGCCAGGACCTCCCGGCGCTCCCGATCCAGGCGCTTGGAATCGTCCACCCCCGGCAGCTCGGTGTCCGGCGGGAAGACCACCGCCGCCGCCACCACCGGTCCCGCCAGGGGGCCCACGCCGGACTCGTCCACCCCGGCGATCCGGGTGACCCCGGAGCGCCAGAGGACCCGCTCGAGGTTGAGCATGGCGTCCAGGCGCAGGCGCTCCCGGCGCTCCTCGTCCTGGCGCCGGCGCAGGAGGTCGTGGATCTGCCGGACGCCGCGGCGCCGGTCCCGGCGGAGCTTCGCCAGGAGCTGCCCGGAGACGGGCTCGCCGCCGTGGACCCAGCGGCGGCGGATCTCCTGGACGGAGAGCTTCAACGGGTCGGACGCCATGCCGGTGATCGTAGCGGAAGGGCCTCTTTCCGTGGAGGAGCTCTGGAATCGGTCCCGGCGGGCGGATCGTGTAACGTCCGTCGGGGGACGCTGGTGGGCGGAGGCCGGCCCGCTTCCGGACTCCGCTCGCCGGACGCGGGCGGACGTGGAGGCTCCCATGGCTGAGACGGTCGAAGCCGGCGGGCGCGAGGTCGCGCTCTCGAACACCGACAAGGTCCTCTTCCCCGGGCCGGGCCGGGATCCCGGCCTGACCAAGGGGGACCTGGTGGACTACTACCGCCGGGTCGCCGCCACGATGCTGCCGCACGTCACCGGCCGCCCCGTCTCCATGCACCGCTTCCCCGACGGCATCGACGGCAAGCGGTTCTTCCAGAAGGACGCCCCGGACTACTTTCCGGACTGGATCCGGATGGAGGAGGTCGGCAAGGAGGGGGGGACCGTGCGCCACGTGGTCTGCGACGACGCGGCCACCCTGGTCTACCTGGCCAACCAGGCGTGCATCACGCCCCACGTCTGGCTCTCCCGGGTGGCGCACCTGGAGCGGCCGGACCGCCTGGTCCTCGACCTCGATCCGCCGGAGGGTGGGGGGCGCTCCGGGGACGACCGGGGAGTGGACCGCCTCCGCTGCGTGGCCCGCCGGACCCGAGACCTCCTGGACGAGCTGGACCTGCCGGCCTTCCTCATGACCACCGGCTCCCGGGGCTTCCACGTGGTGGTGCCCCTGGAGCCGGCGGCGGGCTTCGACGAAGTCCGGGAGCTCGCCGCCGGCGTGGCCCGGCACCTGGCCCGGCGCCACCCGGATCGCCTCACGGTGGAGCACCGCAAGGCCAAACGGGGGGACCGCGTGTTCGTGGACTACCTCCGGAACGGCTACGCCCAGACGGCGGTGCCGCCCTACGCCGTGCGGGCCCGGCCCGGCGCGCCGGTGGCCGCACCCCTGGAGTGGCGCGAGCTCGGGCGGGCCACCCCCCGGCGCTACACGGTGACGAACCTCTTGCGCCGCCTGGCCCAGAAGGAGGACCCGTGGGCCGGCATCGACGACTCCGCGGCCACCCTGGACGGGGCGCGGGAAGCGCTCCGAAAGATGGCGGGCGGGTGACCTGCCGGAACCCCGGGCTACACCCGCACCCGGGGCCGCCAGGGCAGGAGCAGGTGGGCCAGGGGATAGAGCTCCAGGCCGAAGGGGAGGTAGCCCAGGTACCCGAACAGCGGCATCTCGAACACGTGCCAGAAATCCCAGCCCGGCGTGTGGTAGACCCACTTCGGGTACGAGCGCCAGTTCCACAGCTCCCAGAAGACGCCGCACAGGAGGGCTCCCAGGGCGAGGCCGACCACGGGCCGCCAGTCGCCCCGGCGGAGCCGCCCCAGCAGGGACGGCCGGCCGAGGCAACGGGCCGCCGGGTCCAGCAGGAAGACGAGCGACAGCCAGCACAACGGGTAGAAGCGTCGCGGCCAGGCGAGGAAGAGCGCGAGCATGACGGCGCCCGCCGCCACGTAGACGAGGCGCCAGGCCGCCGAGTCGGCCACCCGGGGACCGGCTCGGAAGCGCTCCGTCCAGCGGAAGCTCCGGACCAGCTCCGCGCTCTCGAAGACCGCCGGGATCACGGTGGAGAAGGACAGCGACGCCAGGAGCGCGTACTGGACCGTCGAGAGCTCCTCGCCCCCCACGTAGCGCCAGTTGCCCAGGCGCTCGTTGAGCAGCTCGAAGAGCCACCACGCCGGCACCGAGGCGGCGAACAGGGCCACGGTGTCGCGGCGGGACCGTTGGAGCAGGGAGGTGCCGGTCCGGGCGAGAACGAGGGCGTCCACGACCAGGACGTAGCCCAGCCAGAGGGGGAAGAACAGCAGGTGCGTCCGGGGCCCGGGGAGGGTCCAGCTCAGGTACCAGTAGGCCCCCGCCAGCACGAGCCCCAGCCAGCCATGGGGAGCGAAGCGCCGCACGGCGGCAAGTCTATCCGGCGCCCCGCGGCCGGTCCCGGCCCGCTCGTCTCCTCCCGGGATCTTCCTCTTGCATTCCACCGCACGCCGCCTCCCGGGGGAGCCGGACCGGGGCTCTCCCCTCGCCTCGAGGCGCCCCCCGGAGACCTACGCCCCGGGGCAATCCGGGATGGGGGATTCCCCGATAGCTCTCGCGTGGAAGCTGTGGCACGCTCACAATCTCGCCGCCCGCGGGATACGAAGTGTCGTCCAATGGTTCTCGATTTGCGGTAGATGCGATGGGTAGGAGGGTTCTCGATCATGGAGTGCGGTAACCGTACGTCCCCGGGAAGCAGGGCTCCGGGGCATCGCGATCACCAGCCGGGGGACACGGAGAGGATCGCGTTGCCGTGGAGGAGCTGATCCGCCGCTCCCTGCGACTCTGGCACCAGGGGCGGCGGCCCGGGGCATCGTCCCGGGAGATCGAGGAGGCGATGGCGGCGATTCCGGAGCTGTGCGCAGCCCTGGACGCCGAGGCGGCCCGTGGCCGCGAGGCCGAGCGCTCCGCCTGGAGCAGCTACGAGGAGCTGGAGCGGTTCTGCCGGCACCTCGTCCACGAGGTGAGGAACCGCCTGAACCTGATCGATCTCTCCCTGGAGCGCACGGAGATCAGCTGCGAGGAGGGGCGTGTCCGCTCGGCGCTGGAGCCGGTCCGGCGGGCCGTCCACCACCTGGGCGACGTCGTCGAAGACATGCAGTGGGAGATGCTTCCCTCTCCCGAGGAGGCGGCCGAGCTCCACGAGCCCACCCGGGCTCCCCTGCGCGAGGTGATGAGGGACCTGCTCACGGTGTTCCACGACCAGGCCCGGGGGCTGGGCGTGCGCCTGGAGATCGAGGGGCAGCTTCCGGACGTGGAGGTGGACGCGGCCCGCCTCGAGCTCATCCTCTTCAACCTCCTCACGAACGCCCTGCGGCACGTCGATCCGTCGAAGAGCGAGCCGCGTGTGACCGCTGTGGTCCGGCGCCTGCACGAGCAAGGGTGCTGGCAGATCGGCGTGGTCGACAACGGCGTGGGCATCCCCGCCGCACAGCGGGCGGGAATCTTCCAGGAATCCGAGCGCCGCCCCGGTGGGGACGCGCCCCGGAGCGGTCTGGGCCTCGCGATCGTCCGCCGGACGGTGGAGCACCAGGGGGGCGAGGTCTGGCTGGAGAGCGAGGAGGGCGTGGGCACGTCGGTCTACTTCACCTTGCCCGACCGGAGCGGACACGGGAGCGCGCTTCACGAGATGCCCCGCTTCCGGTCCGCTGGTAAGCTGTGAAGAGTTTTCTGTGTGTTCCCGGTGCCGGGCTCGGCGGATCGCCGTTCGGGCTCCGGCACCTGCGGCGCAAGGTCGTCCCATGTCCGTGAACGAGGAGCTCCAGACCTCGCAGGCCGAGCTGCACTCGCTGAACGAGGAGCTCGACGCCCTGACCCACGACCTGGAGCGTTGCGTGGAGCGGCGTACGGCCCACCTGCGGCTGCTCCAGGACGCGGCGATCCTGGCGAACTCCGCCCGTTCGCTGGAGGAGGCGGCCGCCGCGGTCCTGGAACGTATCTGCCGCTTCGGGGGGTGGGCCGCCGGGCACGCCTGGTGGGTGCGGGAGAACGGCGCCCTCGAGCCGTCGGAGGCCTGGTACGTGAGACCGGCGGCCGAGGAGCACGGAGCGGCGCTCCGGGAGACCGTCGGCGGCCGAACGCTTCCGCCGGGCGCCGGGCTCCCCGGGCGGGTCGCCGCCTCAGGGGAGGCTCTGTCCACCGTCCTCGGCCCGGAGCTCGACGACCCTCGGCTGGTCTCGCTCCAGGGCGGCCCCCTGGGGACCGTGGTGGCGTTCCCCGTCCTGGTGGGCGACGAGGTGGTGGGGGTGCTGGAGCTCTTGGGGGCCCACGCCGGGGAGCCCCGGGCCGGCCTGCTGGAGCTCATGGTCGACGTGGGGACCCAGCTCGGCCGGGTGGTGGAGCGAGACCGGGCGGACCGCAAGCTGGCGGAGCTGACCTTCCAGGAGCAGCAGCGCCTGGGGGAGGAGCTCCACGAGGGTCTGGGCCAGCGGGTGAGCGCCCTGGCGATGCTCGCCCGGAGCCTCCACAAGAGGCTCGCGGCGCGGTCCGCTCCGGAAGCCGAGCTCGCCGGACAGCTCGAGGAGAACCTCCAGGCTGCCAGGAGCCAGGTCCACCGCGTGTCCAAGGGCCTGATGCCCGTCCGCCTGCTGGAGAGCGGGCTGCCGGGAGTCCTGGGGACGCTGGCGGAGGAAGTCCGGGACGCCCACCCGGTGGACTGCCACCTGGAGGTCGCTCCCGGTCTCGAGATCCGGGACGACCGGGTGGCCACGGCCCTCTACCGGATCGGCCGGGAGGCGGTCAACAACGCCCTGCTCCACGCGGAGGCCTCCCGGATCTCCATCCGGCTGCTCCGGAACGGCGAGGGTGGGCTCGCCCTCGTCGTGGAGGACGACGGTACGGGGCTCCAGGACGGGACCCCCGAAGGGGGCGGCCTGGGCCTGCGCATCATGAGGGACCGGGCTTCGCTGGTCCAGGGCGAGCTGGCGGTGAAGCCCGGTGAGCAGGGTGGGACCCGGGTGGAGTGCCGGGTCCAGGAAGGAGGATTCGATGGATCGCCGTGACGCGCCGGCTGCCGTCTCGACGGCACGTGTCCTGATCATCGACGATCACCCGCTGGTACGCCTGGGCTTCACCCAGCTCCTGGGCGACGAGCCCGACCTGGAGGTCTGCGGCCACGCGGAGGAGGCCGGAACGGCCCTGGAGCTGGTCGGGGAGCTGGACCCCGACCTCCTCGTGGTGGACATCTTCCTGCCGGGAACGAGTGGGCTCGAGCTCCTCAAGCAGGCCCACGCCCGGTGGCCGGACCTGCCCATGCTCGTCTGCTCCATGCACGACGAGACGCTCTTCGCCGAGCGTGCGCTCCGCGCCGGGGCCCGGGGGTACATCAACAAGCAGCAGGCCGCCGAGGAGCTGGTCGTCGCCGTCCGCGAGGTCCTGGAGGGGCGGACGTACCTCAGCCCCCGGATGGCGGCCCGCCTCGAGGTCCTGGAGACGGAGCGGGGCGGAGGCGGTGCGGCGATGGCACGCCTGTCGGACCGGGAGCTGGAGGTCTTCGGCCTGATCGGCCAGGGCCGCCCCACCCGCGACATCGCCCGCTGCCTGGGGCTGTCCCCCAAGACGGTGGAGACGTACCGTGAGAACATCAAGGAGAAGCTCCTCCTGGACAGCGGCGCCGAGCTGACCCGCCGGGCGGTGGCCTGGGTCCTGGGCCAGGAGTGAGGAGCGCGCCCCATGGCATTCTCTGAACACGAGCAGCGCCGCGGGCTTGGCCGCGGCCCCCGGGGAGGGCGGACCACCGTGAGCGCCGACGGCGCCCTGGTCCGGAAGACCTTCTACCTCGACCGGGAGGTGGAAGAGGCGCTGCGCGACGAGGCGCACCACACCCGGCGCACGGAGGCCGAGATCGTCCGCGAGGTCCTCCGCGAGCGCTACGGGGTTGAGTGATTAGGCTCCGCCGAACGCCGCGAAAGCGGGTCAGCGGAGGTGGCTCCGGGGATCGCTCGTTCCCCCGCCCCGGTCGGCTCAGGGTCCGAGCCTGAGCCGGCCCGAGCCTATCCACCCAAGCAGAGATCCTCTGGATCACCCCCCCTCTCCCTCGATCCCTCTCCCACCCCCTCAACAGGGGGGGAGAGGGACGCCCCCGCCCTACGCTAGTTCCGGTGGACTCATGAGGCCGGATCCCGGCGAGTGGGCGAACGGGACCTTCCGGCCGGACCGGGTAAGATCGCCCGACACCCGAACCCCTGGCGGGCTCCGTCCGCTCGCCCCATCCGGAGGTGCCGCCCATGCGTCTTCTCCCCGCCCTCGGCCACCGTTTCGTCCCCGTCCTCGCCCTGCTCGCCCTCGGAGCCGCCGTGGGCGGGCTCTCCGCAGGCGCCCACGAGCACCCGGTGCGCGACGACCTGGAGGTGCCGCCGGGCCTGGACGTGCCCTACTTCTACGAGTACGACCCGCCCTCGACCCTGGTGGTGCCGGAGCACCCGACGCCGCGGGCGAAGTACCCCTTCGTGGACGTCCACAACCACCAGTCCCGGATGGGGGAGTACGGGGAGGAGGAGTGGGACGAGCTGGTGGAGGCCATGGACGCGATGAACATGGCGGTGATGGTGAACCTCTCCGGCCGGGGCTTCCGCCGGGTGGAGGAGCCCGACGGGAGCGTGCGCTTCGGTTTCCAGGAGCCCGAGTACCTGGCCCGGGCCGTGGAGCACGCGGACGAGGCGGCGCCGGGGCGGTTCCTGGTGTTCACGAACCTCGACCTCCACGGCCTGGGGGAGCCCGGCTGGACGGAGCGGACCCTGGAGCGCCTGGAGGCGGACGCAGCCGCCGGGGCCTCCGGGCTCAAGATCTACAAGAGCCTTGGGATGCGGTCGGAGGACGCCGCCGGGGAGCGGATCCCGGTGGACGATCCGCGCCTGGACCCGGTCTGGGCGAAGTGCGGTGAGCTGGGAATCCCGGTCCTCATCCACTCCGCCGACCCGGCGCCGTTCTGGGAGCCCCGGGACGGGGACAACGAGCGGCTGCTGGAGCTCATGGAGCGCCCGCGGCGCTACCGGGACCCGTCGGAGAATCCCTCCTTCGAGGAGATCCTGGCCGAGCAGCACCGCGTCTTCCGCCGGCACCCGGAGACGGTCTTCATCAACGCCCACCTGGGCTGGATGGGCAACGACCTGGCGCGCCTCGGGCGGCTGCTGGACGAGCTGCCGAACGTCTACACCGAGATCGGGGCGGTCCTGGCGGAGCTGGGCCGCCAGCCCCGCTTCGCCCGGGACTGGTTGATCCGATACCAGGACCGCGTTCTGTTCGGCAAGGACTCCTGGCGGCCGGAGGAGTACCCGGTCTACTTCCGCGTCCTGGAGACGGCGGACGAGTACTTCGACTACTACCGGCCGCGCCACGCCCACTGGAAGATCTACGGCCTGGACCTGCCGGACGAGGTGCTGCGGAAGATCTACTTCGAGAACGCCCTGGAGATCCTTCCGGGCCTGGACCGTTCGCTGTTTCCGTAGGGTGCGTAGGGTGCGCTTCAGCGCACCGGAAGATCCGTAGGGTGCGCTTCAGCGCACCGGACGAGGGCTCGGGCCGCTCACCGCGGTGCGCCGAGGCGCACCCTACGCCCTCCGTCCACCATCGCGGAGAGCTTCCCGGCGCCTGTAGGGGAGGAGCTCGCCTCCTCCCCCGGGCGGACGCAAGGTCCGCCCCTACACGCGGAACGGGGCCTCCCACCTCGGTGCATGTGCGGGAGTCAGCCGGCGGACGCGAGGTTTTGCCCTACGTGCTGCAGGGAGGAGCTTGCCTCCTCCCGGCGCCCCCCCGGCCTCCTCCTCACCGCCCCGGGCTCCTTCGTTTGTTTCCGGGTCCGCCGGGGAGCTCGGGCGCCCACTACCGGACC
>JBKHJP010000194.1:0-7971 GCA_046538065.1 Thermoanaerobaculia bacterium | reverse complement strand
CGTCTCGACGGGAAGCGTCACCACCTACACCTGGGACGCCCTCAACCGCCTCACCCGTCTCGACGGCCCCACCGGCACCCACACCTACGGCTACGATCCCAACGGCATCCGGGTGAGGGAGACCAACGACGGTGAAACTACCCGCTTCCTCCACGGCCGCGAGGACATCCTCGCCACCTACGAGACGGACCAGCCCGACCAGCCAGGCCAGCTCGCCACCTATTTCACCCACGGCCCCGGCAGCGACGAACCCTGGGCCCAGGCGAAGCCCGGCGCACCAGAAGACCCCCTCGCCTACCTCCATCGCGACGGCTTAGGTTCCGTCACCGCCATCTCCACCCCCGAAGCCCAACTCCGCGGCACCACCACCTACGCCGCCTTCGGCAGCGTCGAAGGCAACACCGGTCTCCAGAGCCGCTACGGCTACACCTCCCGGGAGCTCGATCCGACGGGCCAGATGTACTACCGGGCGAGGTACTATCAGCCCGACCTGGGGCGGTTTACGACCCAGGACAGCTTCCCGGGATTCTTGAACATGCCCGCGAGCCTCCACAGCTATCAGTATGTCCTCAACAATCCGGCACGCTTCACGGATCCATTCGGCCTAGCTGTTCTCGCGGCCGTAGTGGTTCCATTCGTCGGCGTCGCCTGGGCCACGGTGTTGACGGCGTTCTTGTGGGCCGTGGCTGTGTTCATCGGCATTTTGATCGTGGTCTTTGTGCTCGTAGTGATCTATGAGCTATTCCTGATTGCGATTGAGAACTCCGATCTCCTCTTGAGGAAGAGTACAGGAGAGCCTCCACCTCTTCGGCCTGCCAACAGGCCGTGGCCCCCCAAGCCTTTGTGGGAGCCTCCAGAAGATCCGTGCGAGCCGTTGATTGTCCAGGCGCGTAAACTCTCCTGGAGAGGTGAACCGGCCAAGAAGGTTGCTTTGGCTGTAGCGTACGTGTGGTGCAAGATTGTCAATGACATTTGGGCTGGACCTGGCGCGGGGAGGTAGGAGGGACCGACGGGGTGGGCCGCTTTAAAATGACAAATCAGAGGCATGAATCACTATTTCGTCGCAACCTGAGGGGGATCCGGTGGTTCTTTCGGCTGGCTGGTCTGGCGACTGCGATGGGGCGTGGGGATCCAGAAAGGATCCTCGAAGCAGCACGGCGTGTCCTGAAGCTTGCCCCCTTGGATCTGGTCGCTTTGGAAGCGGCTGCGAGTGCCCACCTGCAACTCGGGAACCCTGAAGAGGCGGCGTCAGTTAGCCAGCAGATCCTGCAGCAGGATCCGTACCACACGAGTTCTCTTCGTAGGCTAGCCCATCTGGCCAGGGAGCGCGGAGATCATCCAGCCGCCTACAGCTTCCTGACTCGAGCTATAACAGCTTCGGAGCGAGACCGAGAGCCGAGTGATTCGGAAGCCGCGTGGAGGGCAGACGCCCTTGACTACCTCAGATCGTGTGAGGCGCAGGGGCTCGTTACGCCTGACCACTTCTTTCAGTAGGCTGGATCGCCCCACTGCCGCCTCTCGATGTACTACCGAGCAGTTCTCCTTAGCGAGCTGGCCAGGAATTTCGGATCGCCTCAACTTCGAGTGGGTGGAGGCGGATCAAGCTGGAGGCCTCCAGAGTTGAGAAAGAGGGCTCATGAACCCGCAGGGTCTGCGGAGCCTCGTCAGGGATAGACCCGCTCGCTCCGCCACGCACCCCCCTCCTCCCGGGTGTAGACCACCCGGTCGTGGAGGCGGTGGAGCTGGTTCCACCAGAACTCCATGCGGTCCGGGACGATGCGGTAGCCGCCCCAGAACGGGGGACGCGGCACGGACCGGCCCAGGAACTTCGCCTCGTACTTGGCGACCCGGCCCAGGAGGCGGGCCCGGGAGTCCAGGGGCTCGCTCTGGCGCGACGCCCAGGCTCCGATCTGGCTCATCCGGGGCCGGCGGGCGAAGTAGGTGTCCGACGCCTCGTCGGAGACCCGCTCGACGCGCCCTTCCACCCGGACCTGCTGCTCGATGGACTCCCAGTAGACGCACAGGGCGGCCTGGGGGTTGGCCTCGATCTGGCGGGCCTTGCGGCTGGCGAAGTTGGTGAAGAAGACGAAGCCCCGCTCGTCGACCTGCTTGAGGAGGACGACCCGGGCCGACGGGCGGCCCTCGGCGTCCGCCGTGGCGAGGACGACGGCCGTGGCCTCGACGGGCTCGCGCTTCTTGGCCCGCTCGAAGGCCTCCTGGAACGCACCGATGGGGTCCGCCGCCGGGCGTCCTTCGGCGTGGGGCGGGGGTGGGGCCTCGCCGGAGGCCCCGGGGCTCTCCGGGTCACTCACCTTCGACCCGGAACCCGAGCTCGAGCTTGACCTGGTACTCCAGGACGCCGCCGTTCTCGATCCGCCCGCGGATCTCCTGGACCTCGAACCAGCCCAGGTTCCGGAGCGTGCCGGAAGCGTCGGCGACGGCGCTCTGGATGGCGTCGTCGAGGGACTCCGCCGAGGTGCCGGCGACGGTCACGACCTTGAAGGTACGGCTCATCAGGGGCTCCCTCCTGGCGTGGTGGGGGTGTCGCGATGCGCCCGCCCGGGCGCGAGGCCGGCGGGAAGGCAAGTGTACCAGCGGTGCCCGCATGGTAGGCTTCACGCGATGCCTCGGACACTGGACGCCCCCAGGGAGGGCGAGGCGACGGATGGCGGCCTCCTGAGCGCGGAGGAGTACTACCGGCTGCCGGAGGAGCCCGGCTGGCGCGACGAGCTGGTGGAAGGAAGCGTCGTCCGGGAGCCCATGCCGAGCTTCGGCCACGGCAGTGCCAGCGTGAGGATCGCCAGCCTTCTCCTGGAGTGGGTCGAGCCCCGAAAGCTCGGCGAGGTGGTCGGGGAGTGCGGGTTCGTGGTCCGGCGGAACCCGGACACGGTCCGGGGACCGGACGCCGCCTTCGTGAGCGCCGAGCGCCTGGCGGCCTGGAGCGGCGAGGGCCCGTTCTTCGAGGGGGCGCCGGACCTGGCCGTGGAGGTGCTTTCGCCATCGAACACCCGCGACGAGATCGGCCAAAAGGTCCGGGAGTACCTGGCCGCCGGCGCCCGGCTGGTCTGGGTGGTGGACCCGGCGTCCGAGAGCGTCGCCGTCCACCGGACCGGCGCTGCGGAGCGGCGCCTGGGTCCGGACGACGCCCTGGACGGAGGCGAGGTCCTGCCGGGCTTCACGTTGCCAGTCCGCCGGATCTTCCCGTGACACCGCGGCGTCTCCCGGCGGCGGGACCTTCCCTCGTCCCCTGTAGCCTGTCGAGGGTTCTGTCGAGCGCCCTGGTGATCGCCGGGATCGCCGCCGCCGCCCCGGCTCCCGCCGCCCCGCCGCCCCTCCTCCCGGAGGAGACCGTGGGCGCCCTGGCCGCGGAGGTTTCGGGCACGAACGCCCGCCACACCGTCCAGGAGCTCTCGCTCCACCACCGGATGCGGGGCTCCCGGGGCTTCGCCGCCGCCGCCGAGGCCATCCGCTCCCGGGCGGAGGCCTACGGCCTGGACGGCGTGGAGGTCCTGGAGCTCCCGGCGGACGGGGAGCGCGTCTACGGCACCCAGCGCTCCCGGCCCGCCTGGGACGCGGACTTCGCCGAGCTCTGGGAGCTGGCCTCTGAGGGGGAGGGGAGCGAGGGCGAAGACCGGTGGGCCGACGCCCGGCGCATCGCCAGCTACGACCTCCGCCCGGTCACCCTGGCCCAGGACAGCGCCTCCGGCTCCGCCGTGGCGGACCTGGTGGACGTGGGCACCGGCACTGCGCCGGAGGACTACGCGGGCGAGGACGTGGCGGGCAAGCTGGTCCTGGCCTCCGCCCAGCCCGAGGACGTGGCTCCGCTGGCGGTGGCGGAGCACGGCGCCGCCGGCATCGTCTCCTGGGCCCAGAACCAGAAGAGCGCCTGGTGGGGGCGGGACGAGACCCTGGTCCGCTGGGGCCACCTGGACACCTTCCCGGAGACCGCGGCCGAGGCGGAGGCCTTCGCCTTCATGGTCTCCCCGGCCCAGGCGGCTGCGTGGAGGGAACGCCTGGAGCGGGGCGAGCGCGTGCGGCTGCGGGCGGAGGTCCGGGCCGGCCGGCACCCGGGCGCGTACCGCATCCCCATGGCGACGATCCCCGGGGCGGACCCGGAGCTCACCCGTCAGGAGATCGTCTACTCCTGCCACCTGGACCACCAGCGCCCCGGGGCCAACGACGACGCCAGCGGCTGCGCCGCGATCCTGGAGGCGGCCCGGGCCCTGGCGAAGCTGGTGGAGGAGGGGAAGCTCGCGGCGCCCCGGCGGACGCTGCGCTTCGTCTGGCCGCCGGAGATCGAGGGGACGATCGCCCTCCTGGTGGCCCGCCCGGACCTGGCGGCGCGGGCCCGGGCGGTGATCCACCTGGACATGGTGGGGGGCGACGCCGGGGCCACGAAGGCGGTCTTCCACGTCACCCGCTCGCCGGCGAGCCTGCCCACGGTGGCCAACGACGTGGCGGAGGCCTTCGCCCGGTGGGTCAACGAGGAGACCTACGCCTACGCCGCCACCGGAGAGGGCTCCGCCGTCCTTCCCGACGCCCTGGTGGACCCGGAGGGGAGCCGGGAGCCGCTCCGGGCCCGGATCGCCCCCTTCTCCATGGGGAGCGACCACCAGGTCTGGGCCGAGGGCTCCTTCCGGGTGCCGGCGATCTACATGAACGACTGGCCGGACCGGTTCATCCACACCCACGCCGACTCCGTGGCGAACGTCGACCCGACGAAGCTCCGCCGGGCGGCCTTCCTGGCGGCGGCGAGCGGCTACACCCTGGCGAGCCTGGATGGCGAGGACGTCCCCGGCCTCCTGGAGATCGTCCGGCGCCACGCCCTGGAGCGCACGGCCCGCACCCTGGAGCGGAGCGCCGAGCTGGCCCCGGAGGAGGCGGAGAACCTCCTGCGCCACCACCTGGCCGCGGAGGGGGAGATCGTCCGCTCGGTGGCCCGCTTCGCCCCGCCGCCGCCGGCGGCCATGGAGGAGGCCGGGAGGTTTCTCGAACGGCTGGAGGCCCTCGTGGAGCTGCCGCTCGACGCCGACGGGGGTGGGGGTGCGGGATCCGCGGGGGAGGACGGAGCGGGCGGGCGCCTGTGCGCCCGGGTGCCGGAGCCGGTGGGCCCCCTCCGCGGGTTCGGCTACAGCTACCTGGACGACCGGCTCGCCGACCTGGGCCGGGCGGCGCCCGAGCTCCTCTCCTACCGCGGCCGGTGGGGAGGAGGGGAGGAGTACGCCTACGAGGTCCTGAACCTGCTGGACGGCCGCAGGACGCTGGGGGCGGTCCGGGACGCGGTGGCGGCGACGTACGGACCGGTGCCGCTCGACCTGGTGGCGGGTTTCGTGGACGCCCTGGAGGCGATCGGGCTCGTCACCTGCGACCCGGACGTCCTCGACTGGGCCGGCGCCCCCACCGCCCCCGTTGCGGAGCGGGCGCCGCGCTTTCCCCCGCCGGAAGACCCCATGGAGCTCGCCGCCGCCGGGTTCGCCAAGGTCCTGTGCTCGGCGGTCTGGGTTTCGGGCCGCGAGCCCGAGGACGCCGCGGAGGAGAGCGGCTTCATCATGGCCCCGGCGGGCCGGGCCGGCGAGATCGAGTGGACGGTGGACCGGGAGCGCCGGGAGGCCCGGGCCACCGCGCCCACCGCAGCCGGCCCCGTGACCCGCACCGCGCGGTTCCACGGCGACCAGGGGTGCACTCTGCTGCCGGCGGATCTGCCCGGGGGTGGGGGCGAGGTCCACTTCGAGCCGGTCCCGGTGGAGTCCGACCTGCCGCCGGCGGACGAGACCCCCTGGCCCATGGGGGACCGCCTGCCGGACGAGCCCCTTCCGTCCGGGGTGGACCGGGAGCGCCTCGCCACGGCCGTGGACGCAGCCTTCGCCGACCCGGAGGCCCACACCGTCGCCTTCCTGGCGGTCCACCGGGGGCGGATCGTGGCGGAGCGCTACGCCGAAGAGCGGGGGGTGGGCCCGGAGACCCAGCTCGAGAGCTGGTCCATGGGCAAGAGCCTGACCGCCACCCTGGTGGGCCGGCTGATCCAGGAGGGCGCCTTCGGCCTGCACGACCCGGCGCCGGTGCCGGCCTGGCGGGAGCCCGGCGACCCCCGGGGGGCGATCACGGTGGCCGACCTCCTCCGGATGTCCAGCGGTCTCCACTGCGTGGCCCCCCGGGACCCGGACTACTCGGCGGCCCGGGGCTACCCGGACCACATGTACATCTACTCCGGCGCCGTCGACATCTTCGACTTCGCCACCAGCCGCCCGCTGCAGTTCCCGCCGGGCACCGAGGGGCGCTATCGCAACTGCGACCCCCTCACGCTGGGGTACCTGGTCCGCGAGGAGGCCCGCCGGTGGGGCGAGGAGTACCTGGCGTTTCCGCAGCGGCTCCTCTTCGACCGCATCGGCATCCGCCGGCAGGTCCTGGAGGTGGACCCCTACGGGAACTTCTCCCTGACCGGCTTCGACTACGGCACCGCCCGGAACTGGGCGCGATTGGGCCTCCTCTACCTGAACGACGGCGTCTGGTCCGGCGGAGGGTCCGAGGAGAGGCCCGGGGAAGGGCCGCGGGGCGGCCCCGGCGGAGACCGTCCCGAGCGCCTCCTGCCGGAGGGCTTCGCCCGCTTCGTCGCCAGCCCGGCCCCGGCCTGGAAGGAGCCGGTCTACGGCGGGCTCTTCTGGCTCAACCTCGCCGGCACCCTGGCCCTGCCCCGGGACGCCTTCTACATGGCCGGCGCCGGGGGGCAGTACACGATCGTCGTCCCTTCCCTGGACCTGGTGGTGGTCCGGATGGGGCACCTCCGGGGCCTGCCCCGGGCCCTGCCCGCCCTGAACCGGGCCCTGGAGGAGCTGACGGCGGCCCTCGGCCCCTGATCCGTGGCGCCAGGGCGCACCGCTCGGCGTGAGTTCGTGCTATACTTCGCCACGTGACGAAGCAACTCGACCCCGCCGGATCCCTGGAGTCCGTGAGCCAGTGGCACCCCCGGCCGGCGCCCGCCGTCTCCACCCTGACCCGGGCCCTGGCCGACGAGACGCGCCTCCGGGCGCTGTACGCCCTGCGCCACGGAGAGCTCTGCCTGTGCCAGCTCGTGGACCTGCTGGGGCTGGCTCCGTCCACCGTCTCGAAGCACATGAGCGTGCTCCACCATGCCGAGCTGGTGAGCCGGCGCAAGGAGGGGCGGTGGCACTTCTACCGGCTGGCGGGCTCCGGCGCGCCGGCCCGGGTCCTGGAGGTCCTGGCGTGGGTGCTGGAGGAGCTGGCCGACGAGCCGGCCACCGCCCGGGACACCGAGCGCCTGAAGCGGGTCCGGACCCGCGACCTGGAGGAGCTGAGCGCGTGCTACCGAAGCTGAACCTCCTCTTCCTCTGCACCGCCAACGCCTGCCGCAGCCAGATGGCCGAGGGGTGGGCCCGCCACCTCCACGGCGGCCGGCTGGAGCCGTTCTCCGCCGGCGTGGCCCCAGGGGGCGTCGATCCCCGGGCGGTGGAGGTCATGGGAGAGGCCGGGGTCGACCTGTCCGGTCACACCTCCAAGCACGTCGACGACCTCCTCCGGGAGCTGGACGCCCGGGGGGAGGGCTTCGACGTCGTGGTCACGGTGTGCGACTCGGCCCGGGAGAGCTGCCCGGTTTTCCCCCGGCGGACCCGGACGATCCACCAGGGCTTCCAGGACCCACCCCGCCTGGCGGCCGGCGCCGCCTCCGAGGAGGAGGCCCTGGAGCACTACCGGCGGGTCCGGGACCGGATCCGCCGGTTCGTGGCCTCGCTGCCCGAATCCCTGGAGGCGGGGGCCGCGGGACGCAGCTCCCGGGGTTGATGTATCCGCCCCTGGCGAAGGTCCGCTACGAGGAGCTGCCGGACGTCTTCCGGGACTGGCGGGGGAGCCAGAGCTCGGCCGCTTCATGCGGGTGAAGGGCTCCAACCTGCCGTTCCGCCGGGCGGGGGGAGGGCAGGGGCCGGGGATTCCGAGCCGGCGCCGGCAGCCGCGCCC
>JBKHJP010000193.1:0-8062 GCA_046538065.1 Thermoanaerobaculia bacterium | reverse complement strand
GAGATGACCTCGCCCTGCTCGGTGAAGCGGATCCGTCCGTTGTGGACCGCCGGGGGCATCGCCAGGATGGCCTGGTTCGCCCGCCCGCCGCCGCGCCCCACGGTGCCGCCCCGGCCGTGGAAGAGGCGCAGGTCCACGCCGTGCTCCCGGCACACCCGGGCCAGGCTCGCCTGGGCCTGGTGGAGGGCCCAGTTGGCGGTCCAGTACCCGCCGTCCTTGTTGCTGTCGGAGTAGCCCAGCATGACCTCCTGGAAGCGCCCGCGCTCCTCCAGGTGGCGGCGGTAGACCGGGTCGGCGAACAGGGCCTCCATGCGCTCCGCCGCGCCGGCCAGGTCCTCGATGGTCTCGAACAGGGGCACGACGTCCAGGATGCAGCGGACCCCACCGTCCGGGTCCAGGCGCCACAGGCCCACCTCCTTGGCCAGGAGGAGGACCTCCAGCAGGTCGCTCACCGAGTGGGTCATGGAGACCACGTAGCAGGGGATCGCCCCCGGGTCCCGGTCCAGGGCCTCGCGGATCGTGCCGAAGGTCTCCAGGGTGCGCCGGGTTCCCTCCGACAGGCCGGGGGCGGAGTCGGCGAAGGGGGGCAGGAGGGGCCGGGGGTTCTCCAGCTCGGCCCGCAGCACGCCCAGGCGCTCGTCCTCCGGCAGGGCCGCGTAGTCGTCCGCCACCCGGGCCAGGCGCAGGAGCTCCGCGACGCTCTCCTCGTGGACGCGGCTGTGCTGCCGGACGTCCAGGCCCGCCAGGCGGATGCCGAAGGACTCCACCAGGGTGCGGACCCGGGCCAGGCGACCGTGGTGAGCGACCTCGGCGAAGCCGCTCTCCTCGAGGCTCCCGGCGAGGAGATGGAGGTCGTCCAGCAGCCGCTCCAGGGGCTCGGCGGCGCCGTGGGCCGGCGGTTCCCGGCTCTCCGGGTCGGCGCCCTCGTCCCGGAGCAGGCGCTCCAGGCGGGCGATGGTGTAGCCCAGCTTCCTGCGGTAGGGCTCGTGGGTGTGCTGGCCGTCGTCGCCCTCCCGGCCGGCGTCCGGCCCACCGCCTTCGGCCGGGCCCTCCTCGGCCTCGTCGGCCGCCAGGCTCCGGGCCAGGCGCTCCGGCACCGGGACCTGGCGGTCGGACAGCGAAAGCTCCCGGCGCAGCTCGTGGAGCTCGCCCAGGAGGAGCTCCAGGGTCCGCCGCCGCTGGGTGCGGGCGGTCCAGCGCGTGACGTCCGGGGTCACGTTCGGGTTGCCGTCGCGGTCGCTCCCGATCCAGGAGCGGAAGCGCAGGAAGGGGGGCGTGGGGAGGGCCTCGGGGCCGACCCCGGCGCGGACGCCCTCCCCGCCGCCGGACGGTCCGTAGTGCTTGCGCAGGGCGAAGGTGACGTCGCGGTGGATCCGGGGGACCGTCTCCCAGACGATCCGCCGGAGGAAGTAGTGGCCCTGCTCCACCTCGTCCCGGACCGTGGGACGCTCCGCCGGCACCTCGTCCGTTGCCAGCAGCAGGGCCACCACCGCGTCGAGCCGGTCCAGGATCTCCTCGCGCTCCACCGGCGGCGCGTCGGCCCCCAGGCGGCCCAGGAGCTCGGCGATCCGCTGCTGCTTGTAGAGGACGGTGCGGCGACGGGCCTCCGTGGGGTGGGCGGTGAAGGTCGGCTGGACGTCCAGGCGCGCGAGGAGGGCCTCGACCTGCTCCAGGCCGAGACCCCGCCGGGCCAGCAGACCCACGGCCTCGTCAATGGACTCCGGGCGGAGGTTCCCGTCGCCGGCGGCGTGGGAGCGCTCCCGGTTGATCCGGATGATCTCGCGCTTCTCGGCCTGGTTGACCAGGTGGAAGAAGGACGTGAAGGCCCGCAGCAGCCAGAGGATCTGGTCCAGGTCCAGGCCGGCGATGCGGTCCGCGGCCGCCTGCCGGAGGGCCGGGTCGCCCTCGGCGGCGGACCTCTTGCAGGCCACCCGGAGCTCCTCCACCAGCTCCAGGGTGCCGGGACCCGCCTGGTCCCGGACCGCCTGGCCCAAAAGCGAGCCCAGGAGGTTGATCTGCTCCGACAGAGGCCGCGAGATTCCCGTGCCCTCGGCTCCGATCTCCAGACCGTGCCAGCGGCTCATGCTCCACCTCTCATGGGGCGATCGTACCGGCAAGGGCGGTGATGACTCCGTCTGCCGGGCTCCAACCCCCTCGATTCAAGTGCAGGGGAGGAGCTCGCCTCCTCCCGTGGCGAAGGGGCCTCCCCGGGCCGGGCGGAGGCAAGCTCCGCCCCTACAGGGCCGGGTGCGCCTCGGCGCACCGTGCTTCGGGAGACACACTGGGAAGGGCCACGCCTTCGGTGCGCCGAGGCGCACCCCTAACGGTCTCCTGCCGGTCAATGGGCCAGGACGGCCTCGGCGTGCTCCCGGGGCGCACCGGCCAGGGCCGCCTTGAGGTAGCTCCCGGCCCAGCGGAAGACGTCTTCGTTGCGCACCGTCGCCCGGAGGCGCTCCATGCGCTGGCGGCGCTCCTCCGGGCCCAGAGTGAGGGCCCGGTGGAAGACCTCGGCCAGCCCCACCTCGTCCCACGGGTTGACCAGGATGGCGCCGTCGGAGAGCTGGGCTGCGGCGCCGGCGAACCGGCTCAGGAGCAGCACCCCGCGCTCGTCCACGTCCGCGGCGCAGAACTCCTTCGCCACCAGGTTCATGCCGTCCTCGAGGGGCGTGACCACGGCCACGTCCGCCAGCCGGTAGTGGACCAGGAGCTCCTCGCGATCCAGGGACCGGTAGCGGTACTGGACCGGGACCCAGCCGGGCCGCGAGAAGCGGCCGTTGATCTCGCCCACCAGGCCCTCGATCTCGAGCTTGAGCTGATCGTAGGCGGGGATGCCCTCGCGGCTCGGGATGACGATCTGGTGGAGCACGACCTCCCCCTGCCACTCCGGATGGCGCTCCAGCAGGGCGGCGAAGGCCTTGAGCTTGTGACGCACGCCCTTGGTGTAGTCCAGCCGGTCGACGCCCAGGAGGAGCCTGCGCCGCCCGAGGCCGCGCCGAAGGTCCCGCACCCGGGCGGTGACCTCGTCCCGGCCGGCCGCGGCGGCGATCTCGTAGTAGTCGACGCCGATGGGGAAGGCGCCCACGCGGAACCGCCGGGTGGTGCCGCCGATGCGTGCGCTGACGCTCATCACCGGCTGGCCGGCGGCGAGGCGGGGCTCCGGATCCAGTCGGCGCACGCAGGCGAGGAAGTTCGCCACGTGGCGGTCGGTCTGGAAGCCCACCAGGTCGTAGTCGGCCAAGGCCGCCAGGATCTCGTCCGCCCACGGGATGCGGAAGAAGAGCTCCGGGGGCGGGAACGGGGTGTGGAGAAAGAACGACACGCCCCGTGTAACGCCGAACGATGCGAGGTCGCGGCCCACCAGCAGCAGGTGGTAGTCGTGGACCCACACCAGGTCGTCGTTCCTGTGGACCGATGCGATCTCCTGGGCGAACTTCCGGTTCACCTCCTGGTAGGCGGGCCAGTAGCCGGCCTCGATCAGGCTGTGGTCCGGCAGGCCGTGGAAGACCGGCCACAGGACCTGGTTGGCGAAGCCCAGGTCGTAGTCCCGGATCTCGTCGGGCGTCAGGTCCACCGCGTGCAGACCGTAGGGGGCCTCCGTCCGGCCGGCTGGACCTCCTGGGTGGGCGGGGGCCGGGGAAGCCCCTTCGTGAGCGCCTCCTGGCCAGCCCACCCACACGCCGCCCCGGCCCTCGAGCACGGGGTGCACGCCGCTCACCAGCCCGCCGCAGGTCGAGCGCACCGGCGAAGCCGGGCGGGTGGTTCCGGGGCTCAGGGCGACCGGCAGCTCGTGGGAGGCCACGATGATCCGGGGTGCGGTGGGCTCCCCGCGGAAGGAGTGGCTGGGCGCGGGCGAGGGGGCCCCCGGCGAGGGCTCGGTGCGGGTGGTGCTCATCGACTGCTCCGTTCAGGCTCTAACTGATTGAGAAGGAATGACTTCATCGACGACATGCGGGGTTCACAGGGTTGCAAGATCCAGGCCCTGGCTGCCGGCGCAAGGGATCCGCCGACCGTGCGAACGATCACAACACCGCGGGCCCGGCCCTGGAACGCCCCGCGGGGTCGCCTATTCGGCGCGGCCGGGTGGGTTCGTCGCCCACCTTTTCGCGTGGGTGCATGCGCCGAACCGGCGACCTCTCCCCCCTCCGAACCTGCCCTGGTGTCGCGGCAGCAGGGTGCCGGGGCCGTGACGATCCCCAGACCGTCGCACGGCCTGCCCGCCCGTGGTAGATTCCCCGAGCCCTACCGGACAGCCTGCGGACACCGCGCGACGCGTTCGGGGCCCCGCCCTCGCGGGGGGCACCGATCCGGCAGGTCCCTTGGATTGCGAGACGTATGGACCGACGCTCTTCAGCAGTAGCAGAGCGGGGCCGCCTGGGCCTGGACGCCGACTCCCTCGGGCAGGACCTCGAGCACTACCTTTACTACACCCTCGGGCGGGACGGCTGGTCCCGGAACGCCTACTACCACCACCTGGCGCTGGTCCTGGCGGTGCGGGACCGGGTGATGGAGCGCTGGACCGCCACCAAGCGCTCGCGCCACGCCCAGGGCGCCCGGCGGGTGTACTACCTCTCCATGGAGTACCTCCTGGGGCGCGCCCTGGGCAACGCGCTCCTCAACCTGGACGTGGGGGCGCCGGTCTCCACCGTGCTCGCCCGCCTGGGGGAGCGCCTGGAGGTCATGGAAGAGCTGGAGCTGGAGCCCGGGCTGGGCAACGGCGGCCTCGGGCGCCTGGCGGCCTGCTTTCTGGAGAGCTGCGCCACCCAGGGCCTGCCGGTGATGGGCTACGGCATCCGCTACGAGTACGGCGTCTTCCGCCAGAGCCTGGTGGACGGCTGGCAGGTGGAGGACCCGGACCACTGGCTGATCCACGGCTACCCGTGGGAGGTGGAGCGCCCGGAGTACAGCCAGAAGGTGCGCTTCGGCGGCCGGACGGAAAAGGAGCTCGACGGCGACGGCAACCTCCGGGTGCGCTGGGTGGCCACCGAGGACGTCTGGGGCGTGCCCCACGACATCCCCGTCCCCGGCTACCGGAACGGCGTCGTCTGCAGCCTGCGCCTGTGGAAGGCCACCGGGACGGAGAAGTTCAGCCTGGCGGAGTTCAACGCCGGCGACTACGCCGCCGCGGTCCAGGCCAAGAACCGTGCCGAGAACATCTCCATGGTGCTCTACCCGGGTGACGAGAGCGAGGCGGGCAAGCGCCTGCGCCTGCGGCAGCAGTACTTCCTGGCGAGCGCCAGCCTCCAGGACGTCCTGCGCCGCTGGACCCGGGACCGGGGCTCCGACTTTTCGGAGCTCGCCGCGAAGAACTGCTTCCAGCTCAACGACACCCACCCGACGGTGGGCATCGCCGAGCTCATGCGCCTGCTCATGGACGAGCACCTCCTGGAGTGGGACGAGGCGTGGGAGATCACCCGCTCCACCATGGCCTACACGAACCACACCCTCATGCCGGAGGCCCTGGAGCGCTGGCCGGTTCGGCTCTTCCGGGAGCTCCTGCCCCGGCCCTTCGAGATCATCCAGGAGATCGACCGGCGCTTCCGCTCGGAGGTCGCCGAGCGCTGGCCCGGCGACGACGCCCGGCTGCGCCGGATGGCGATCCTCGAGGACGGCCACGACCCCCAGGTCCGCATGTCCCACCTGGGCGTGGTGGGGAGCTTCTCGGTCAACGGGGTGGCGCGGCTCCACACCGAGCTCCTGACGCGGAGCGTCTTCCGGGACTTCCACGAGCTCTGGCCGGAGAAGTTCAACAGCAAGACCAACGGCGTGACGCCGCGGCGGTGGCTCGCGGCCTGCAACCCGGACCTCTCCGCCGTGCTGGACGAGGTCCTGGGGCCCGGCTGGGTGACCGACCTGGAGCGCCTGGAAGGCGTCGCCCCCCTGGCGGAGGATCCGGCGTTCCGCGAGCGCTGGCGGGCCGTCAAGCGCGCCAACAAGGAGCGCCTGGCCCGCCTCGTGGCCGAGCGGTGCGGCGTGGGCTTCGACCTGGACGCGATGTTCGACGTCCAGGTCAAGCGGATCCACGAGTACAAGCGCCAGCTCTTGAACGCCCTCCACCTGATCCACCTCTACGACCGGATCCGCCGCGGCGACGCCGGCGAGTGGACCCCCCGGGCCGTGCTGGTGGGGGGCAAGGCCGCCCCCGGCTACCGGATGGCGAAGCTCATCGTGAAGCTGGTGGCGAGCGTGGCCCGCACGATCGACGCCGATCCGGCGGTCCACGGCCTGCTCCAGGCGGTCTTCTTCCCCAACTACGGGGTCACCGCCATGGAGGCCATCTGCCCGGCCACCGACCTCTCGCAGCAGATCTCGATGGCCGGCAAGGAGGCCTCCGGCACCGGCAACATGAAGCTGATGATGAACGGGGCGCTCACCCTCGGCACCTTGGACGGCGCCAACGTCGAGATCCTCGAGGCGGTGGGGGAGGAGCACTTCTTCCGCTTCGGGCTGACGGCGAGGGAGGTGGAGCTGCGCCGCCCCGGCCACGACCCCCGGGCGGTGATCGACACCGACCCGGACCTTTCCCGGGTGATCGACCTGCTGGCCCGGGGCGCCTTCGACGCCAAGGAGCCCGGCGTCTTCGACCCGATCCTGCGGCAGCTCGTCCACGACGGCGATCCCTGGATGGTCACCGCCGACTTCCGCTCCTACCTGGAGGCCCAGGAGCGTGCCGCCCGCCACTACCGCGACGCCGACGCCTGGGCCCGCTCGAGCATCCTCAACACCGCCATGAGCGGCCGCTTCTCCTCCGACCGCACCATCGCCGAGTACAACCGCGAGATCTGGCGGGCGGAGCGGGTCTCCGTGGGCCTGGAGTAGCCCTGGGCCAGGGGCGTCCCGGCGAAGACGCCGGCCGCCTACCTCACTGGCAAACCGGGCTGGCAAACCGGGCATGCCGTGGTCGGGGGTGAGCAGAAGCTACTGGTCGTCTCCCAGGCCCCGTTGACGCACTCCTGGAACTCCTTGAGCTCGCCTCCCGAGTCGAAGCAGTTGCAGCAGGTGCCCGTGGAGAGGAGCCGAGTTTCGCTTCCTGGCAGGCACACACCGGGCCCTTGGTCACCACGCCGTCACAGACGACGCGGCCCCGGATTCCCGAGGAACAGTCGCCGGGCACGCCGCGGCACTTCTCGTGCCCGGAGCAGGAGACACTCTGCCCCCCACCGCAGTCCACCGTGGCACTGCAGTGATCGAGAGCGCCGATGTCTCCCCCGGCCGCGAAGACCGGTGAGGCCAGCCCATCGGGCGTGGCGTCGGCGCACTGGACGGAGCCGGGGTCCAGGGCCGCCGCCGGGGGCCGGATCAGGCGCCCGCCGGCCGAACGGCCTCCGGGTCCTGGTTGGTCATCCACAGGACGCCGAAGCGGTCGGTCACCATCCCGAAGCGTGGCGACCAGAAGGTTTCGCCCATGGGCATCTGGACCTCGCCCTCCTCCGCCAGGGCGCCGAAGAATCGGTCCGCCGTGGCGGCGTCGGGAACGGTGATCGTGAGTGCGACGCTTCCGAAGGGGGGTTGCCCGGAGCAGTTGCCGTCCGAGGCCATCACCGTCGCTGCGGGCGTCGCGGATCTTCGCCTTGGCGCGCAGGATCCGCTGGGCCAGCGTGGGCGTGGAGGACAGGAAGGCGCGGGCGATCTCCTCGGTGGTGAGACCGTAGACCTCCCAGAGGGTCAGCGGCCCCCGGGTGTCAGGCGGCAGGGCTACGTGGCAGCAGACGAAGATCAGCCGGAGCTGGTCGTCCTCGATGGCCTCGTCGTCCCACTCCCAGGCCTCGGTCGCGGTGGCGCCGGCGTAGAGGCGCCCGGCGATCTTTCCCTAGGAGGCGTCGAAGCGGGCGCGTCGCCGCAGGGTGTCGATGGCCCGGGAGCGGGCGGTCGAGACCAGCCAGGCGCGGGGGTTGACGGGCACGCCGTCCCGCGGTCAGTGTCGAGTGCCGGCCCGAAGGCGTCCTGGAACGCCTCCTCCGCCAGGTCGAAGTCTCCCAGTAGCCGAATCAGGGTAGCGAGGACGCGGCGCGACTCCAGACCTCCTGACCTACCCCTCGTAACCCACTGAAACCACAGAGCCGGC
>JBKHJP010000192.1:0-8082 GCA_046538065.1 Thermoanaerobaculia bacterium | reverse complement strand
CGCTCCCCGGGCCGCGCCTCCGGAGGGCGCCTCAGGGCCTGGGTCCTGGCGGCCCGGCCCAAGACCCTGGCGGCGGCGGTTGTGCCGGTGGCGGTGGGCTCCGCGGTGGCCCTGGACGCGGGCGGGTTCGCGGCGCTCCCGGCCCTGGCGGCTCTGGTCGGGGCGCTCTGGATCCAGGTCGGCACCAACTTCGCCAACGACTACTTCGACTTCGTCCACGGCGCCGACACGGCGGACCGGGTGGGCCCCACCCGGGCGGTGGCGGCGGGGCTCCTGACGCCGGCGGCCATGCGCGCCGGCGCCGCCTTGGCCTTCGGCCTGGCCACCGTGTGCGGGCTCTACCTGGCCCTCCACGCCGGCTGGCCGGTGGTGGTCATCGGCGTGGCGTCGGTGGCAGCCGGGGTCGGCTACACCGCCGGTGGACGGTGGTCCCTGGGCTACCTGGGGCTGGGGGACCTCTTCGTCTTCGTCTTCTTCGGGCCGGTGGCGGTGGCGGGAACCGCGTACGTCCAGACGCTCCGCTGGCCGGTGGAAGCCCTCTGGGCGTCGGTCCCGGTGGGCTGCCTGGCGGTGGCGGTCCTGGTGGTCAACAACTACCGGGACGCCCCCACCGATCGGGAGTCCGGCAAGCGGACGCTGGCGGTGCGCTTCGGCCGCGGGTTCGCCCGGGGGGAGTACGTCGTCCTCCTGGCGGCGGCGTACGCCGTGCCCCTCTTCCAGTGGGTCCTAGGACCGGGCGCCGGCGGCGGCGGGAGCTGGATCCTGCTGCCCTGGCTCTGCCTGCCGCTGGCGGCGCCGCCGCTCAAGAAGCTCTTCGGCGGGGTGGACGGCGCGGCCCTCAACACCGCCCTGGCGGAGACCGCCCGGTTGCTGGTGGCGTTCGGGGGGTTGTACGCCGTTGGAGTTGTTCTTTGAGTTAGCCTGGACAATGGGCCCAGGATAAGATGCCAGACGTCAGACACTCGCCGCGGCAGGCATTTCCCTTGCGAACTGTTGGAATGCACGACTGGTCGCCTTCAGATTCAGGCTCGGAGCGTCTGGGGAGTCTAGGGAACGTAAGGTAGACAGCACAAGGCTGACCCAATCTGCGCCGGCCTTCTCTATGTCGATTTCGATACTAGAAATTCTCTTGCTGAATCGACCGACCTTCACGACGACAAAGGCTTCTTTCGCTGCGAGGAGCTCTGGCTCGTCGTCGTCCAGATAATGAAATTGGATTCTGAATCGGCCGTCCCGTTCGCGCCGGAAACCCTCAATCCGATCAGGGACGTCATAGGGGGACACATGTACGCGAACCCCTACGCCTCCCCGACCTCTGCCCTCTCTAGCCAGATCGTCTATATCCGCTGGGTCAACTCTCTTCCAGACGTGCGCTTCTTCCGTTCCGCTGGCCTTGGAACCCATGCGTTAGCCCCTTTTTAATATGCCGTCGTGAGTAAGCAGGCTCCCTAACGCTTTTCCCGAGAGGCGATATATCCTTCGGACCTCTTCTGCATCCCTGAGACTCTTGCTGGTGCTATCGATCACAATAACTCCCCACGGCTTACCCTTAACAAGAACCGGAATCCCGCAAAAATATCGCGGCAAGCCAGGGCCAGTCTCCTGAGCACGCCTTAGATGATCACGAACCCAATCCTTGGAGACGAAGGTCTTGCTCGCGTATTCTTCAATCCTTGTTTCAACCTCCTCCGAGGACAAACCGGGTTCTGCAGGGTCAGGCAAGTCCTCGTGAGTGACAACGATGACTCCATTGTTGACCCAAGCGGTACCAGCGATTCCTTCGGCTTCCGAAGAGTCGTCTCCAGCACGCCATCTGCAGGTCCTCCTACGGGTAGTGTAGCCGGAGCGCTCCACAGGGACGAGCCAACCGTGCTGAAGCCATGTTACCGGAGGCCAAGGAAGCGCCAAGCGGCGCTTGAAAAGGGTCGCCCGGTGAGCGTGTTGAGGCGAGGCGTCGAGTTCGTTCCCAAGGATCTCGTCGCGAAGGTGGTCAAGCATTTCGTGTACAGTGCCCCAAATCGCCGGTGCACCTAGCATCGATCTTAGCAGTCGTCCCCCCACTTGCGCCAAGAGAGCGATGATGGCTACCGGAACGGCCCAGCCGGCGAGCTGTTCGGCGAAGCTGAGCGACTTTGGAAGGCTTGAGTCTGGCAGTCTAACGGCGAGGAGAGCGATGATGGCCAGGGTGCCAGCCCCCTTCTCGCCCACGGACAACACTTGGAATACCCGGGCTCGTGTTTCTGACCAGCGCATATGAGTCCCAGTAGCGTGCCTCTTCTGTACTCTGAATGCGGGAGTACAGTGTATCCCAAATGACCGGGATTGGCGCTTGCGGGGTTCTTGGTGCCTAGCGGCATGAACTGGCTGGCGCGGCAGGCCCGGGCGAACCCGCACGCCCCCGCCGTGCGCGCCGGCGAGCGGGTGCTGACGTACGCCGGGCTCGCGGGGGCGGCGGCGCGGGCGGCCGAGGTCTTCCGAGAGGCCGGGGTCGGTCCGGGGGAGCGGGTCGCAGTCCGCCTGGGCAATCGCCTGGAGCACGTGGTGGCGATCCACGGGGCGGCGTGGGCCGGCGCCGTGCTGGTGGAGATCCACCCGAAGCTGGCGCCGGCGGAGGTGCCGGACCTGCTGAAGGCGGCGAAGGCCCGCCTTCTGGTGACGGAGGCGGAGGACCCGGTGGCGAGCCCCGTGGTCCGCCCGAGCCTGCCGTGCCCCGTGCTGGCGGCGAGCGCCGTGGCGGAAGAGGCGCCGGGTGGCGGCTTCGACCCGCCGCCGGCGCCCCGGCGAGCCGACGCCGTTTCCTCCGTCCTCTTCACCTCCGGCACGACCGGCCGCCCCCGGCCGGTGCCCTTGACCTGCGGCAACCACCTGGCGAGCGCGGCGGCCTCCGCCTGGAACCTGGGGATTCGCCCGGACGACGACTGGCTCTGCTGCCTGCCCCTGGCCCACGTCGGGGGACTCGCGATCCTGGTGCGCTCGGTGCTCCAGGGCACCTGCGTCACCCTGCTGGACGGGTTCGACCCGGCTGCCGTGGGGGAGCGTTTGAGCTCCGGGCGCGTGAGCCTGGCCTCCCTGGTACCGACGATGCTCCGGCGGTTCCTGGAGGTGGCGCCGGACGCGAGGGGAGACGATCCGGGGGGATCGGCCACCGGTGAGCCCGGGAACCGGGAGCCCCTCGCCTCGCCCCGTCTCCGGGCCGTCCTCCTGGGCGGCGGGCCGGCGGACCCGGAGCTGGTGGCGGCGGCCCGGGACCGGGGCCTGCCGGTCCTCACCACCTACGGGATGACCGAAACCGCCTCCCAGGTGGCGACGCTGCCGCCGGGGGCGCCCCGGCCCAGGTGGGCCTCGGCGGGCCTGCCCCTCCCGGGCGCCGAGGTGGCCATCCGCCGGAAGGACGGCTCGGGTGCAAAGCCGGGAGAGCCCGGGGAGATCGCCGTCCGCGGCCCCATGGTCTGCCAGGAGGCGGCGGGGCCCGGCGGCTGGCTCGCCACCGGGGACCTGGGCCGCCTGGACGGGGACGGCTTCCTGTGGGTCGAGGGCCGGCTGGACGAGCTCGTGGTCACCGGCGGCGAGAACGTCTCGCCCCGGGAGGTGGAGCGGGTCCTCCGGGAGCACCCGGCCGTGGCGGAGGTGGCGGTCGCCGGCGTGCCCGACCCGGAGTGGGGCCACCTGCTGGCGGCGGCGCTCGTGCCCCGGAACGCGGCGGACCCCCCGTCCCCCGGCGCCCTGGCCTCCTGGTGCCGGGAACGCCTGGCACCCTTCAAGGTACCGAAGCGCTGGAGGATCGTGGAGGAGCTCCCCCGCACCGGCTCGGGCAAGGTGGCCCGGGAACAGGTGCAGCAACTCCTTGTTTGAACCCGTGAGGGGCCACGATCGACGACAGGAGGCAGCGATGGACCTGGAGCTCGAAGGACGCGTGGCGGTGGTGACCGGGGCCTCCCGGGGAATCGGCTTCGGCATCGCCGAGGCCCTGGCCCGGGAGGGCTGCCGCCTGGCGATCTGCGCCCGGGGGGAGGAGGGCCTCCAGGAGGCGGCCGGCACTTTGGAGGCCGAGCACGGCGCCGAGGTGCTGGCCCTGCCCCTGGACGTCACCGACCCCGGGGCCGGCGAGCACCTGCTGGACGAGGCGGCCGCCCGGTTCGGCCGCCTCGACGCCCTGGTCAACAACGCCGGGGGCGGCCTGCGCAAGCCCTTCGCCGAGGCCAGCGAGGAGGACTGGACCCGCATGCTGGAGCTCAACGTCCGCTCCGCCGTGCGGACGAGCCGGGCGGCGGTGCCCCACCTGCGCCGCGCGGGCGGGGGGGCGATCGTCTTCATCGCCTCGATCTGGGGGCGCGAGGCCGGCCCGCCGGGGCTCTCCCTCTACACCACCACCAAGTCCGCCATCGTCAGCCTGGCCAAGGGCATGGCCGCCGAGCTCGCCCCGGAGGGCATCCGGGTGCTGTCAGTGGCACCCGGGTCGATCCGCTTCCCCGGCGGGAGCTGGGACCGCCGGGTCCGGGAGGACCCGGAAGCCATGGAGGCGTTCGTCGAGGCGAACGTCCCCCTGGGCCGCTTCGGGCGCCGGGAAGAGGTGGGGAACCTCGTGGCGTTCCTCGTGTCCCCGCGGGCGAGCCTCCTCACCGGGGCCTCGATCAACGTCGACGGCGGCCAGTCCCACAGCCTGATCTAGCAGCCCGGGGTCCCCCGCCGGACAGGGGAATTTTCCCCCGGCCCCCTGCCTTGTATGACTTGAGCCCACTCCCCTCACATCTTGGGCACACAGCTGCGAGGGGTGGGAATCGGGTCCGCGGGCCCTCGTCTTCGGCTCACGCGCCTCCTTGGGTGGCGCGTTTGCATCGCGAGCGGGTGGCCGGCAGGACGATCGAGGACCAGCATCGACAGCAGGACGACCCTATGACAGAGAGAAATCAGCTTCCGGTCCTGGCGCTGCGCAACTTCGTCCTCTTCCCGGGGGTGACCGCCCCGATCCAGGCCGGCCGGCCCCGGACCTTGAAGGCGATCGAGGCCGCTCTGGCCGAGGGCGAGACGCCCCGGATCTTCGCGGTCTCCCAGAGGGACCCGAAGGAGGACGCCAGCCCGGAGGACCTCTATACGATCGGCACCGTCGCCCGGATCCTCCAGATCCAGCGCGGCCTGAACGGCATGCAGCTCCTCATCCAGGGCGACTCCCGGGGCATCGCCGTGCGCATCGTCGAGGAGGACGGCTACTTCCAGGCGGTGGTCCGCGACGCCGAGGAGCTCCAGCCCCTGAGCGACGACGACCCCACCTTCCAGGGCCTCTACCGCGAGGCCCGGGAGAAGGCGGCGGACCTGGGCGAGAAGTCCGGCCTGCCTGGCGAGGTGGTCCAGCAGCTCCTGTCCAACGTGGACGACCCAGGCCGCCTGGCCGACCTGGTGGCCGGCTACAGCGACATCCCCCAGGCCCAGAAGCAGATGCTCCTGGAGACTCTGGCCGTCGAGGAGCGGCTCCGCCGGGTGCTGGTCCACGTCCAGCGACAGCTCCACGTCCTGGAGGCCCAGGAGGACATCAAGTCCAAGGTCCAGGAGGAGATCGGCGACCGCCAGCGGGAGATGTTCCTGCGCGAGCAGCTCAAGGCCATCCAGAAGGAGCTGGGCGAGGACGGCGGCGAAGGGGACGTGGAGGAGCTCCGGGAGAAGCTCGACGCCAAGGAGCTCCCGGAGGACGTGCGCAAGGAGGTGGACCGGGACCTCGGCCGCCTGGGGCGCATGAACCGCGAGGCCATGGAGTCGCAGATCATCCGCAACTACCTGGAGACCGTCCTGGAGCTGCCCTGGAACGAGCGCAGCGAAGACCACCTGGACCTGACCCGGGCCGAGGAGGTCCTGGAGGAGGATCACTACGGCCTGGAGGACGTCAAAGACCGGGTCCTCGAGTTCCTGGCCGTACGCCAGATGCGCGAGGAACGCCGGCGCGCCGCCGAGCGGGAGGAAGCCGAGGAGGAACCCGACGGGTTGCCGCCCCTGGGCGAGGGCGGCGGTCCGGTGCCCGAGGGCACGGGGCCCATCCAGGCTTCGCCGGCTCCGGCCCCGCCGGGCTCCGAGACTCCCCAGACCCCTCCCGGCGACGCCCCGGACGACGACCGGCGCGAGCCCCCGGGTACCGTGGACGACGGGGCGAGCAAGGGACCGATCCTCCTCTTCGCCGGCCCTCCGGGCGTGGGCAAGACCTCGGTGGCCCGCTCCATCGCCCGCTCCATGGGCAGGAAGTACGTGCGGATCTCCCTCGGCGGCGTCCGGGACGAGGCCGACATCCGCGGCCACCGCCGGACCTACGTCGGCGCCATGGCGGGGCGGATCATCCAGGGCATGCGCCAGGCCGGCACCAAGAATCCCGTCTTCCTCCTCGACGAGGTGGACAAGCTGGGGATCTCGTTCCAGGGTGATCCGGCGAGCGCGCTCCTGGAGGTTTTGGACCCGGCCCAGAACCACACCTTCACGGATCACTACCTGGGGGTGCCGTACGACCTCTCGGAGGTGCTTTTCATCGCCACGGCGAACTTCCTCCAGAACATCCCCGGACCGCTCCTGGACCGCATGGAGGTGGTGGAGTTCGCCGGGTACACGGAGCGCGAGAAGCTGGAGATCGCCAGGCGCTACCTGGTCCCGCGCCAGGTCCGGGAGAACGGCCTGACCGACGAGCAGATCGCCATCTCCGAGGACGCGATCTCCGACGTCATCAGCCGCTACACCCGGGAAGCCGGCGTACGCCAGCTCGAGCGGGCCATCGGCAAGCTCTGCCGCAAGGTGGCCCGCAGGATCGCCACCGGGAAGACCGAGCGGGTCGAGGTGGATGCCGGCCGCGTGACCGAGCTCCTGGGCCGGCCGAAGGTCCACCCGGAGAAGGCCCTCACCGAGGACAAGGTGGGCATCGCCACGGGGATGTACTACACACCCACCGGCGGCGACATCATGTTCGTCGAGGCCTCGCCCATGAAGGGCAAGGGGGAGCTGGTCCTTACGGGTCAGCTCGGCGACGTGATGAAGGAGTCGGCCCGGGCCGCCCTGACCTACGCCAAGGCCCACGCCGGGCCCTTGGGCGTCCCGGACGAGGCGTTCGACGGCGACGTGCACGTCCACGTGCCGGCGGGGGCGATCCCGAAGGACGGCCCGTCGGCGGGGGTCACCATGGCCACGGCCCTGGTCTCGGCCCTGTCGCACCGGCCCGTGCGCCACGACGTGGCCATGACCGGCGAGATCACGCTGTCGGGCCGGGTGCTGCCCATCGGCGGCGTCAAGGAGAAGGTCCTGGGCGCCGTCCGGGCCGGGATCACCAAGGTGGTCCTGCCGAAGGAGAACGAGTCCCACCTGGAGGATCTCCCGGAGGACGTCCGGGAGTCCATCGAGGTCTTCCTGGCCGACGAGCTCGGCGAGGTCCTGGCCCTGACGCTCCGGGGGGCCTCGTTCCGGGAGGGCAAGCTCCTCTTCGGCGACGAGACCGGCGACGGCGAAGCCCGGCGGCCCGAGCTGCATCATTAGGGAGGGGCACCGGCGTTGCGGGAGGGATGCGTTCAGCGTCGTCGACTCCGGACGCATCCTCCCCCCGCACCGTTCGGCCTTGGTGGCGAGTCCGGACCGGCCCGAGCCTATCCACCCACGCAGAGACCTTCTGGATCACCCCCTCTCTCCCTCAATCCCTCTCCCACCCCCTCCAGGGGGGGAGAGGGACGCCCCCACCCCTCCGCTCCGTCACGTGTGAGCTCCCGGTAAACTTCGTCGTCAGGAGGCTCCGCGGCAGAAATCCAGGGCGGTACGCAGGAGTCACAGCGTCTTTCATCTAGCCCTGGGCCGCTCGGCCCGTTGACGACCCTTGGCTTTCTACGATCATTTCCGTGGGGTAGCCTCCCGGGATCGATCGGGGAGGGATTGACGTGGCGTGGACGCGGGATCGCGCGGCGGCCGGGCGGGGGCCGGGTCGCCGGGAAGACCGGCGGCTGCTGTGGGGGGTCGCTGGGGCCGCCGTCTGCCTGGCCCTGGGGGTGCGCCTCTGGGTGGCCCTCGTCTCCGGCTTCCAGGTGGACGACGCCTGGATCACCTACCGCTACGCCGAGAACCTGGCCGCCG
>JBKHJP010000191.1:0-8108 GCA_046538065.1 Thermoanaerobaculia bacterium | reverse complement strand
GCTCGACGGTGCGGATGCCCCGGTAGTCCTCGCGGGGCCGGAGGAGGAGCCCGCCACGGAACGGCAGGACCTCGAAGGCGGCCTCGACGCGCTCGCGCAGCTCCGCGGCCGTCTCCGCCTCCGCGGCGGCGGAGACCTGGGCCGAGGGCGACCCCTCCTGGGCGGTCGCAGGTGCGGCTCCCCCGAACGCGAGGAGGAGAGCCACGACGCAACGAGCTCCGGGGCCCGTCCGGCGGATGCGACTCCAGAAGGCGGCTCGATCAGGTCGGTTCGGCATGGATCAGCTCCCTCTCGTGGGCGAGGATGCGACGGAGACCGGACAGGGCCAGGGCCGCGGCCAGCGCCGAGGCGAGCAGCGCCACCGCCACCTCCGGGACCGACAGGACCTGGACCAGGGCGGCGCTCCACTCCGCGGCCCGGGACCACAGGGCGAGCCCGGAGGCGATCCACTCCCAAGTGGCCACGAGCACCCGGTGGAAGGCGCGGACGGCGCCGCCCCAGTTCAGGAGGGCCGGCGACTCCACCCGGGGCAGGATCGTGACCGCCAGGCTGGCGAGGGCCAGAGTCCCCGCGGAGAGCAGGCCCAGAATCGCCGCCGCCCAGCGCGTCCCGGCTGGGACCGGCGCCGGCGCTTCGGCCGCCGCGGCAGCTCTGCGAGCCCGTGCCAGCGCCGCGGTCCGGGCGGCAAAGCCCGGCGACGGCGCCTCCAGGGGCACGCTCCGGAACAGGGCGCCGAGGGCGGCCTCCGCCGCGCCGTCGTCGTCCCGAGCCTCGGCGTCGCCCCAGGCCCGTAGCAGCTCCTCTTCGGCTCGTCGCGTCATGGTTCGGTTCGGCTCCGCTCCGCCCGGTCGCCGGGTCCGGTGGGTCCTCGTCCACCCCGCCTTACGATCTCCGGCCTCCCCGGGTTTCGAGGCCCCAGCCCTCCGCCTCCAGCAGCGCCGCCAGCTCCTTCCGGGCCCGGTGGATGTAGGTCTTCACCGTCCCCAGGGGGTGGCCCGTCGCCTCGGCGATCTCGCCGTACTCCAGGCCGGCCTGGAACCGTAGCAGGACCACCTCGCGGTACTCGGGCCGGAGCCCGCCCACCGCCCGGGTCAGGGCCCGGGAGAGCGCGGCCCGCTCCGCAACGTCGGCCGGCGTCTCGGCGTCCCGGTCCTCCACCGTCCGGGCCGGCGCGTCCGCCTCGTCGCCCACCGGCTCATCCAAAGAGACGGTGGCCAGGCGCTGGCGCCGGAGGTGGTCGATCGCCGCGTTGTGGGCGATCTTGAACAGCCAGCTCGAGAGCTTCCGGGACCGATCGTACGACGCCAGGCGGTCGAACGCCTTGAGGAACGCCTCCTGGGCCAGCTCCTCCGCCACGGGGCGATCCCGCACCATGCGCAGCACCAGGGTGAAGACCGGCCGTTCGTAGCGGGCCACGAGCTCGGTGAAGGCGTCCTCGGAGCCCTCCAGGGCGCGCTCGACGAGCTCGGCGTCGGTCATCGTGCCGATCAGGCGATCTCCCCGAGGTTCCGGGCGGGGGGGGGTCGGTGGCGGCTCCGGGGCGGACCGGACCGTCCCGGATCGGGGGGGGCCCGGCGGCCGGGGTCGAGAGCCTGTGTCAGACTGTACAGAGTCTACCCCGCCCGGCCGGCTCCGGGGACGAGCCGGGGGCGGACAACCCGCGGAGGAACCACCATGAGTCACGCCGTACCCCGCCTGCTGGCCGCCGCCCTCGCCGCGCCGCTCCTCCTCCTCACCCCGGCTCCCGCCTCCGGCGCCGAGCTCGCCGGGGTCTCGATGGCCGAGGAGGCGGAGGTGGACGGGCAGTCCCTGGTCCTGAACGGCATGGGCCTGCGCGAGAGGTTCTTCGTGGACGTCTACGTCGCCGGCCTGTACCTGCCCTCGCCGGAGAGCTCGGGGGAAGCGGTCCTCGCCGCCGACGCCCCCCGGCGTCTGGAGGTTGCCTTCGTCCGGGACGTGACGCGCCAGCAGGTCTGCGATGCGTGGTCCGACGGCCTGGAGGCCAACCGACCGGACGCCCCGGCGGAGCTGGAGACGAGCTTCGAGACCCTCTGCTCGTGGATGGAGGACCTTTCCGATGGCGACCGGATGGTCTTCACGTACGTTCCGGGCGAGGGGACGACCATCGAGGTGGCCGGGGAGGAGAAGGGGGTCCTCGAGGGCAAGGAGTTCGCGGACGCGCTGTTCGCGTCATTCATCGGCGAGCACCCGGCGACCGGGAAGCTGAAGCAGGGGTTGCTGGGCGGCTGAGCGTTGGTGGTGGGGGGGGCGTGGGCGCGGGTCCCGGCCTGCGGGTCGGCGGGCGCTTCGTGGTGGAGTGGCCGGTGAGCGCCCGCCTCCGCTTCGGCTCCGCGCGGAGCGGCATCGGACGCCGCAGCTTCTGAGAGCGGCTCCGCCTCAGAGGCCCTCTGGCCGGGACCCGCGCCCACGCCCCCCTTCACCGTTCGTGACGGCCCCTCTGAAAGCCCTCCACCTCACGGCCCTCCGGCTCACGGCCCTCCGGCCGGGACCGGCTCCTCCCCGGCCCGGTCCCCTCTTCGACGTTCGTGGTGAGGGCTTGGCGCGGCTCGGGCGGGCTTCCGGCGGCTGCGAACGCCGCGCGCATCGAGGTCGTGGGGGCGGAGGGCGCGCGGCTCCGCTCAGCGCCGGCGCGTGGAGGTATCGGGAGGTCCTACGGCTGGAAGCGGCCGGCGCTTCGAGGTCGCTGCCGCGGGAAGCCCGCCCGAGCCGCCCCAAGCCCCTTCACCGTTCGTGGAAGCCGCTCGAACGTAGGGTGCGACCCTGTCGCACCGGGATTCGGTTCTCTTGCCGTCTGAGCACGGATGCGGGCGGGGGCGTCCCTCTCCCCCCTCTTGAGGGGGTGGAGAGGGACCGAGGGAGAGGGGGGTGATCCAGAGGATCTCTGCTTGGGTGGATAGGCTCGGGCCGGTCCGGGCTTCCCCGTGAGTTGACCGGGGCAGGGGGACCGGCGCCGCCCGGAGTCACCTTCGCCGACCCCCCTCGCGGTCTGAGGCGGAGCCTCGCTACAGATACACCACCGCCAGGATCACCAGCCCCAGCACGACCCGGTAGACGACGAACACCGCGAGGCTCTGGCGGCGGACCCAGGCGAGGAGGGCGCCGATGGCGAGGTAGGCGGTCACCGCCGAGACGGTGAACCCCACCAGGGTCGGGCCCACGGCACCCAGGCCCTCTCCGGCGGCCAGGAAGTCCCAGAGCTCCTTGCCCGCCGCCAGGATTCCCACCGGGACGTAGAGGAGGAAGGAGAACCGCGCCGCGTCCTCCCGGGTGAAGCCGCGGGCGAGGCCGGCGGTGATGGTGATCCCGGAGCGCGACGTACCCGGGACGAGGGCCAGGGCCTGGGCCAGCCCCACCACGGCGGCGTCGACGGAGCCCACGGAGCCCAGCTCCCGGCGCCGCGCTCCGGCCCGGTCGGCCCATCCCAGGAGCAGGCCGAACCCGATGGAGGTGGCGGCGATCAGCACGGGATCCCTGCCGGCGGTGGAGACCCAGTCGTGGAAGAGGAGGCCGGCCACCGCCACCGGGACCGTCGCGAGGACGACGAGGAGCGCCAGGCGGGCCTCGGGATCCTGGAATCGCGCCGCCGGCGCTTCCCCGCCGGCCCCCTGCGGCCGGAGGGCCCGGAGGCCCGCCGCCCCCAGCCCGGTGAGCTCCCGGCGGAAGTAGGCCATCACCGCCACCAGGGTGCCCGTGTTGGTGGCCACGTCGAACCCCAGGCCCTGGTCCGGCCAGCCCAGGAGCCGGGGCACCAGGACCAGGTGGGCCGAGGAGCTGATGGGCAGGAACTCCGTCGCCCCCTGGACCAGGGCGAGGACCACAGCCTGGAGGTAAGTCATCGGGGCGCTATGCTAGCCTCTCGCGAGCCGGAAATCCGGCTCGCGAGAGGCTATCCTGAGCGGAGGCCGTCCCGCAGGGACGGCCGGAGTCGAAGGATCTCAATGCCGAAGCGCCCCCGGCTAGAAGGCCGTCCCCGAAGGGACGGCCGGAGTCGAAGGATCTCAATGCCGAAGCGCCCCCGGCTAGAAGGCCGTCCCGAAGGGACGGCCGGAGTCGAAGGATCTCGATACTGCATCGTCCCCGGCCGCACGCCATCCCCAACGGACGGCCGGCCGAAAAATCTCGATGCCGAACCGGCCCCGCACCCGGCCGGCAACTCACCCCACGTCCCATGACCTCCATCCTCGTCACCGGCGGCGCCGGGTTCATCGGCAGCAACTTCGTCCGGCTCGCCCACCGGGAGCTTGACGCTCCGGTGGTGGTCCTGGACAAGCTCACCTACGCCGGCAACCTGGACAACCTGGCCGACCTCCTGGAGGACGGCCGGGTGGTCTTCATCCAGGGCGACGTCGCCGAGCGCGAAACGGTCCGCAAGGTCTTCGCCGACCACCGGCCCCGGGCCGTCGTCAACTTCGCCGCCGAGAGCCACGTCGACCGCTCCATCGACGACCCGCGGGACTTCGTCGCCACCAACGTGATGGGCACCTTCGAGCTCCTGGAGGCGGCCCGGCGCCACCTGGCCGGAGCCCCCGGCGCCGAAGCGGAGGCCTTCCGGTTCGTCCACGTCTCGACGGACGAGGTCTACGGCTCCCTGGGGACCGAGGGGCTCTTCTCGGAGGAGACGCCCTACGCCCCCAACTCCCCCTATGCCGCCACCAAGGCCGGCGCCGACCACCTGGTCCGGGCCTACTGGAAGACCTACCGGCTGCCGGCGCTCATCACCAACTGCTCGAACAACTACGGCTCGTACCAGTTCCCGGAGAAGCTGATCCCCCTGATGATCTTGAACGCCCTGGAAGGCCGGGACCTGCCGGTCTACGGCGACGGCTCGAACGTGCGCGACTGGATCTACGTCGAGGACCACTGCCGGGGGGTGCTCCGGGCTTTGGAGGCGGGGCGCCCCGGGGAGAAGTACAACCTGGGGGGCCGGAGCGAGCGGACCAACCTGGAGATCGTGGAGCTCCTGTGCGACCTGCTGGACGCCGAGCGCCCGGCGGCGGACAACCCGGCCCTCGCCGCACGGGGCGCCCGGAGCTACCGCGACCTGGTGACCTTCGTGGCCGACCGTCCGGGGCACGACCGGCGCTACGCCATCGACGACGCCAAGGCCCGCCGCGAGCTCGGCTGGTCCCCCCGGCACGACCTGGAGTCGGGCCTGGCGGCGACGGTCCGCTGGTACCTGGAGCACCAGGAGTGGTGCGAACGGGTCCAGTCCGGCACCTACCGCCGGGAGCGCCTGGGCCTGGCCGGGAGCGGCGAAGAGGACGCGCCGGGTGGACCGGCCCCGCGGGAAGCGGCGGGAGGCGCCGCGGGAAGTGGAGGCGCCTGATGCGCTTCCTCGAAACGGAGCTGCCGGGCGTCGTGGTGGTGGAGCCCACGGTCCACCGGGACGACCGCGGCTTTTTCCTGGAGACCTACCACCGGGAGAAGTACACCGCCGGCGGCATCGGCGCCACCTTCGTCCAGGACAACCACTCCCGCTCCGGCCGGGGGATCCTCCGGGGCCTCCACGCCCAGGGGCGGAGGCCCCAGGGCAAGCTGGTGCGGGCCGTGCATGGGGCCATCTTCGACGTGGCGGTGGACATCCGCCGGGGCTCGCCCACCTTCGCCCGCTGGACGGGCGTGGAGCTCTCGGCGGAGGACTTCCGCCAGCTCTGGGTCCCGGAGGGCTTCGCCCACGGCTTCTGCGTCGTGACCGAGACGGCGGAGGTGGAGTACAAGTGCACCGCCCTCTACGACCGCGACGACGAGCTGGCGATCGCCTGGGACGACCCGGAGATCGGGATCGAGTGGCCGGTGGCGGAGCCCCTCCTCTCCGAGAAGGACCGCCGGGCGCCGCGCCTGGCGGACATCGAGGGGCTGCCGGTCTACCCGGAAGCGGCCGTCCGGTAGAGACCGTAGGGTGCGCTCGAGCGCACCGCGCAGAGTCGAAGCCTGCGCCGGGCCGGTGCGCCGAGGCGCACCCTACACGGATTCCGGACCGTAGGGTGCGCTTCAGCGCACCGATCGGAACCAGCCATGACGCACCTCACCGAAGCAGACCTGGTGCAGCTCGCGGAGCACGGCATCTCCCGGGAGGAGGCGGAGCGCCAGCTCGGCCTCTTGCACGATCCGCCGCCCCCGCCGCACCTCGACCGCCCCTGCACCGCCGACGACGGGATCACCCGCCTGGAGCCGGACGATCACGACCGGCTGGTGGCGCGCTACCGCGAGGCCCGCGCCGCCGGGTGGACCGGGAAGTTCGTGCCCGCCTCCGGCGCCGCGAGCCGCATGTTCAAAACCCTCCTGCCCTGGGTGGAGTACGCCGGTCGCCCGGGGGAGCTCGGCCGGGAGGTGGAGCGCCGGCGGGAGTCGGGGGACCCCGCGGCGGGCGACCCCCTCCGGTTCGTGGCGGAGCTCCACGGCTTCCCCTTCGCCGGGGAGCTCGCCTCCGAGCTCGCGGCCCGCGGCCAGGACCTCGAGGACCTCCGCCTCCGGGGCGACGCCGGGGCCCTCCTCCAGGCCCTGCTGGCCCCGGACCGCCTGGGCTACGACGGCCTGCCCAAGGCCCTGATCCCCTTCCACCGCTACGGCCCCCCGGATGGCGACGACGTGCGGACCGCCTTCGAGGAGCAGCTCGTCGAGGGGGCCGCCTTCCTGGCCGACGGCGAAGGGCGGGTCCGCATCCACTGCACCGTGCCGCCGGACGACCGGGAGCGGATCGCCCGGCACCTGGCCTCGGCACGGAGTCGCTTCGAAGGGCGTCTCCGGGCCCGTTTCCAGGTCTCCTTCTCCATCCAGTCGCCGTCGACGGACACCCTGGCCCTCACCCTGGACGGGCCGCCCGAGACCGAGGCCGGCGAGCCGTTCCGCCGGGCGGACGGCCGCCTCCTGCTCCGGCCCGGCGGCCACGGGGCGCTGCTGGGAAACCTGGACGCCGTGGCCCGGGACGGCGGGGACCTCGTCTTCGTCAAGAACATCGACAACGTCCAGCCCGACCGCGTGAAGCCCGAGGCCGCCCGCTGGAAGGAGGTCCTGGGGGGCTACCTCCTAGAGCTCCGGGACCGGTCCGCGGAGCTCCTCCAGCGACTGGAGACGGGCGACGCCGCCGCGGCGGAGGAGGCCACCCGCTTCCTGGCGTCACGCCTGGGGTTCCGCCCCCCGGCGGCCTGGGAGACGCTCCCGGCCGGGGAGCGCGCCCGCCGGCTGACGGAGCGCCTGGAGCGGCCCCTCCGGGTGGGGGGGATGGTGGTCAACCGGGGGGAGCCGGGGGGCGGGCCGTTCTGGGTCGCCGGGGAGGACGGCGCCACGTCGGCCCAGATCGTGGAGCGCTCCCAGATCGACGAGGACGCCCCGGAGCAGGCGCGGGTCTTCGGGAGCTCGACCCACTTCAATCCGGTGGACCTGGCCTGCGCCGTCCGGGACCTCCGGGGCGAGCCCTACGATCTCTCCCGCTACGTGGACGAGCGGGCGGTCTTCATCGCCGAGAAGAGCCACGAGGGCCGCCCCCTCCTGGCCCTGGAGCGCCCGGGCCTGTGGAACGGCGCCATGGCGGGCTGGAACAGTGCCTTCGTGGAGGTCCCGGAGGTCACCTTCTCCCCGGTCAAGACGGTGTTCGACCTGCTGCGCCCGGAGCACCAGGGGTAGCTGGGCTTTCGTGGCGAGCACGCCGGGTCTGGGTCGGGGCGTTCCTCCCTCCGGGACGGCTCGGGACGATAGGACTCCAGACGGGGCCCTCGCCTCGCACGGCCTGCGCGCCCGGAGCGTCGTCGGACTCCAGCCGCCGGTGCCGCAGCGCGGGCCGTGAGCCCTCCGGGAGGAACGCCCCGACCCAGACCCTCCCGTTCGGTGGTGCCACGCGCTCCGACCGGGGGCCGGAGACTTGCCCGCCGGGTCGGGTCCGGCGCCTCTCTCCCTCCGGGACGGCTCGGGACGATACGGCTCCCACCGGGGCCCTCGCCTCGCACGGCCTGCGCGCCCGGAGCGTCGTCGGACTCCAGCCGCCGGTGCCGTAGCGCGGGCCGTGAGCCCTCCGGGAGGAACGCCCCGACCCCGACCCTCCCGTTCGGTGGTGCCACGGCACTCCGTCCCGGGGTCTGACTGGACGACCC
>JBKHJP010000190.1:0-8117 GCA_046538065.1 Thermoanaerobaculia bacterium | reverse complement strand
GGCACTCCCGTCCCGCCGGGCCCCGTGGTTTCGGGGGTTCTGCGGCATGGTACGGCCGGCACGCCTAATGGTTTCCAGCCCGGAGCCCCTCCAGGAGAAGCACCGCGTGGGTCGACTGCCGGAGGCTCCGGAAGCGTTCCAGATCCACGATCTTCGATCGGCACGCGCGAATCGCCCAAAGGGACCTCGGCCCTTGACCGGACCAAGGGATATGCGCATAATAGGGTGTGAGGAGTACCTCAAGGAGTGCTGGCAGTTGGCATGGTCTCTCGTTCTCGCGATCCCCTCCCGATCCTTGATCACGCATTCCCTGCAGCGGGAAACGCTCTCTGGCTTCCCGACCGCCAGCTCTGGCTCGCCGATCCCGAGGCCGCCCGGGGCGTTCTGGCCAACGAGGACGGCCTCTACGAAGAACATTCTGATTTCTTCTACACGCGGCATGGTCCGGTCGGGCCGCGCTCGGCACAGGTCGCCATCGGCCGGCGCGCTCGTGAGCTACTCCTCGACCATCTGAAGGAGCGCTCGGCCGCCATCCCAGCCGCGGTGGCGGACGTGGGCCCCGAGCGCGACTGGCCCGACGCCGGGAACTGGCTGGTCTACCGGCACCTCGAGGGTGCCCTCATAGCACCGGGGACCCCCCTCGGGTTCCGCCGTCTGGTCGAGCGGGTCGTGGAGCGTGCGGTCCTCGCCGGAGCCCGCGAGCGCCAGTCGCGCGCCCGGAGGGCGTTCTTCCGGTTCCAGGTGGCACTCGGCCTGGAGCGGGAGATCGACAGGCGCCAACGGGGCCGCCGCACGCCCGTCGACCTGCTGGATGCGGTTCTCGAGGGCGCCGCCCCAGGGACACCGGCTCCCGAACTGGGTGAGGTCTACCTGTCGTGCGTTTTCGCCGTCGCGGGCTCGGTCGGGTTCACCCTGGCCTGGTCGCTGTTCCTCCTGGGTACCCATCCTCCGACGGAGGCAGACCCGGAACAGGTGGTGCGCGAGGCGCTGCGGCTCTGGCCCATCGCGTGGATGCTGGGGCGCCGCCCCGTCCGCCCGCACACCGTGGCCGGTGTGGCCGTCACTCCCGACGACCTCGTCGTGGCCTCTCCCTATCTGGTGCACCGCCACCCGGAGCACTGGGAGGAGCCGCGGGTGTTCCGGCCGGAGCGCTGGACGGCGCCGTGGAGCACGAAGGCGTACATCCCCTTCGGCTGGGGGCCCCACACCTGTGTGGCCGCTGCACTCTCGCTTCAGCTCGTCGCCCGCATTCTGGGCGTGATCCTCGAGCGATACCGCCTGTCCCTGACTTGCCAAGAGCCCCGACCCCAGGTGGGCCCGGCGCTCGCACCACCCCGGTTCGTCTTGCGCCTCGATCCCCGGAGGCCGGGAGCTCAACACAAGGAAAGGAGGTGATGGAATATGGCGAAGATCGCACGCGCGGTGCGGACGGCCCTTGCCATTCGGCAGCGGGACGACCACTACATCTGGTACCTGTACCACCACATCTGAGAACCCCGGAGGGGGCGGAGGGAACCCTCCGCCCCCTCTCTCGACTGGAGGTTCCGATGGCTCACGCAAGGCGACCGCCGGAGGAGGTGCCCGCGGTCCGGGAGCTCCGGCGCCGGAACCTGGAGGAGGGCGGCCTGTTCTGGACCGACGACGGGGAGCTGTGTGTCTTCGACCCGGAGGCGGCGCAGAGGATCAACGCGGCGAACTTCGCCGACCTGACCTTGCCGGATAGGCTGGTGGACGTGCTCCGGGGCCGGCAGAGCCGGCCGGTCTCCTGGAAGAGCCTCCGAACCGCCTGGACGGCCCAGCTTAGGACCATCTCCGGAGCCGCCGGCGTCGAACAACTGGCCGCCAGGATGAAACGGCTCCTGGAAGGCCGGCTCGGCCCCCGTCTCGACCTGGTCTGGACGATCCAGCAGGTCTGCACCCGCGCCCTGGTCCCGGTGGTGATCGACGGACTCACCGCCCGCGACGCCGAGCGTGTCCTCCGGGATCAGGACATGAAGCTCGCCCGCCTGGTGAAGGCCACCTCCGCTCCGAAGTCCCGGTGGATGCAACTTCAGGAGACCTGGATCCAGGTCGCGGCGGGCCTCGCCGTGCGCCGTGAGCTCAGGGGGCGAGCCCGGGGCCGGCGGCCGCGCCGGAGCGACATGACCGATCCGGTGGTGGACATGCTCCCCGAGCTCGGTATGGACCGTGCGGTCGATGCCGTCACGACCGTGCTCACGGCGATCGCCGGCCCCCCGGGCGCCGCCGCTGCGGCACTCCTGTACGAGCTCACCACGCGCCCGGACTGGGAGGAGCGCCTGACTTCCGAGCTCTGCCGGATCCCACCGGATCGCCTCTACGCCGCCCCTTTGAAGGCGGCACCGGTGACGCACCGGTTCGTCAAGGAGGTGCTCCGGGTCTGGAGCCCGCCGCTGCTCATGACCCGGCCCGTGCGGACCGAGATGGAGCTCGGCGGGATCCATCTCGAGCCCGGGCAGCGCTACATCCTCAGTACCTTCTCCATTCATCACGACCCCCGGCACTGGGAGGACCCAGAGCGCTTCGATCCTGATCGCTGGCTCCCCGGGGAAGACGCACAAGGGTGCCCCTACGTGCCGTTCGGGTGGTCGCCAAAGTCCTGCCTCGGCGCGGGGCTGGGGACGGTCCAGATGATCCTCCTCGCATGGCTGGCCTGCACCCGCTTTCGCGTGCGCCTGGCCGATCCGGAGGGAGTCGGGATGCTCCTCGCCGCTGTACCGCTGCCAACCGACTTCGAGGGCACGATCGAGCGCAGGACCGCGACGATCTGATCAGCGCCAAGCAGAGCAGCGACCGCGACCAGCCGGGCGGACTTGGAGCACCTGCGGCGGGCGAAGGAGTCCCGCTGACAGAGGGCGGCCCAGCTCTCCGGCGGGTGGCATACAGCGGGTGAAAGGTCCGCTGGTAAAGTGACTGGGCAGAACGGCGATCTGTCCATCACGGAGCCCGTCGCCGAGGGAGCGGTCCCCGGCGACCGGCATCCGGAACCGGTGCAGCCTGAGGGGGAGCCGGGCTGCCCGTGAGCCCAGGAGGTGTCCATGTCCGGAGGAGGCCGTCCAGCGAACGGTGCGACGCCCGGAGGGTCGGAGTCTCTCGTCACCGTCCCTGTGACTTTCGACCCGCAGGCCCTGAGCCTCACGGTCTCGCCCGAGCCCCCGGCGAAGGTCGCCCCGGGGACGAGCCTGCTCTGGGCCTTCCGGACCCGCGAGGGCTCCGGCACCCGCGAAGGGCTGCCGTCCGGCTGGGCCCCGGGCATCCTCTTCGTCGACGGCCCGGCCCTGGCCACGCGCCCCGGCGGCCCTCCGGTCTACTGCGGCCCCTTCGCCCAGCTGCGGCGCGGTGCCCGCTCGATCTGGGGCCTGGGCAACAACGGCGTGGCGGGCACCTACTCCTACAGCGCCGTGGCGGTCGATCTGCGCAAGGGCCAGCCCGGCACCCTCGTGAGCGATCTCGTCACCGTCACCAATGCGGCCGGCGAGCCCGACAGCACGCCGGAGGCCCTGGTCTCGGTCCGCTTCGCGGAGGGGCGTTTCGAAGTCACCCCCGAGCCCCTGGTCATCCGCCCCGGGGACGCGGTCCGGTGGCGCTTCGTCGATCTTCCGACGGGCTACGTCCCCTCCCTCGTCTTCGGCACCTTCACCCCCCGCGACGGCGGCGGCCCCCTGGCTCCGGAGCTCCTCTTCGGCCCCTTCGAGTCCATGAGCCTGGCGGCCGGCAGCATCGCGGGGACCGGCCACTGCGGGCGCTTCGGCCGGTTCGACTACCGGATGCTGCTGCTGGCCATCGGCTCATCCGGGGAGTCCGTCGAGCTCTACCGCACCCCCGACCCCCACGTGGACGTGGAGCCTGACCCCATCGGCGGGTAGCCGCGAGGGCCGCCGCAGGCTCGCGCCGGGCGGTCAGGGGACCGCGGCCCGGGGTTTCGGCGCCAGCAGCTCCTCGAAGGCTGCCTCTCCGGCCAGGGGCTCGAACGCCGGGATGCGGAACCACCGCGGCTGCACTCCCATCTCCAGAGCCCGCCGGGCGTGAACCAGGGCGGACGCCTCGTCGCCCACCAGGCTGTAGACCACGGCTGCCAGGTAGCGCACCTCCGAGTCCTCCGGGGCCGACTCCAGGGCTTCGAGGGTGGCCTCCACCGACTCCCGGGCGCGACCCAGGCGGGCGAGGCCGTGGGCCTTGAGCATGGCGTCGCGGGGTCCCAGGTTCGCCCGCGCCTCGTTGGCCGCCAGCCGGTCCAGGGCGCGGCGGTAGAGGGTCCGGGCTTCCTCCTGCCGCCCTAGCGCCGCCTCGGCCTCGGCCAGGTTCACCAGCACCAGGGGATGCTCCGGGGCCAGCTCCAGGGCCCGGCGGTAGCTGGCGGCGGCGGCCGCGTAGTCGCGGCGGAGAAAGCGCGCCACCCCCAGGTTGGTGACGTAGCGGCGCTCAGGGTAGCGGCGGCTCAGGGTCGCATAATGCTCGGCGGCCACCGCCAGGTCCCCGGAGAAGAGCTCGATCTCCGCCGCCAGGGCGAGAGCCCACCGGTTCCCCGGCAGCCGCTCCAGCAGCTCGGCCACGCGGGCCCGGGCCGCCGCCACCTCTCCACGGCGGTGCTCGATCCGCGCCAGGCGGAAGAGCGCCTGCCACGTGGGGCGCAGCTCGACGGCCTCGCGCCGCACGGCCAGGGCCTCCCCGTGACGGCCCTGCGATTCCAGGAGCCGCGCCCGAAGCTCCAGCACCTCCACCGGATCGGCGCTGAGGTCCTCCAGCCGCTCCAGGGCCGCCTGAGCCGCCGACGGATCCGCACCCTCGAGCTCCAGGCGGAAGCGGGTCACCCACGGCCGCGGGTCGGAGGGGGCCAGCGCCTGGGCTCCGGCCAGCAGCCGCAGGGCCCGCCGGCGGTCCTCGATCCGGCGGCGGTCCTCGTAGAGGCCCTGGGCCAGCTCGGCCCCCAGCAGGTAGGCCTCCAGGAAGCGCGGGGAGGTGGTGACGATGCCCTCCAGGGTCTCCAGGTCCGCGTCCTCGAGGTCGCCCCCCGCGTCCAGGCGGCGCCAGACGTCCAGGAAGGCGGCGTAGTCCTCGTCGCGCACCTCGAGCCGTGGGATGGCGCGACGCTGCCCGGCCAGGCCCCGGCCCCGGCCCAGGTGCAGGCCAAGGCGCAGGCGCCGGCGGACGGTATCGGCCAGCAGGCGGGCCTCGCCGGGGGCCGCGGGGACCTCGAAGGAGTCCACCCAGAGCAGGCGGCCGTCCTCGCCCCCGTTGCGCCGCAAGGTGACCCGGGCCAGGTTCCCCCGGAGCTCCACACCGGCGCCGAGCACCTCGTCCGCCGCGACGGCCCGCGCCAGCTCCACCGGGGTCTCGGGCCCCTCCCCGGCCCGCCAGGGGTCGATGACCACGACGTCCTCGTAGGCGGCCAGGGCGTTGAGGGTGGCGACCAGCACACCCGAGGCCACCCGTCGCGCCGCCTCCCGCGTCGCTGGATCGGCGGCGGTGCCCGCCCCTTCGACCTCCACGTCGGTCACCGCCACCCGGAGGGGGGACGGCTCTTCCGGCTGCCGCTCCGGTTGCTGCCGGGTACCGTAGGCGATGGACGCCGCCACCGCCGCCACCAGGGCCAGCGCGGCGGCCCAGCGGCCCAGGCGACCCCGCGGCACCGGCGGCGCCCCGGCTCCGGTTCGCTCCGTTCCCTCGGGACCCGCCGTCACCGGAGCCACGAGGCGGTAGCCCCGCCGGGCCAGAGTCTGGATGTAGCGGGGCTCTCGGGCACTGTCCCCCAGGGCGCGGCGCAGGTCCCAGATGGCGTGGGTCAGCACCTCCTCGGTGACGAAGGCGTTCCCCCAGACCGCGGCCAGGAGGTCCTGGCGAGAGCGGATCTCCCCCGGGTGCTCGGCGAGATCCAGGAGCACCTCCAGGGACCGCCTCTCCACCCGGACCACCCCCCCGGGGCCCTCCAGCTCGCCGAGCTCGGGGCGAATCCGCCACTCGCCGATGCGAAATTCCGCCGTCACCTCATCCGGTCTCAGAGCTGTTGCCACCTTGCAAGCGTTGAGGGCAGGCTAACACGGGCGCTTGAGGACGGCAGGCTAGCTCCGCTAGGCCCACCGGGATCTGGACAGATGAGTCAAGTTAGTCAGCACGCGGGTCGGGTGGGGGCGTCCCTCTCCCCCGGAGGGTGGAGAGGAACTGAGGGAGAGGGGGCGATCCGGAGGAGCTCTGCTGGGGTGGATAGGCCCGGGCCGGTTCGGGCTTGCCCCTGGCGCCCACCGGGGTGGGGGGCCAGCGTCGGCCTGAGCCCCCTCCGCCGATCCATCCTCAGGGTCTGAGGCGGAGCCTCTCTAGTCCTTGGAGCCCGTCTCATGACTCCCTCAGATCCTTCCGAGATCCGGCTCAGGACAGGGGCTGCGGCCGGCGCCTACCTTGGCCGCCGAACCGTCGATCGGCGTCGCCCCGACGCCGAACACCCGACCATCCACGATCCAGGAGGACAGTCCAGATGAGCACCGACACCACCACGACGCAGCTCCCCGAATCCGTCGTCGATACGGCCGTGGCCCTCATGGAGCGGCGCAGGAAGCAACTGGCCAGCGAGACCTTGGGGGTGGGGACATTGATCAGCGCCGCCGGGCTGGCGCTGAGCGCCATCGATACGGGCCTCAAGCTCGGCGACGCGGTGAGGAGTCACCGCGACGCCCCCAAGCACGTCATCGAGTTCAAGAACTACCAGCTATCGGACAATTCGGGCTGCATCGGGATCCTCACCCGCTTCGACACCACCCGCGGCTGGTTGCAGGAAGTCTTCCAGTACCTCCTGCCCGAGGACACCGAGACGGTGGAGCTGTCCGCCGACAGGGGCGCCGACACGAAGGTGCACCTCTGGCTCGCCCTCGTGACCGCCGACCGCCAGCATACGACCGCCGAGATCCATTTCCATTACAACGACGACGAGGGCTGGCGGCCGGCCCTCACGGTCAACGACAACACGTACGACGGCAAGCGGAAGTACCGGCTCGAGCAGGAGCTCGACATCGGCGTCAAGCTCGGCCTCTTCGGCGCCGAAGACCAGGGGGGCCTGAGCTCCGTGGAGATCTACGGCTGAGGCCGGCCGCCTGACGAACCGTCTCCCGGCACACCCTGGGGCGCGCGGACCCGAGGGGCAGCCGCCACCGGGACCGGGCGCCCGCCGGGCTTCATGACGCAAAACGGCCCTTCATGAGCTGGAACCCCCCCTTCATGACCGAAACGGCCCGTTCATGAGCGCCCTCCCGGTGCAGGGAGTGGCTGGCCCGGGGCCGACCTGCTACTGACGCCAAATCGGTGAATTAACATCACTCCCGGCGGCCTCAGTCCTCTCCGCGGTGCAGCCTCTCGAGCTCCGTGAGCAGGTCGCGGCGGTCGAGGGCTTTTTCCAGGCGAGCGAGGAGCTCGCGCACGCTGTCCAGGTCGAGCCCGCCGGCCTGCTCCCGGAGGATCCCCCGGACGTCCTCCAGGTCTTTCGGCCGACCCGCGAGGATCTTGGTCACCACCAAATCCACGGGACTGATCAGCGGGACGCGGAGCCCCCCCATGTCGACCCGGCGGACCCGGTCGAGGAACTCCTGCTCCAGCCCGACCGGCCCCGCGAGGACGAGGTCGACGGGAATCCCCGACGGGTCGTGAGCGAGGGGGAGAACGCGGGTCCGCTCGACGAACGCCTGGAGGTCCTCCACGCGGGGAGAGAAGCCCGCCTCGAGAAGAGGCACCTCTAGCTCCTGCCAGCTCTCCAGGCGAACGTCGACGGTCACGTCGATGTCGGCGGTGAGCCGGGGCCGGCCGTACACGACGACCGCCTGGGCGCCGAAGACGTACCAGCGGGTGCCGGTGCGGTCCAGGACCGCCGCCAGCGCGGACAGGACGTCACGGAGCGGGTGCGTCCGGTCCGACACGGCGAAGCTCCGCGGCCAAGCGGGCGTGGACGGCGAGGTCCTCCGCCCGGTCCGCTTCCGTTGGCCAGTCCGGCCGCACGGCGAGCACATGGGCCCTCAGCTCCTCGGCGATCCGCAGGCCCTCCCCCGGTCCCCGCTCCGCCTTGCGCCGGCGCCAGTGGTCGACCTCCAGAGCCTCCAGCTCGGCCCACGGCCGATCGA
>JBKHJP010000189.1:0-8139 GCA_046538065.1 Thermoanaerobaculia bacterium | reverse complement strand
CGGCCGGGGCCGGCCGGCGCCCCCACGTGGCGGTGATCGGCGCCGGGGCGTTCGGCGGCTGGACCGCGCTCTGGCTCCTGCGCCGGGGGGCCCGGGTCACCCTGGTGGACGCCTGGGGCCCCGGGAGCTCCCGGGCGAGCTCCGGGGGCGAGACCCGCGTCATCCGGGGCATGTACGGCCCCGACGAGGTCTACACCGGGTGGGTGGTGCGCTCCTTCGAGCTCTGGCGCGAGGCGGAGCGCCGCTGGGGCCTGGACCTCTACCACCCGACCGGGGCCCTCTGGCTGTTCCGGGGTGACGACGGGTACGCGCGCGCTTCCCTCCCCATCCTGGAGGCGGCGGGCCTGCCGGCGCGGCGCCTGGAGCTGGCGGAGGCACGGCGCCGCTTCCCCCAGGTCGAGCTCGAGGGCGTCCGGAGCGTCTGGGTCGAGGACGAGGCCGGGTACCTCACAGCCCGGCGGGCCTGCCAGGCGGTGGCCCGGGCGGTGGCTGACGAGGGGGGCGAGCTCCTCCGGGCCGCGGCCCGCCCCGGCGGGGTCGGCCCTTTCGAGGGCAACCGGCTGGGCACGCTGCCCCTCAGCGGCGGCGGCTCCCTCGAGGCCGATCACTTCGTGTTCGCCTGCGGCCCCTGGCTGGGCGAGCTCTTCCCGGAAGCGGTGGGCCGCCGGGTCCTCCCCACCCGCCAGGACGTCTTCTACTTCGGTCCCCCCGCCGGCGACGATCGCTTCTCCGAGCGCTCCTGTCCCGTCTGGGTCGACTTCGGCGAACGCATCGTCTACGGCATCCCGGGCAACGAGAACCGGGGCTTCAAGGTGGCGGACGACACCCACGGGGACCCGGTGGACCCCACGACCCTGGAGCGCACCCCCTCGCACGAGAACCTGGAGCGGGCCCGCCGCCTCCTCCGGGAGCGCTTCCCGGCCCTGGCCGAAGCCCCCCTGGTCGAGACCCGGGTCTGCCAGTACGAGAACACCCCGGACGGCCACTATCTGATCGACCGCCACCCGGAGGCGGAGAACGTCTGGCTCGTGGGAGGCGGGTCCGGGCACGGCTTCAAGCTCTGCCCGGCCCTGGGCGAGCGGGTCTCCGCGTGGGTCCTGGGCGAGGAGGAGCCGCTGGAGCGTTTCGCCCTGTCGCGCCTGGACCGGCTGGAGGACGCCCCGGAGCGGGGGCGCAGCCAGCTCGAGTCGGGCGAGGGCGCCTGAGAGCTCGTGACGCCCTCGCTGCGGTCGGGAATCGATGCACAAGCGCCGATGAGCCCACCGCCCCCTACGTTCCCGAGGAGAGACCCCCGATGAACCGACCGAATCCCGTCCCTCTCGCGAGACTGGCCGCAGCGGCCCGAGCCTTCGCCTCCCGGACCGTCTCGCGCGTGGTCCGGTGCCGAGCCCTGATCCCCGCGTTGCTCCTGGTGGGAGCACCGGCTCTCGTCCGGGCCGCCACGCCTGCGCAGCGGCCCCAGGCGGCGCCGGCCTCCCCCGCGGCCCGCCTGGACGCCCTGGCGGAGGAGTACTGGCAGCGGCTGGTCGACGAAGCGCCGGCCCTGCGCCTCAAGGAGGGCCTGCCGGTCACCCGGCTCCCGGACGTCTCCCACGGGCACGCCGAAGCCGAGGCGGAGTGGGCTCGGGGGTTTCTGGAGCGTCTGGAAGCGATCGACCCGGCGGCCTTCGACGAGGCCGGCGACGCCGAGCGCCGCCTCACCCATCGCGTGCTCGCCTGGCAGGCCCGCCAGATCGTCGACGCCCTCCCCCACTTCTGGCACCGCTTCCAGGTGACGCCGTACTCGAACGGGTTGAACACCCTCGCCCAGGTCTTCTCCTCGGCGCCCCTGGGGACGCCGGAGGAGCGCGAGCGCTTTCTCGGCCTGCTGGACGAGGTCGCCCGGCTCGCCCGCCAGCTCCGGGAGGTCCTGGAAGGCCAGCGCGAGCGGGGGATCCTCCTGCCGAAGCCGGAGATCCCCCTGGTCCGGGCCACCTACGCTCCCCTGGCGGGAGCGCCGGCCGGGCACCCGTACCGGCCGGCCCCGGAGCGCCTGAGCGCCGACGCGACGGGGCTCTCCCCGGAGGCGGCGGAAGGGTTCGCCCGGCGGGTGGACGAGGCCCTGGCCGAGCGCGTGGCGCCGGCCTTCGCCGGGCTGCTGGCGGTCCTGGACGACGAGTACCGGGCGGCAGCCCCGGAGGAGGTGGGCCTGGGACGCCAGCCCGGGGGCGACGCGGCCTACCGCTTCCTGGTGGCGCACCACACGACCGTGGACGGCCTGAGCCCGGAAGAGATCCACGAGCGGGGCCTGGCCGAGGTGGAGCGGATCGAGGCCGAGATGGCGGAGATCCGGGAGCTCCTGGGGGCGGAAGGCGTCACGGCCCGGGAGTTCCACGACCGGCTCCGCACCGACCCCCGATTCCTGGCATGCGACCCCGAGGAGGTGGGCGAGCGCCTGATGCGCGCGATCCGGCGGATCGAGCCCCTGGTGGAGGACTGGTTCCTGGAGACGCCGGCGGCGCCCTACGGTGTGGCCCGTCTGGACCCGGCCCTGGAGGGCGGGATGACCTTCGGCTACTACCAGTGGCCGACGCCCGCCGAGCCCACGGGCCGCTACTATTTCAACGGTTCGGACCTGGACCAGCGGCCCCTGGTCACGGCAGCGGCCCTGATCTACCACGAGCTGGTGCCGGGCCACCACTTCCAGATCGCCCTCCAGACCCAAAACGAGGACCTGCCGGCCTTCCGGCGGAACGCTTTCCCCACCGCCTTCGTCGAAGGCTGGGCGGAGTACGCCTCCGACGTGGCCGGCGAGATGGGGCTCTATGGCGACCCCTATGACCGTTACGGGCGGCTGGCGATGGACATGTTCCTGTCGAGCCGGCTGGTGGTGGACACCGGGATGAACGCCCTGGGATGGAGCCGGGAGCGGGCCCTGGAGTTCCTCCGGGACCGGGTCCTGGAGAGCGACACCCAGCTCGCCACAGAGACCCTGCGCTACTCCGTCGACATCCCGGGCCAGGCCCTGGCCTACAAGGTGGGGGCCCTGGCGATCCAGGACCTCCGCCGCCGCGCCGAGGAGGCCCTGGGGGAGGAGTTCGACGTCCGCCGCTTCCACCAGGCCGTCCTGGACCATGGCGCCCTGCCCCTTGCGGTGCTGGAGGAACACGTGGAGTGGTGGATCGAGGAGGAGCGGGCGCGCTGAGCAGGGCATCCCCGGTGGTCGAGGCGCACCCTACGCCGGACCCGCCCTCATGGTCTGCAGAACCGTAGGGTGCGCCTCGGCGCACCGGAGACGGGGCTCCAGAACCGTAGGGTGCGCCTCGGCGCACCGGACGGGGCTCGCCTCGGCTCCAAGTCTTGCACTGGACCGAGACCCACGCCTTCGACGATTGGGCCGCCGGTGGGTACGGCCCCGTGGCCCCCACCGGCCTCGCCGTGACGTGCGCCTTCGACCTCCTCCTCGCCAACGACACGATCGGCGGGACGGAGACCTTCCGCGCCGAAACCGTGATCACCCTCGGGCCGGCACTCTCCGTCGACGGCACCGCCGTGGAGGTGATCGCCGGGCAGCGGGTCGAGATCGGCGACGGCACGGTGATCGGCGGGTCCTTCCGGGCCGGTGTCGATCCGGACGCCTGCTCGTTCTGAGCGCGGGGGCCGCGCCGGCCGGCCGGTCGCGCCGGTGCGGAAGGCCACGTCGTGGGTGTACGACAAGAAAGTGGTGATGCCTCTCAGGCGGTAGCTTGGCGTTGCCAGAAGTCTTCGAAGCGATTACGGCTGAGCCGAGCGCAGCGCAGGGCAATGATGGCGTTGGCTCCGCAGAGGGTCCAGCGCATGCCGGAGCGTTTGAGGCGTGCTCCGATGACGTGGCGGCAGCCGGCTTCGACGATGCCGGAGGAGGTGCACAGGCCCTGGTCGTGGAAGAGGGGGTAGCGCATCCGCTGCCGGTTGGTGGCGAAGTAGCCGTGGGCCTTACGGGCTTCATCACAGGAAAGGGCGTGAGGGTCGAGGGCTCGGAGGATGGCGTCGAGGTTGCCGGCGTCGAGCTCCTCGAGTCTCTCGCGGTGCCAGTGGGCGGCGAGATCGGACCCGACGCCGTAGATCTGTTGCGCGACGGTGCTGAGTTTGTCCTTGGCGTGGAAGCGATCGACGATCTGGATGGCCTGGGGAAAGTGCTCGTCGGTCAGGTTCCAGATCCAGGGGGCCCCATCGCCGAGGACGACCTGGCGCTGAGCCTGGGAGAAGCTTCGGCGCTGGGCTTCGCGCTCGACGCGTTGGGCGAAGGCAGACAGCTCGGCCGCGGCATCGGGGGTGGCTGCGGACTCGATGGCGGCGGTGTAGGTCGCGGAGCCGGGATCGCGCATGGGATGCCCCTGGGCATCGCGCCCTTCGGCGGTCCAGATCACACACAGCTTGACCTCCCGGGTCTTCGGCGAGCCGTCGCAGGCCTTGCCCGGGCGGTCGAGGAGCTCGGCGGGCCGCATGGGGACGCCGGTGCCATCGAGGCCCAGGTAGAGGGTGGGAGGCTCGGTCCCGAGGCGCTCGGGCTCAGCCTGCCGGCGCTCGTCCTCGGCCACGCGATCGCCCAGGGCTTCGGCGGTGCGCTCGACCTGCTTGGGGTGTACCTGGACCCCGGCGAGATCCCGGAGCAATCCGGAGCCTTCCTCGAAGCTCGCCAGGGAGGCGACGGTGCCGACCATGCGCAGGAGCCCCGGGGACAGAGAGCCGCTCTCCAACCCCAGAGCCGCATCGCGGGGGCAGTGACCCTCGTGACACTGGGCGCAGCAGTAGTACGCCCGCTCGAGTCGCAAGACCCCCAGCACCGTGGAGAAGTCCTTGGCGCGCCGCTCCACGTACCGGGCGCTTTCGCCACAGCGGGGGCAGGGCCGGTGCGGCCCCTCGTAGTCGCCGAGGTCGGCATTGAGATGGGCGGCCAAGAGCCGCCCGGTCCATTCCAGAGCCGTGCGGCGCAGGGCCGTCTCCACCGCCTCGAAGTCCAACCGCTCGGCCGTCTCGGCTCCCAGCAACCGTTCGAGCTCTCCGACGAGCTCGCCCGTCAGCGTCGCCCAGAGCCCCTTTTTTCGGCGTTCGGAGCCGCCGCGTCGGACTCCAGCTTCGCATCCGCCCACCGCTCGCAGACCTCCCAGTAGGACTCCAGTCGCTTCCGGAACGCCTGGCCCGCCGCGATCTGCTCTTCGACCAGCTCGGCCTGCTCGCCCGAGACATAGCGCGATCGGGTGCGCCCCCCAACCCGGCGGGTCAGGCTGAAGTACGGTCCGTGCCGTGCCTCCGGATCGTCGGCGCACGCACAGCCGGGCTTGCTGCACTTCATCCAGCGAGTCGAGAGCGATCCCCGACGCATGGGCACCGGTCGGCTCAGCTCCTCACCCAGCTTGATCACCTCGGACGGGACATTGGACGGTCGGGTCTTGGCCATGGGCTCCTCCTTACGGTTACTATAACCGTAAGACCGACACCTCGCTAGCCCTCTGAAGCAGCTTCACCACAATCCTGTCGTACACCCCCACGTCGTCCTCGACTTGACAAGACCTGCGCCCATGCTCTATACGTAGTCGATCATGTTCGGTGTGACCCTCCCGCACGGCGCCCACCCCGAGGCCTGCGCCTGTATCTGTCGCGAGCCCAGGCCGCCGTGCGGGAGGCCGTGGCCCTAGCGTCGCACCGACGACAGCGAACCGTTCCCGAAGACCCGCACCGGCATCCCCGGCGCGGGTCTTTTCGCGTTTCTGGGGCGGACCGACGAGCCGGGCCGCCCGGAGGAGTCGCCAGATGGACCATCGAACGCGCGTCTACGACAGCGTCCTGGAAATGCTCCCGGACGAGGAAAACCCCTCCCCCATGGTGCGCCTGGGGAGGATGAGCCCGTCCCCGGAAACCTTCCCGCTCTACGCCAAGCTGGAGTGGATGAACCCCTTCGGCTCGGTCAAGGACCGGGCCGCCCGGTTCCTCCTCCAGGCCTTGGAGGAGGAAGGCAAGCTCGGCAACGGCGACGGCCGGGGGGTGGTGGAGCCCACGTCGGGCAACACCGGGATCAGCCTGGCGGCCATGGCGAGCGCCAGGGGCTACCCCATGCTCGCCGTGGTGCCCAACAAGGTGCCCCGGGAGAAGAAAGTGCTCCTGAAGATCGCCGGCGCCGAGCTGGAGGTGGTCGCCGACGAGCTCTGCCCGTCGCCGGGCATGGGCGATGGCTCCATCAACCTGGCCAAGACCTACGCCAAGGCCCAGGGGGACCGCTGGGCCATGCCCAACCAGTACGAAAACGAGGCCAACGTCCGGGCCCACCTGGAGACCACCGGGCCGGAGATCTGGCGCCAGAGCGGCGGCGGGGTGACCCACGTCTTCCTCTCGCTGGGCACCTGCGGCACGGTCACCGGCCTCGCCCGGTACCTCAAGGAGAAGAACCCGGACATCCGGGTCTACGCCGTCCAGCCCACGGAGGGCCACGACGTGCCGGGCCTGCGCAACGTCCGGCAGCTCGACGTCTCCAAGCTCTTCGACCCGTCCCTGATCGACGAGATCCTGGAGATCGACCACGAGCTGGCCTACACCCGCGCCGTGGAGCTCTGCCGGGCCGAGGGGCTCCTGGCGGGCCCCAGCTCCGGGCTGATCTACGAGGGCGCCCGGCGGGTCGTCGAGCGCGACCGGCCGGAGGGCACGGGGGTCATGCTCTTCCCCGACAACGTCTTCAAGTACACGTCGAACATGATGAAACACGTGCCCTCCCTGGCGGAGGGCCTGGAACCCGCGACAGCCACCACAGGAGGCAAACGATGAGCGATTACGCGCACCCCGAAGTGCTGGTCTCGACCGACTGGGTCAAGGAGCACCTGGACGACCCGAAGGTCAAGCTGATCGAGATCGACGTGGACACCCAGGCCTACGGGGCCGGCCACGTCCCGGGAGCCGTGGGGTTCAACTGGCAGACCCAGCTCCAGGACACCGTCAACCGGGACATCGTCCCCAGGGAGGAGTTCGAGCGCCTGATGGGTGAAGCCGGCGTCTCGCCGGACGACACGGTGGTCCTCTACGGCGACAACAACAACTGGTTCGCCGCCTACGGCTTCTGGCTGATGAAGCTCTACGGCCACGAGGACGTCCGGCTGATGGACGGCGGCCGGGTCAAGTGGCTGAACGAGGACGACAAGGAGCTGACCCCCGAGCCGCCGCAGGTGACGCCCACCACCTACCGGGCGCCCGGATACCACCCGGAGCTCCGGGCGAAGCTCGACGACGTGCGGAGCGTGGTGGAGGGCGACCGGCACAACCTGGTGGACGTGCGCAGCCCGGACGAGTTCACGGGCAAGATCATCGCCCCGCCGGGCCTTCCGGAGACGGCGCAGCGGGCGGGCCACATCCCGGGGGCGAAGAACGTGCCCTGGTCCACCGCCGTGGCCGAGGACGGCACGTTCAAGAGCGCCGGCGAGCTGCGCAGGATCTACCTCGAGGACGCGGGGGTGGACGACGGGCAGCCGACGATCGCGTACTGCCGGATCGGCGAGCGCTCGAGCCACACGTGGTTCGCCCTCAAGTACCTCCTGGGGCTCGAGGACGTCCGGAACTACGACGGGAGCTGGACGGAGTACGGCAACGTGATCGGGCTGCCTATCGAGCGTTGAGCCGCGAGCTCCCCGGGGCCTGCGGGGAAGCGGGGGCCTGCGGGTCCCTGGGGCTCCAGGCTTGCGGACCGGGAGGGGGGAGCCGGGGCGGGAGCGCTCCCCTCCGGGGACCGGAGCCTCGCTTCTTGGGGGATCGTGCGGGGGCTCGCTCCTGCGCTCAGGCCGCGCGCCCGGAGGATGTGCACTCCGGCAGGACCGGGAGCGGCGCGGCCTTCGAGCTCCCCGGAGGGGAGCGCTCCCGCCCCGGCTCCTTCACCGTCCGGTGGTCCCCGCGGCTCGGGCGGAGGCGAGCTCCGCCCCCACACCCGGGCTCAACCCCGACCCGCCCTGTAGGGGAGGAGCTTGCCTCCTCCCGGGGAGGGGGTGAGGAAGGAAGTAGGGTGCGACCCTGTCGCGCCGGGCCGGCGAAGGGCTCGGGGAATCCGGTGCGACAGGGTCGCACCCTACGCCCGCTTCGGAGGATCTGGTGCGGTCGGGTAGACCTGGGCGGTTGCCCGCCCAGGCCCCCCACAGATCCGGA
>JBKHJP010000188.1:0-8152 GCA_046538065.1 Thermoanaerobaculia bacterium | reverse complement strand
CCGCCTGGGCGCCGGTGAGCCCGCTCATGGCCCGGACGCGGGAGTACTTCTTGAATGCCGACTTGACCCGGAAGCTCGCCCACAACGACAGGGCGAACGCCGGGGCGATGAAGAGCAAGTACAGGGGGTCGAAGAACATGGTCGTGTCTCCTTCGATCCGTCTAAACCGCGCCCCGGCGGCCCGGAATTCCGGCCTGAGTTACCCTAGGAGGCACCGGCGGAGGACGCCGCCGCCGGGTACCGAGCTCCACGCGAAGAGAACACCGGCCGCCACCCTGTCCGGTCCGGAAGGAGGCGCCTCCGGGGCGGGGGCGGACGGAGTGACGACGGCAGCACAGGAGGACGACGATGGCAGAGGACGGGCAGCGTGTGGCACTGGTGACCGGAGGAAGCCGGGGGATCGGCCGGGCGGTCGTGGAAGCCCTCGCCGGCGACGGATGGCGGGTCTTCTTCTGCAGCCTGAACCGGGGCTCGGTGGACAAGGCCCTGGAGCGCTTCTCGGCGAGCTTCGGCGACCGGGTGGAGGGGCGCCCCGTGGACGTGCGCCGGCAGGAGGAGGTGGACGCCTTCGTCTCCTGGGTGACCGAGCGGGCGGGCCGGATCGACGTCCTGGTCAACAACGCCGGCCTGGGCCGCTTCGGCGCCGTCGACGAGCTCAGCGGAGACGAGTGGCGCGAGGTGCTCCAGGCCAACCTCGACGGGCCGTTCTACTTCCTGCGGGCGGTGGCGCCGGTGATGAAGGAGCACGGCGGCGGGTACGTCTTCAACGTCGCCTCCCTCGCGGCGAAGAACCCCTTCGCCGGCGGCGCCGCCTACAACGCGAGCAAGTTCGGGCTGCTGGGCCTCTCCGACGCGGCCATGCTCGACCTGCGCCACGACGGGATCCGGGTCTCGGTGATCCTGCCGGGCAGCGTAGAGACCGAGTTCCACCGCCGGCGCCGCGACGACACCTCCTGGATGCTGGGCACCGAGGACGTCGCCCGGGCGGTGATGGACCTGCTGGCCTACCCGGACCGGGCGCTGCCGAGCCGGATCGAGCTCCGGCCCTCGCAGCCGCCGAAGAAGGGATGACCCGCCACGGTCTGGACGGCTAAGTCAGGCTCGCCGGTCAGGACCTACGACACGCTCACCCGATCGTCGCCGTAGAGGACCACGGGACCGCTGGGCTCCTCCACTCCCGGGGCCGGCTCCAGGGTGACGGCGATGGAAACCATGCCTCCGTGGTCCTCGAGGCGGGGCGGGACGAACTGCAGGCTGGCATCCGGACCGCCCTGGAGGATCCCGACGGGCACCGGACCCTCCGCCGTGTTGAACCAGACGGCGTAGACACCGCCGCGGGCGGCCTCCATGTTCGAGGCCGCCAGGTACCATTCCTCGGAGTCCGGCGGCATGTAGACCACGGCGAAGGCCCCCGGAACCGGCGGCTGGTCCCCGACGGGCCGCAAGGGGCAGAGCTCGACTCCCGGGCGGGACACCACCGAGAGGAGGTTTGCCGAGGACCCGACCCGCTGGACGAGCTCGTCCTGGCGGTCCAGGCGGTCCGCGAGCCGCACGTGCTCCTGCTGGAGCCGCTCCAGAGCCACGCGGGTCTGCTGGAGCTCCACCGCGAGCCAGCCGGAGAGTCCGAGGGCGGCGGCCAGGAGCCCGGCGGCCATCGCGGCGAGCCAGGGCCGCCGCCGCGTCCCGGGTGCCGCTTCGGGGCCTCCGGTGCCGGACGCTCGCCCGTCCCGGGGAGCCTCGCCCTGCTGCCCTCCCCGAGAGCCGAAGGCAACCACCTCCGCCGGCCGGGCGGCGCCTTCGCCCTGCGCCGTCCGGCTCGCCGAGACGGCGCTCATCAGCCGCTCCTTGGCGCCGTCGGCCGGGGCGACCGGCTCCTCGCTCAGGGCGATCAGTCCGAGGGTCTCCACGTACAGCCGCTGGAGGACGTCCCGGGCCTCGTCCCGCCGGCCGGCTTCCTCCTGGGCCGCGTCCTCACGGGCCAGGCCCTCCAGGGGATCCTCGGCGTCGAGGAGGGCCAGAGCCTCCAGGATCGCCCGCTCCTCCCGGTCCTTGGGTTCGTCCTTGGGTTCGGTCACAACAACTCCCTGATCTCTTCGCGCAGCGCCTCGCGGAGCTTCTTCATCGCCAGGAGCGTCCGGGTCTTCACGGTCCCCAGGGGGATTCCGGTGCTCTCGGCGATCTCGCGCTGGGTCAACCCCTCGAAGAAGGACATCTCCAGGATTTGCCGCTGCTCCTCCGGGATCTTCCCGAGCTCCTGGCGGATACGCCTCCTCCTCTCCTCCTCCAATACGCGCAGGCCTCCCCTGGCGGATTCATGGCCCGGGCTCGCCTCCATCCGCACCGCCGCGTGGGTGCGGTCCACCACCTTGCGGTTGCGCACCCGGTCGATGGCGCGGCTGCGGGTGACGAGGGCGAGCCAGGTGGAGACGGACGAGCGGTCCGGGTCGTAGCTGCCGGCCCGGTTCCAGACGTGGAGGAAGGTCTCCTGGACCACCTCCTGGGCGTCCTCCGGGTCCTGCAGGACCCTCCGGGCGAGCCCCAGGAGCACCGGCGCGAAGCGGTCGTGGAGCTCCGCCAGGGCCCGCTCGTCACCGTCGGCCACGGCCCGCACCAGGCCGGCGTCGCTCGCGCCGTCGGTGTCGGCCATCGATTCCATGAGGGTGCGGTTGGTACGGCCTGGGCGAACGCTGACGAGGAGTCGAGGAAGCGGCGGCTCCTTAAGATAGCATGCGCCGCGAACGCCGCGCCGCCCGGCGCGCCGTCGTGCGGCAGGCCCGGGCGCGGGGAGGAGGGACGACCGTGAGCCAGTCCAACCGCACCGGCCCGGGCCCGGACCAGCCCGCGATCCGGGTGGTCATGATGCCCAAGGATACCAACGCCTACGGCACGATCTTCGGCGGCATGATCCTCTCCCAGATCGACCAGGCGGGTGCCGTCGAGGCCCACCGCCACGTCTCCGGCCGCCTGGTGACGGTCGCCATGCGGGAGGTGGAGTTCCACGCCCCGGTGTTCGTCGGCGACCTGGTGAGCTACTTCACCGAGACCCTGCGGATCGGCCGCACGTCGCTGACGGTCCGGGTGACCGTGGAGGCGGAGCGGGCCATGGGGGTGGGGAGGGTGAAGGTCACCCAGGCGGAGGTCACCTACGTCCACGTGGACGAGCGGAACCGGCCGGTGCCCGTGGCCGGAACCTGAAGGCTCGGGGCTCGGCCGGGCCTCCCACTCCGGGGAACAGCGCGCGCTGAGTGGTAAACGGGGCGGGGGCGCGCGCTTCGGCTTCGCCTCGACCCGGAGCGCTCCGGGTGGCATAAGCGGCCGAAAGCGGTCTCGGGTCCCGCCCCTTGGCTTCCCGGCGCCCGGACGATAGGGTCGGGCACTCCATGCCGCGACCCGAGCACAGGCGACGGATCTTCTCCTACGAAGAGGCCCTCAACACCTTTCCGCAGGTGCGGGACCTCACGGTTGCCGCGGTGCGCCAGATCGAATCCCTGGTCAACCGGGTCCAGAGCCTGGAGGAGCTGGACGCGCGGAAGGCCGAGCTGGAGGAAGCGAGCGACCGGGTGGTCCAGGCCTGGGCCCTGGAAGTGCAGCGCCTGGGCTGCGAGGTCAAGGGGCTGTGGCTCGTGGACTGGGACAGCGGCAGCGGCTACTACTGCTGGAAGTACCCGGAGGCGACGATCTGCCACTTCCACGGGTACGACGAGGGGTTCAAGGGCCGCGTCATGATCGTCTGACGGGCCTTGCCGGCGATCGTCCGGGAGGCCGGCGGCCGGTCACGCCGGGATGGCCAGGACATCCTCGATCCGTACCGCGTCGATGCGCGCCAGCACCCGGTCCGCTTCTGCCAGGGCCTCCACCGGGTAGGTGTGGGCCACCGCCACCACGGCCAGCCCCGTCGCCCGGGCCGCCTCGATTCCGGCGGGGGTGTCCTCCAGGGCCAGGATCTCGTGGGGATGGAGGATGCGCTCGGGCAGGGGCGGCCGGGTGTTGAGGGCCTCGACCCCGCGCCGGTAGCCCTCCGGGTCCGGCTTGCTGGTGCCCACGTCGTCGGCGGTCACCAGCACCTTGAACAGCGAGCGCAGGCCCTCCTGGCGCAGGGCGCCTTCCACCTCGTCCCGCAGGGCGCCGCTCACCACGCCCAGGTGGAGGCCGGCGTCCCCCAGGCTGCGCACGAGCGCCGCCGCCCCCGGGAAGAAGGGGTACCCCTCCCGGCGGATGTGGTCCTGGTAGTAGCTCGACTTCCGGGTGATCAGGCGCATCAGCCGCGGAGCGTCCGGCGTCTGGCCGGCCCGCTCCAGGAGCTCCCGGAACGCCGCACGGTCGTCCAGGCCCACGTAGTGCTCCCAGTACTCGGCTTCTCGGAAGGGCTCGACCCCCTCCTCCTCGAGAACCCGACGAAAGAGGCGCATGTGGAGGGGCTCGTCGTCCACCAGGACGCCGTTGAAGTCCAGAAGGGCCGCCCGGATCATTGCGGGATGATACCGTCCCGGTGTTTCCAGTGCCTGCGGGAATGCCCGCCCAGGGGCGCCACGTTGTCGCCAGTGTCCGCGGGACCCTCGCGCCGGGGTGCCCAGCGCCGGATACCGACCGCATTCTGGAACGACCGCCGAGGAGCGAGCCCGATGGAACCGACCACTCCCGAAACGCCCCACCCGAGCCAGACCAGCGAGCAGGCCGAGCCTCGGCCGGCGGCCCCCGAGGTCCCCGTCGCCCTCACGGACAAGGCGGTGCGGATGGTGAAGCTCACCCGCGAGGAGGAGGACCTCCAGGAGGACGCCGGGCTGCGGGTGGCGGTCCGGGGCGGCGGGTGCAGCGGCTTCGAGTACGCCCTGGACTTCGAGACCGAGGGACGGGACGACGACCACGTCTACCGGCAGGGCGACCTGACGGTCTACGTGGACGCCCTGAGCGCCCGATACCTGGAAGGCACCACCATCGACTACGTGATGGGTGCCCAGGGGGCCGGCTTCAAGTTCGACAACCCGAAGGCCGTGGGCTCCTGCGGCTGCGGCAGCTCGTTCGCGATTTAGGGGGGGGGAGAGGGACGCCCCCGCTCGGCCCTCGTGCTGACAGGCTTGATTCCGGTGAACGCCTCACCTGTCGGATGGCGGTGGAGTGGGTATGGGACTACGAACCTGCCGCCGGGGTGGTGACTTCGGCCTCGCCGCCGCCGGCGACCTCGAGGCGGGTGCCGGGCTCCGCGGCCCGCTTGTGGAGCAGGGCGAGGCCCACGGGTCCCTCCAGGACCGCCGAGACCGCCACGCTCCCCACCCGGCCCACCCGCCGACCCTCCAGGAACAGCTCCGTCCCCTCCGGCGGCGGCTCGTCGCCGTCGAACTGGAGGAACCGGACCCCCCGGTTGACGCCCCCGCGGTAGTGGATCCGGGCGACCACCTCCTGGCCCAGGTAACACCCCTTGGTGAAGTTCAGGGCCTCTTCCAGACCGGTCTCCTGGGGGAGGTTCGACTCGTCGTAGTCGCGGCCCCACCAGGGCACGCCGGCCTCGATCCGCACCGTGTCCAGGGCGTCGAAGCCCACCGGCACCGCGGGGGCTCTGGCCAGCACGGCTTGCGCCACGGGCCGGGCGTCGGCGGCGTCGGTCCAGAGGGTCCAGCCCTCCTCGCCCAGCAGGGGCCTGGCCGCCAGTCGCACCGGGCGGCCCGCGACGGTCACCGCCCCGTGCCCCCAGCGGGCTTCGGCCGCCTCCGGCAGGCCGTCCTCCACGAGCTCCCGGACGAGGTCCCGCGCGGCGGGGCCCACCAGGGTCAGCGGAAGGAGGTCGGGCAGGGGGCGGACCTCCACGCGGTCGGCGAGCACGTACCTGGTCAGGTGCTCGGCCACCGCCCGGCCCCGGCCCGGTTGCAGCTCCAGGACGAAGCGGTCCCCGAGCTCCAGGAGGGCGAAGTCGGCCAGGACCCCACCCTTCCGGGTCGTCACGAAGCCGTAGGCTCCACCCCCCTCTCCGAGGTCCCGGACCTGGCAGGTCACCATGCCGCCGAGGAAGCGCTGCCGGTCCGCGCCGCTGATCTCCAGCCGGTCGACCCACGAGCGATCCACCAGCCCGCAGGCGGAGTGGAGCGCCTCGACCTCCTCGGCCAGCGGGCCGTAGGCCACCGGCACCGGCACGCCTGCACGCTCCTCCATGCGGGCGCCCAGCGTCCGGTGCAGGTCCTCCAGCGGGAGCGAAAGCGTCGTGGCGCGGGCAGGATCAGACATCGCCGGGATCTTACCAACGGGCCGGAACGGCGGGTTCGGACCGAGGGGTCTGGGCCGGCGCCCGGGAGTGAGCCGGTATCATCCAGCCATGCCGGATCCGGAACCGCTCGTCCTCGAAACGCCGCAGGGCCGCCGTCTCGACGGCTTCCTGGACCTGCCGGAAGGCTCGGGGCCTCGGCCCGCGGTGGTGATCTGTCACGGCTTCAAGGGGTTCATGGAGTGGGGGTTCTTCCCCCGCCTGGGCGAGCTCCTGGCCCAGCGGGGCTTCGTGGCCGTACGGTTCAACCTCTCCGGCGCCGGACAGCGGCCCGGCGAGGACCGGGTGAGCGACCCGGAGGCCTTCCGGCGCGCCACCTTCACCCGGGACCGGGAGGACCTGGCGGCGGTCCTCGCCGCCGTGGGCCGGGAGCTGGCCCCGGACCGGGTAGACCGGGAACGCCTGGGGCTGTTCGGCCACAGCCGGGGGGGCGGCAGCGCCGTCCTGGCAGCCGCCGGAGAGCCCCGGATCCGGGCTCTCGTCACGTGGGCCGCCGTCGCCACCTTCGACCGGTGGAGCGACGAGGAGAAGCGGACCTGGCGCGAACGCGGCGAGCACCCTGTGGTCAACGCCCGCACGGGGCAGGAGCTCGCCCTGGGGCTCGAGGTGCTGGAGGACGCCGAGTCGGGCGCCGTCGACGTCACCGCCGCCGCGGGGCGGGTGGAGGCGCCGTGGCTCATCGTCCACGGCGAGGCGGACGAGTCGGTCTCCTTCGAGGACGCCCGGACCCTCCTGGAGGCGTCCGGCGGTTCCGAGCCCGGCCGCCGCGAGCTCCTGGCCGTCCCGGGAGCCGGCCACACCTTCGGCGCCGTCCACCCCTTCGCCGGCCCCACCCCGGCCCTGATCCAGGCGATGAACGCCACCCAGACCTGGTTCCGCCGGCACTTGGGGTAGGCCGGGCGCTTCTCGTCCGGGCTCCCGCCCGCAACCGAAGCGTGTAGGGCCGGAGCTTGCCTCCGCCCGTGGTGCGGACCGATTCGATGGTCGCTGAGAAACGGGCGGAGGCAAGCTCCGCCCCTACATCCTTCCATGGAGAATCCGCGCGCCGCTCGACGAGCTCCGGGTCGCTCTCAGCCCGCTGCGGCGCGGGCGTCGGAGGCCGGCGGCCAGGGAGTGGCCACGAGCTCGTCCGCCAGCCCCGCCAGGGAGTCCACCACCCGGTCCGCTCCCGCCGCGGCGAGGCGCTCCCCCGGCGTCCAGCCGGTGGCGACTGCGAGAACCGGGATCCCGTGGGCCCGGCCGCACTCCACGTCCCGGACGCTGTCGCCCACGATCAGCGCCTCCTCCGGGGCGAAGTCCCGGCCGGTGGCCCGGGCGGCCCGCTCCAGGGCCACGGGGGGCAGCTCGCTCCTCTCCACGCCGTCGTCACCGAACGCGCCGAAGGCGAAGTAGCGCTCCAGGCCGAACCTGGAGAGCTTGATCCGGGCACCCGCCCGCCAGTTGCCGGTGAGCAGGCCCAGGGCGGCCCGCTCGCGCTGGACGGCGAGGGCCTCCAGGAGGTCCTGGACGCCGGGGAGGACGCTCATGCGGTCCCGGTCCAACAGCGCCTCCAGGCGCTCCAGGTAGAGCGCGCGGACGCGGGCGAGGCCGTCGCGGATGCGCCGCTTCGGCACCCCGGCGGCGGCCAGGAGCTCGAGGACGATCTGCTGGTCGGTCTTGCCGGAGAAGTCGAACCCGTCGAGCTCGCCGCAGACGCCGAAGACCTCCCGGAGGGCGTCGGCCAGGATGGGGCGGACCTGGGGTCCGCAGCGCAGGAGGGTGCCGTCGACGTCGAAGAGGAGGAGGCGCATCCGGCGAATGGTACCCCACCGGAGACGAGGGGTAGGTGCAACGGTCGTGGCGAGGCAGGGTATCCGTCAAAGTCCTGTTGCGGATCCGTCACGGTGGGTTGTGGTGAAG
>JBKHJP010000187.1:0-8186 GCA_046538065.1 Thermoanaerobaculia bacterium | reverse complement strand
TCCTCAACACCCACTGGCACGGCGACCACACCGGCGGCAACGAGAACCTGGGCGAAGCCGGCGCCCTGATCGTCGCCCACGACAACGTCCGCGAGCGCCTGAGCGTCGACCAGTTCATGGAGCGCTTCGACCGCACGGTGGAGGCCTCCCCGCCGGCGGCTCTTCCCGTCGTCACCTTCGGGGCGGACGTCACCTTCCACCTGAACGGCGACGAGATCCACGCCTTCCACGTGCCGTCGGCCCACACGGACGGGGACTCCATCGTCCACTTCCGGGAGGCCGACGTCCTCCACATGGGCGACGTCTTCTTCAACGGCATGTACCCCTTCATCGACCTGGGCAGCGGCGGCTCCGCCCGGGGCGTGCTGGACGGGGTGGAGCGGGCCCTCGAGCTCGCCGGCCCCGAGACGAAGGTGATCCCGGGCCACGGTCCCCTCACCGACCGGGACGGCCTGGTGGCCTACCGCGACATGCTGGAGAGCGTGATCGGCCGCGTCGAGGAGCTGGCCGCCGAGGGCAAGAGCCTGGAGGAGATCCAGGAGGCGGAGCCCACCGCCGCCTTCGACGAGGAGTGGGGCGGTGGCTTCATCGACACCGACGAGTTCGTCGCCACGGTCCACCAGAGCCTCACCGGCGGCTCCTGAGCTGTGTCCTGAGGGGGCCGGCCAGCCGCCCGGCGGTCCCCTGATACTCCCTCTCCCCCTGCCTCCCAGGCATCCTCCCGTCCGGGAGCTCCTCCCGTCCGGAACCGGGGGGATCCCGTGTCCCGCCGTGTCACGAGTTCGCCCGGGGGTGCACCGAAGAAGATAAGAACAGCTTACCTTCTTCCCTGGAGTCTTCGGGCGAGCGCAGGGGCGGGCCCTCGGCCTTCCCCCCGATGCGGAGAGCCCATCCTCATCTCCGGCCGGGTCGTCGTCGACCCGGCTCGACAGACCGATGCGCGCCCGTTCGCCCCAGAGGCTCCGGCCTCCCGTTCCCCTACCCGTTCCCGGGGCGGGCCGCGATCCCCGCCGATCCGATCCCCTGGCGCCCCGCGAGACCTCCGATCCGCTGGCCGGTCTCCTGGAGCACGAGCCGGGTGATCTGCAGTGCATACACCAACCACCCGTCGCTTCCCTGGCAAGGAGTCCGAAGACACACGCAAGGAGGATCTAGTGCGAAAACGACCTCGTTCCACCGAGGAGCCGGCCCGCGAGGGGACGGCCCACCACCCCGTGCACAACGGGAACGACCCCGCGTTTCGCGGCGCCCGCGGGCCGCGTCTCCAGGCGGTGGCCCTGGCGGCTTCCATCCTGGTGGCCGCCCTGGGTGTGGTCGCCCTGGCCCACGTGATGGACGACTTCGGGCCGCCGCCGGAGGGTGACCCGTCGGAGTTCACCGGCCCGCTGATCGGCGAGGAGGAAGCCATCGACGATCTCGAAAAGGAGCCGGACGCCAACCTGGGCGCCTTCGACGGCGGCGACACCGGCACGGCCGACGATCCCGGGGAGAACAACTCCCTGTCGGAGAACGAAGTGGACTCCGACCGGGAATTCGACGTCCCCACCGGCGGGCCGCCGAGCCCGCTGTTCGGCGCGGAGCCCTTCACCCAGCAGATGCTGCGGTTCGAGGAGTTCGGTACCGAGCGCCTGGCGGACGCCCCGGCCCTGGACACGCCGTTCCCCTCCCCGTCCACGGGGCCCGCCCCCGAGCAGGATCCCGACAGCGTGGCGGCGAGTAACCCGTCCGGGGCCGAGATCGAGGCCTTCCTCGACCAGCCGGGCATCTCGCCGTTCCCGACGCAGTTCGCCAACGACATCGACTTCAACCCGTGGCAGCCGGAGATCGAGGCCTGGCTGGGCCGCGCCCTGGACACGCCTCCGGCGGAGGGCCGTCCCCCGGGCAAGGGCTGGGCCCACCAGCGGTGGAACGAGTTCCACCCCCAGGTCTTCTTCAACACCACCGTCTCCGGGGCCCGGCAGAACGGCGGCGCCCGGGACGACCGGCAGCTCCACACTTACGACGCGGGTGAGTTCGCCCCGGGCGGCCTCTACCACCGGGTCTACGATCCAGACGAAGACCACTTCAACGGCAACGAGATCCTCGGGACCACGGACGGCGTCGGCGTTCGCTTCCACCCGGACTTCCCGATCCAGAATCACAAGACCCTCTGGACCTTCGACGGCACCTTCCCGCCCAAGCTCCTCAACGGCCGCTACGGCGAGGGGATCCTGATGCGCCAGTACAACGCCACGCCCATCGACGTGGCGGCGAACCGGGGCTTCGGCGTCCACACCCTGACCACCCACGAGCACAACGGCCACAACCCCGCGGAGAGCGACGGCTTCACCAACGCCTTCTACTTCCCGGGGCAGTTCTGGGACTACCGGTGGCCCATGCAGCTCGCCGGCTACGACACGATCAACACCCTGGCGGAGGACCCGCGGGCGGCCTTCCCGTGCGCCGAGGGTGAGGAGCTCTTCGTCCACGACGACGAGGGTGACCCGGTCAAGACCTGCGACGCCGACGGCCGCATCCAGCTCCGGGGCGACTGGCGCGAGACCATGTCGACCCACTGGTTCCACGACCACATGCTCGACTTCACGGCCCAGAACGTCTACAAGGGCAGCGCCGTGATGTTCAACTACTACAGCGCCCTCGACCGGGGCAACGAGGCCCACGACGACGGGGTCAACCTCCGGTTGCCGAGCGGTACGGCCCTGCCCTGGGGCAACCGGGACTACGACGTCAACCTGATGATCGCCGACAAGGCCTGGGATTCCGACGGCCAGCTCTGGTTCAACATCTTCAACCTGGACGGCTTCATCGGCGACCGCATCCTGACGAACTGGCTCTGGAAGCCGTACTTCGAGGTCCGGGCGCGGCGCTACCGCTTCCGGTTCCTGAACGGCTCGGTCTCGCGCTACTTCGAGTACGCCCTGGTCAAGCAGAGGAACGACACCGAGGGCGAGTTCGCCGGGCCCGACGGCTCGGGCATCTCCTACGACCGGGTCGGCTTCCACATGGTGGCCAACGACGGCAACATCATGGAGCACGCCGTGCCCTTCGACGGCACCATGGACCTGGACGGCGACGGGAACCTCAGCGACCACCACGGGGTGCTTCCCACCCAGGGCATCGCCGAGCGTTACGACATCGTCGTGGACTTCGCCTCCCAGGGCATCCAGCCGGGGGACAAGCTGTACTTCGTCAACCTCCTGGAGCACAAGGACGGCCAGGAGGCCGGCCAGTCGATCTCGCTCCAGAGCGTCCTCGACGGCTCGTACGCGGGCGGAGACGGCTCGTGCGACGGCTGGGACTGCGATGATGACGATGATGATGACGGGAGCTGGAGCTCGACGAGCGACGGCGGCTTCCAGAACATCGCCATGTCCGACCACGACTCGGACTCGTCCTCCGACCCGGACCACGACCCCGGCGTCGGGCGGTTCCTGGAGCTCCGGGTCGTCGAGTACGACGGCACCGATCTCTCCATGGACCCCCGTGACTTCGAGCCCGGTGGGCAGAAGATGATGCCCCTGCCCATCGACCGGGACGACCCGCAGCTTGACACGGCGATCCGCCGGCACTTCGAGTTCGACAACGGCCGGAGCGACGACAGCCCGTGGGTGATCGCCACCGACGGCGGGCAGGGTCTGGGGATGGACCCCCGGCGGATCTCCGCGGCGCCGCAGCTCGCCACAGGACCCACCTCGGGCGGGTTCGACGGCACCGGCGCCAACGGCGACGACGAGCTGGGGACCCTGGAGGTCTGGGAGGTCGACGGCGGCTGGGACTGGAGCCATCCGGTCCACGTCCACTTCGAGGAGGGCGTGATCCTGGAGCGCGACGGCCGGGATCCGCCCGAGTGGGAGGAGTGGGCGCGGAAGGACGTCTACCGCATCGGCCCGCGCCGGGACAGCGGCGACAACGTCGTCTTCGCCATCCGGTTCCGGGAGTTCGCCGGCACCTACATGGAGCACTGCCACAACACGCAGCACGAGGACCACGCCATGCTGCTGCGGTGGGACATCGAGCACCCGGGCCAGATCAAGCTGATGCCGGCGCCGATTCCCACCTGGGACGGCGTCGAGTACGTCGACTCGGCGGCCCTGCCGACGTTCCGCGACGGCTGCGACGGCGGCTGGGACTGCGACGACGACGACGGCGGCTGGTGACGCCCGAGAGAGGAGGCGTGAGGCAACGATGCGTATCTACGGCGTGGCCGCGCTGATCGCACTCGCGGGCGTGGGCATGCTCGCCAGCGCGGCCGTCATCGCCCACAACGACGCCTCGACCTCCGCCCCGGCCGCTGCAGAGGAGCGCAGCGGCCGGGGTGCTCCCCGGGGCGAGGACGTCTGGGGGGAGGACTATTTTCCGAACATCCCCCTGACCACCCACGAGGGAGAGGAGGTCCGTTTCTTCGACCTGATCGAGGACAAGGTCGTCGCCATCAACTTCGTCTACACCTACTGCCCGGACACCTGTCCGGTGGAGACGGCGCGGCTGCTCGAGGTGGCCCGGCTGCTGGGCGAGCGCCTGGGCGAGGACGTCTTCTTCTACTCGATCACCATCGACCCGGAGTACGACACCCAGCCGGTTCTCAAGGCCTTCGCCGAGAGCTGGAACATCCCCGAGGGCTGGACGTTCCTCACCGGGGACGAGGCGGACATCATCCACCTGCGCAAGAAGCTCGGGATGCGCCTCGACGACGTCAGGACGGGAGACATCTCCGAGCACACCGTGAACCTCCTCATCGGCAACCAGGAGACCGGCCGCTGGATGAAGCGCTCGCCCTTCGAGAACGCCCACGTCCTGGCGGACCAGCTCGGGAGATGGCTCCACGGCTGGAAGCGGGCGAGCGCAAAGAAGCGGGGGTACGCCGACGCGCCGGAGATCCGGCAGATCTCCGACGGTGAGTACATCTTCCGCAACCGCTGCTCGGCCTGCCACACCATCGGCGAAGGCGACGTCATGGATGCCGCGAAGGAGCACGTCGGGCCGGACCTCTTCAACGTCACCCGGAAGCGCGACCGGGAGTGGCTGGAGCGCTGGATCGCCGAGCCCGACGCCATGCTGGAGGAGGAGGACCCGCTGGCCATGGCCCTCTACGAGGAGTGGGACCGGATCCCCATGCCCAACATGCGGCTCGCCGAGAAGGACGTCGAGTCGATCCTGGGCTACATCGAGCAGGAGAGCGCACGCATCCGGGCCGTCCGGGCCGGCAAGATCGCCGATCACAGCGGCCACGACGGCCACGGCGGACACGGCGATCACGCGGGGCACGGAGACGCCGAAGCCATGAACCCCGGTGAACACGGCGACCCGGAGGCCATGGACCCCGGCGAGCACGCCGGCCACGGCGAGTCCGCTGAGGCCACCGGAAGCGATGAGCACGCCGGGGGCTTCTAGGTTGGCTGCGGCAGGCTCCTCGTCCAGCGGCGCAGGCTCCACGTCGACTCCGAAAGGGGCCTCGACGGGGGGCCGGCGCCGGGTGTTCGCCGTCCTCACCGTGCTCCTCCCCTTCGCCGGGCTGCTCCTGGTGGAGGGGGGGCTGCGCCTGGCCGGCTACGGCCAGAGCTACCCGCTGTTCATCCCGGCGGCCGACGGCGGGGACTACCGGATGGCCAGCTCCAAGGCGATCCGCCGGTTCGTCCCCAACCCGGCCGACGTTCCCCGGCTCATGATCCGGCCCGTGACCTTCCGGGCGGAAAAGCGCCCGAAGACCTTCCGCGTCGTCGTCCAGGGGGGCTCCACGGCCGCCGGCTACCCGTACGGCTACGGGGCTTCCCCGGCAGGGATGCTCCAGCAGCGCCTCCAGCGCACCTTTCCCGACCGCCGGGTGGAGGTCATCACCACGGCCACCTCCGCGGTCAACAGCTACACCCTGCTGGACTTCTCCCGGGAGATCGTGGAGCAGGAGCCGGACGCGGTGGTGGTCTACGCCGGGCACAACGAGTACCTGGGAATCCTGGGCGTGGGCTCGAGCGTCTCCGCCGGGCGCCGGCGCCCGCTGGTGCTGTCCTTCCTGGCGTTGAAGGACGTGCGCCTGCTGCAGCTCGGGCGCCGCGCCCTGGCGGGCGCCGCCGGCCTCTTCAGGGATGAGGGGGACGGTTCCCGGCGCACGCTGATGGAACGGGTCGTCGCCGAGGACCGGATCCCCTACGGCTCGAGCCTCTACCACCGGGGACTCACCCAGTACCGGGCCAACCTCCGGGCCCTCCTGCGGCGGTACCGGGAGGCCGGGGTGCCGGTCTTCATCGGCACCGTGGTTGCCAACGAGCGCGACCAGCCGCCCTTCATCAGCGGGCACTCCCGGGGGGTGGACCTGGAGGCCTGGCAGGGCCACTTCGACGCCGGCCTAAACGCCCTGCGCTCGGGCGACCCGGAGGCGGCCCTGGCCTCCTTCGAGGCGGCGATCGCCCTGGACGACCTCCACGCCGACGTCCACTTCGGCCGCGGCCGGGCCCTGGAGGCCCTGGGCCGCTACCCGGAGGCCCGCCGGGCGTACCTGACGGCGAAGGACCGGGACGAGCTCCGCTTCCGGGCGCCGCAGGCGATCAACGACGCCGTTCGCGAGGTGGCCGCCGAGCAGGGTGCCCACGTGGTGGAGGTGGAGCGGGCCTTCGCCGAGGCGTCGGAGAACGGCGTCGTGGGCCGGGAGCTCATCCTTGAGCACCTCCACCCGAACCTCGACGGCTATTTCCTCATGGCCGACGCCTTCTACGACGCCATGGAGGGGCACGAGGCCCTGGGCCTGGGTTCGTGGGAGCACTCGGTGCCGGACGCCCAGGCCCGGCGGGAGATGCCGGTGACCGAGGTGGACCGGCTGTACGGCGAGTACCGGATCCTCCGGCTCACCGCCGGCTGGCCGTTCTCCGACGGCGACGGCGATTTCGCTCTGCCACCGGCCGAAAGCCGGGTGGAGCGGATCGCCCAGGGCTTCTTCCGGGGAAGCTACCCCTGGCCCGGCGCCATGCGCCGGCTCCTGGACCACTACCGGACCGACGGGAAAATCGGCGAGGCGGCGAAGGTGGCGGTGCTCCTGGCGGAGGCATTCCCCGAGCGGCGCGCCGACCAGGTCGCCGCGGCCCGGCTTCTGCGCGAGGCGGGGCGGACCGACTACCGCACCTATCGCCGCCGGGCCAACGAGCAGCGGGCCACGGTCGTCGCCGGCCAATGAGACCGGCCCCGGCCGCGCCGTCGCCGGCGAGGGCCGGGCTCCGCCCCCTCACCCCCGTTCCGGGAGCGTCCGCTGGAGGTTCTCCAGCTCGTTGACCACCCGCCACTCCGCGGCCCCCGCCGCCGTCAGGCGCTCCCGCCAGCGCTGGAGACGCACCAGGTAGCGGCTGGGGTCCCGGTTGTCCACCGGCAGCTTCGCCACGTGGACGGCGACGACCCGGATCCCTGCGAGGTTCAGGTCCAGGTCGCGCACGGTCTCCGGGTCCAGGTCCTCTTCCAGGTCGGAGACGATGTAGACCGTCTTCCGGGCCGCCCCCGCTTCCCGCAGGTATTCGACGGCCTGGATCAGGCCGCCGGTGATGTCGGTGTAGCGGCTGGGTTCGACCCCGGCGAGGTAGTCCTCCACTTGCCGGGCGACGTCGAGCTTCTGCCGGTTGGCGCTCGAGGGCCGGGAGTCGAGGACGGCCCGGGCGACGATCTGCTCCCCGCTGAAGCTTCGGCTCCCGACGTTGGCCACCGCGATGGCGTCGCCGGGCCGGAGGATTCCCAGGAGGTAGTCGACCACGCGCTGGGCCGTTCCCAGCTCTTCGGCGTAACTGCCGGAGGTGTCCACCAGGACGTAGACGCCGTGGGCGTGGGTCCGCGGGTCGGTGCAGCCGGCGGCCAGCAGGGCGGCCGCGAGGGCGACGGCGGCCGCGGCGGTGTACTGGAACCGGCTTTACGAAAAGGGCCCGGTCGAGCGCGACCGGGTCATCCGGCAGCGGCTGACCGCCCTGGGAATGACGGTGCAAAGCTTCAACGCCACGCTGCTGGTCGAGCCCTGGCTGGGGGTCAAGGACGACGGCACGCCCTATCGCGTCTTCACGCCCTTCTGGAAGCGGTTGCAGAAACTCTGGCGGCCGCCGACGCTTCATGCCGAACCGCGTGCACTGCCCGGGCCGAAACGCTGGCCGGCCAGTCCGGAACTCGGGCAACTCGCGTTGCGGCCCGAGCACGACTGGCCGGACAAGCTCGCGGGGTACTGG
>JBKHJP010000186.1:0-8229 GCA_046538065.1 Thermoanaerobaculia bacterium | reverse complement strand
CTCCACGGCCGCGTCCTCCGCGGCGGGCCCGGGCTCCGTCGCGGCGGCGTCGCCGCCGGCCTCCACCGGCCCGTCCTGTCCGGAGGGCGGCGCGGCCTCGCCCGCCGGAGGCTGGACGTGCCCCGGCGCCACGGCGAAGCCCGCCGCTTCCAGGCGGCTCCGGACCTCGGGCCAGATCTCGCCGTCGCTTTGCGCCTCGGCCACTTCGGCCATCTGCCCGGCGACGGCAGCGGCGCGGTCGTGGCGCTCCGCGTCGAGGTGGATGCCGACCATCAGCTGGAAGGCCTCCAGGTTGCCGGGCTCGCGCTGGAGGAGCTCCGCCAGCCGGTCCAGGGCCTTCTCCTCGATCCCGTACTTCGCCAGCACCTCCGCCTCCGTCAGGAGGTCGTCCGGCTCGCCGGAGGCGGCCGCCGCCTGGACCTGGGCCGCGGTGCGCTCCAGGAGGTCGTGGTCCAGACCGTCGTCGCCGGGAGCCGAAGCGCCGTCGCCGTCCCCGCCGGGTGCCGGGGTGGGCTCGGCCGGGCTCGTCCCGGCCGCCTCCAGCAGCTCCTCGTCGCCGGCGTCCAGGTCGAGCTCGAACTCGAAGGTCCCTCCGCTCTCCCCCTCGGCGACGACCTCCGCGGTCTCCGGCGGCGGTTCGGCCTCGGCTTCGCCCGTCCCGGCGGCGGCCTGGGCGGCCGGGGGCCGCTCGCCGGGGGAGTCGTCGCTCCAGGCCGCGCCGCGGCGGTCCCGGTCCTCGAGCATGTCGGCCGGCGGGGTGACCAGGCTGTCCGGCTCGTCCTCGTCGAGCTCCAGGGCGAAGAGCTCTCCGTCGAGCTCTCCGGCGCCGGCCTCGTCTTCGGACTCCCCATCCTCCATCGGAGCCGCCGCGGGGGGCTCCGCGGCCGGGGCGTCTCCACCGGCGGGCTCCCCCTCGCCGGCCCCCTCCGCGACGGAGGCGGCCGTCTCGGTCTCCTGAGCCGACTCGGCGGCCTCGGGCTCGAGGGCCGCGGTGTCCACCGGGGCCGTGTCCGGCCCGTCGGCGGCGGGCGCCTCGCGGCCCTCCAGCCCGGCGATCCGCGCCACCTTCTCGGCTTTCGGGTTGCGCTCCACCGCCACCGAGAGGAAGTGGGCCGCGGACGCCACGTGGCCCTCCTCCTTGAGCTTGAGGACCGCGTCGGTGATGAAGCCCAGGTCCTCCGCGGTCACGTCCAGGGCCCGCTCGTAGACCTGGGCCGCCTCCCGGCCCCGCTGGTGCTGGAGCATCAGCTCGGCGATCGCCCGGTACTCGCCCATGGCCTCCTCTACCTGGTCTTCCTGGCGGTAGAGGTCGGCGAGCTTCGCCCGGTGGGCCGGATCGTCCGGCTCCAGCTCCACCATCCGGCGGTAGATGCCGACGGCCTGGGCGGTGCGGTCGTGCTTGAGGTAGTAGTCCGCCAGCACGTGGTACTGGGTGCGGGCCTCGTTGACCAGTCCCTGGCGGTGGTAGAGATCGGCGAGCTGCTCGTAGACGTCGAGCAGCGTCGGGTCGAGCTTGATGATCTTCTTGTAGATCGCGATCGCCTTGACGAAGAAGCCGTCGTCGGCGTACTGCTGCGCGATCTGGTGGAAGAGGTCGATTGCCTCGCTGTTGCGATCGATCCGGGCGTAGAGATCCCCCACCCGGTTGAGGGTCGAGATGTCGTTCGGGTTGTCCGCGAGGAGCTTGCGGTATTCCCTGATCGCGGCGTCGATCTTGCCGCGGGAGACGTACTTCTCCGCGTTGTGGACGACCTTCTCCCGCGACACGGCCATCAGGCGGTCCTCGGTTTCAGCTCCGCCTGGAACCGCCGGCGTGATGACCTGGGGCCACTCCGGACATCCTCCCTCCCTCTACTTTTTCGCGGGTTGCTCCCGGCGCTCCTCGATCCGCGCCGCCTTGCCGCGCAGGCCGCGCAGGTAGTAGAGCTTCGCGCGGCGGACCTTGCCGCGGCGAGCCACCTCGACCTTGTCCACGTTGGGCGAGTGGAGCGGGAAGACCCGCTCGACGCCGATGCCGCCGCTGATCTTCCGGACGGTGAAGGTCTCCCGGGTGCCCCCGCCGCGCCGGGCGATGACCACGCCCTGGAACACCTGGATGCGGGACTTGTTGCCTTCGACCACCCGGACGTGCACCCGGACCGTGTCGCCGGGCCGGAACTCGGGGACGGTGTCCTGGCGCAGGAACTTCCGTTCCACTTCCTGGAGCTGGTTCATCTCTGCAGTCCTCTCTGTTGCCATCGCCTCGGAGGCGAAGGTCGATTATTTCCAATGACTCCGTCGCGTTCAAGCCCGGCGACCCCGGGCGGAGGCGAGCTCCGCCCCTACACGCCGTCCGGGGTCCGCACACGCCCTGTAGGGGAGGAGCTTGCCTCCTCCCGGGAGCTTGCCTCCTCCCGTGAGCTTGGCTCCTCCCGGGCGGCCTCCAGCTCCCGGCGCTCCTCCTCGGTCAGCTCGGCGCCCTCGAGCAGGTCGGGCCGCTTGTCGAGGGTCACCCGGAGCGCCTCGCGCAGTCGCCAGCGCTCGATGGCGGCGTGGTCCCCGGAGAGCAGCACCTCCGGGACCTTGAGGCCCTCCACCTCCGGTGGCCGGGTGTAGTGGGGATGGTCCAGGAGGCCCCGGCGGAAGCTGTCCTCCCGGACGCTCTTGGCCAGCCCCACGACCCCGGGCACCTGGCGCGAGACGGCTTCGATCACCACCATCGCGGGCAGCTCGCCTCCGGAGAGGACGTAGTCGCCGATGGAGAGCTCCTCGTCCACGACCGTGCGGCGGACCCGCTCGTCGATCCCCTCGTAGCGGCCGCACAGGAGCATGAGCTCCTCCCGGCCGGCGAGCTCCCGGACCCGGGCGTCGTCCAGGCGGCGGCCCTGGGGCGAGAGCAGCACCCGCCACGGCCGCCGCTCCCCCGAGAGCTCCCGGACCGCGCGGATCCAGGGCGGAGCCGTCATGACCATGCCGCCGCCTCCGCCGTAGGGCTCGTCGTCCACGCTGCGGTGGCGGTCTTCGGTGAACTCCCGCAGATCGTGGACGTCCACCCGGAGGAGGCCCCGCTCGACGGCGCGCCCCACCAGGCTCGTCGACAGGAAGGGCTCGAAGAGCTCCGGGAAGATGGTCACGACCTGGATGCGCATGCCTCGAGAAGCCCTTCCGGCAGATCGACCTCGATGCGGCCCGCCTCCGGCTGGACCGCCCGGACCACCTCCCCCACGAACGGCACCAGGAGGCGTCCCCCCTCCGGAGTACCCTCCAGCCGGACCTCCAAAAGGTCGCCGCCACCGTCCTCCCGGACGTCGGTCACCTCGCCCAGCGGACCGCGACGCCGGTCGACGCACCGGCACCCGACGAGCTGGAAGTGGTACCAGGTGCCCTCGGGCGGGGCGGGGACGTCCTCCCCGGGCACCTGGAGCAAAGCGCCCCGGAGGTCCTCGACGTCCTCGCGGCCGGCGAGCCCCTCGAAGCGGACCAGCAGGCGGCCCCTGTGGGGGCGGGCCGCCTCGACGGTCAGACGCCGCCGGGGGCGGCCGGCCTCCGGGAGCACCAGGAGCTCCGCGCCGGCGGCGAAGCGTTCCGGCACGTCCGAGTAGGAGTCGACCACGGCCTCGCCGCGAACCCCGTGGGGCCGCAACACCCGGCCCACCTCCACCGTGGTCTCGCCGGCGGACCGGGCGGACGGCTCAGAGGTCGTCTTCTTCGAGGATCTGGAGCTCATAGCGGGCGCCGTCCCGGTCCCCCCGGACGTCGAGGAGGGCCCGGAGCGCCCGGGCGGTGCGGCCTTGCCGGCCGATGACCTTGCCCAGGTCGTCGGGATCGACGGCGAGCTCGAGGCGCACGCTCCCGCTCTCCGGGATCTCCCAGATCCGCACCTCTTCCGGGTAGTCGACCATGGTGCGGACCAGGTCCTCGAGCTCTTCGCTGATCGGGGGTGCGTCGGTCGGGGACACGGCCCGCCTCACTCCTTGGCCGCTTCGGCCTCGGGTTCCGCCTTCTCCTCGGCGGGGGCCTCTTCGCTCTCGGCCTCCCTCGCCTCGGCCTTGGCGCCCTCGGCCTCCTTGGCTTCGGCCGTCTCCGGCTCAGCCTCGGCCGCCTCGGCCTTGCCGGCCTCGGCCTCGTCGGCGGCCTCGACCTTCTTCGCCGCTTCGGTGCCGGAGGCCTGGGCGTCCCGGGCCTCGTCCGTGGCGGCGGCCGTGGCGGTCTCCTCCTTCGCCGCGGCGGCCTGGCGCTCCTCCTCGCTCACCGTGGCCTCGGCGGCGGGAGCCGCCTCCGCGGCGGCTGCGGCCTCCTTCTTCGCCGCGGGCTTCGCCTCTTCCGCCGGGCGCTCCTGGAACTTGCCCGTCCGGGCGCCCTTGACCAGCTTCCGCACCGACGGGGTCAGGAGCGCCCCGTGGCCGGTCCAGTGCTCGACCCGGTCCAGGTCGATCCGCACCCACGGCGGTCGCGCCATGGGGTCGTAGTGACCGATCTCGTCCACAGCGGGCGCCGAGGGGACCGAGCGGGAGTCGGAGACCACCACCCGGTAGAACGGCCGGTGCCGCTTGCCCATCCGGCGCAGCCGAATCTTCAACATGGTCTGGCTACCTCCACGTGCTGAGACTCTCGTCCTGGAATCGATTCAGGGGTGGTGGGCCGGCCCGGCGGCCCACAAAGACGCGTAGTGTAGCAGGGATTCCCTCGCGAGTCACTGCCCCATCAGCGCCTGCTTGAGGAAGCCCCCCTTGCGGGCCTGCTTCATCATCTTCCGCATCATCTGGTACTGCTTGAGCAGGCGGTTCACGTCCTGAACCCGGGTGCCGGAGCCCCGGGCGATCCGCTTGCGCCGGCTGCCGTTCAAGACCTTCGGGCGGCGCCGCTCCAGGGGCGTCATGGAGTCGATGATGGCTTCGACCCGCTTGAGCTCGCCCTCGTCGACGCTCGCCCCTTGGAGGCCGCGGAACGGCCCGGCCTGGGGGAGCATCTCCAGGAGCTGGGAGACCGGGCCCATGCGCCGCATCTGCCGGAGCTGGTCCCGCAGGTCCTCCAGGGTGAACTCGTTGCGGGCCATGCGCCGGGCGAGGCGCTCGGTCTCGTCCTGGTCCAGGCGCTCCTCGGCGTGCTCGATGAGGGACAGGACGTCGCCCATCCCGATCATCCGCGAAGCCATCCGCTCCGGGTGGAAGAGCTCCAGGGCCTCGGGCTTCTCGCCCACGCCCACGTAGCGGATCGCCACCCGGGCCACGGTGCGGATCGAGAGCGCCGCGCCGCCCCGGGAGTCGCCGTCGAGCTTGGTGAGGATCGCGCCGGTGAGCGGCAGGCTCCCGGCGAAGTCCGCGGCGCTCTTGACCGCGTCCTGGCCGGTCATGGCGTCGGCCACGAACAGCGTCTCGTCCGGCGACAGGATCTCGGCCAGCCCCCGGATCTCGTCCATCAGGGCCTGGTCGACGTGGAGGCGGCCGGCGGTGTCCACCAGGACGGTGTCGCGCCCGGTTTCCCGGGCTTCCCGGAGCGCCCGGCGCACCAGGTCCTCCACCGGCTCCGACGGCACGCCGCCATCGGCCGTGCGGGGCGTGATCACGGGCACGCCCACCTGGCCGCCCACCTGGACGAGCTGCTCCACCGCCGCGGCCCGCTGGAGGTCGCCGGCGACCAGGACCGGGTTGCGGCCCCGCTTCGTGAGGCGCAGGGCCAGCTTTCCGGCGGTGGTCGTCTTGCCCGACCCCTGGAGGCCGCACAGCAGGACGACGGACGGCCTCCCGGTGAGCTCCAGCTCCTGGCCCTCCTCGCCCAGGAGCGATTCCAGCTCGTCCCGGACGATCTTGACCACCTGCTGGGCCGGGGTCAGGCTCTCCAGGACCTCCTGGCCCAGGGCGCGTTCCCGGACGCGGGCGACGAAGGGCTTGACCACGCGGAAGTGGACGTCCGCTTCGAGCAGGGCCAGGCGGATCTGGCGCAGGGCCGCGTCCAGGGCCTCTTCGGTGACGCGCCCCTCGCCCTTGAGCTGTCGGAAGACGTCCTGGAGCTTGGTCTGGAGACCGTCGAACATCGGGGGGAAGACTCCGGCTGAACGGTGGATCGGATCGGCGCGGGAGGGCGCCGACGCTACGGCTCGGGGAATGTAACACGGGGGGCCGGCGGCCCCTTCCCGGCGGGTTTGCCTCTACCTCGCCCCCGTCCCATCGCGTGTAGGGGAGGAGCTCGCCTCCTCCCGCGCATCATCGCTCCGATCCAATCCGGGCGGACGCGAGGTCCGCCCCTACACCCAAACCCCGAGCGCCGGCCGACGGATACACTCGGCGCCCATGGAGCGGCGCGCGAAGATCATGGCAACGCTGGGGCCGGCGAGCTCGTCCGGCGACGTCGTCGGCCGGATGATCGACGCCGGCCTCGACGTCGTCCGCCTCAACCTCTCCCACGGCAGCCACGACGACCACCGCCACCTGATCCGGACCGTCCGGGAGCAGGCCCGCGCCAAGGAGCGGTTCATCCCCATCGTGCTCGACCTGATGGGGCCCCGGTACCGGCTGGGCGAGATCCGCGGCGGCAGCCGCGAGCTCGAGAAAGGGGAGGTCGTCACCCTGGTCGCCGAGGACCGGGGGGCGGAGGGCCTCCCGATCGGGGACCCGGAGCTCCTGGGGCACGTCCGCGTCGGCGAGCGGGTCCTGCTGGACAACGGGCTCCTGGAGCTGGAAGTGGAAGCGAGCGGCCCGGAGGCCGTCCGGGCCCGGGTCCTTCAAGGCGGCCGCGTGGGCAGCCGCAAGGGGATCAACCTGCCCGACACGGACATGCCCTTCGACATCTCGGCAAAGGACCGGGAGGACGTCGCCTTCGCCGTGGCCGAGGACGTGGACTACCTGGCGGCGAGCTACGTCCACCGGGCGGCGGACCTGGACGCCCTGCAGGACGTCGTGGCGCAGTCCACCGGGGGACGGGGCGGCCGGCTGCCCCTGATCGCCAAGCTGGAGCGCCAGGGGTCCATCGACCGCCTGGAGGAGCTGGTGGAGCGGGCGGACGCGGTGATGGTCGCCCGGGGGGACCTGGGCGTGGAGGTGCCCCTCCACAAGGTGCCGGTGCTCCAGAAGGAGATCATCGCCGCCGGCTGGCGCCGGGGCAAGCCGGTGATCGTGGCCACCCAGATGCTCGAATCGATGATCGAGCAGCCTCGCCCCACCCGGGCCGAAGCCTCCGACGTGGCGAACGCGACCTTCGACGGTGCCGACGCCCTGATGCTCTCCGGCGAGACGGCCGTCGGCCGTTACCCGGTCGAGGCGGTGGAGGTGATGAACCGGGTGGTCCTGGAGGCCGAGGCCTACGAGGTCCGGGCCAAGCGGGCGCGCACCCAGCCGGCGGCGTTCCCCACCTTCTCCGGCCAGGTGGCGCTGGAGGCGGGGGCGGAGAGCGCCGGCGCCGACGAGACGACGCCCCTGGCCACCGCGGAGGTCGTCTCCGCCGCCGCCGTCTACGCCTCCGAGCACCTGCCGGTGCGCCAGATCGTGGCCTTCAGCCAGGGCGGCTTCACCGCCCGCATGGTGGCGCGCAACCGCCCGGACGCCCCGATCCTGGTCTTCACCACCGATCCCGCCGTCGCCCGGCGCATCCAGCTCGTCTGGGGCGTGCGCCCCCTCCTGATGGACGCCGAGGTCGAGCACCACGACGAGGTCGTGGAGGTGGTCGAGCGCCAGCTCCTGGAGACCGGCTCCGCCCGCCCCGGCGAGGGCATCGTCATCCTCATGGGCGATCCCATCCGCGAGCGGCCGCTGACGAACCTGATGCGGGTGCACTGGCTGCGGGGAGGGTCGGCCGGCGCCGAGCCCGAACCCGGGCCGTGAGCGGACGGAAGCCATCCCACCGCAGGGCGCGCCTCAGGGTGCGCCTCGGCGCACCATCGAGACCGCAGCGTGAGCGAACCTTCGGTAACGCACTATACTCCAGGCATGAAGGAAACGCTGCGGAGAATGATTCGGCGGTGGAGAGCAACCCGCTCGGCGGTGATCGTCGCGGTGGTGGCGGCGGCCGCCGGGGCCTGCGGCGGAAGCGGCTCCGGCGGCCCCACGGCACCCGAGCCGCCCGCGGAGGCGGTCTTCCGGGTCCGGGCCTGCGCGGGCTCCGGGCACGCTCCCGCCGGCGAGGAGTTCCGGGTCCTCCTCCGGGACCCGGGCCTGATCGCCCAGGCCGAGGACCTGGTGGGCGCCGGTCAGGAAAAGATCGTCTCCGGCCGCCTCGCGCCAGGGGACGGCGGCTTCAACCAGCCCTGGTCCTGGC
>JBKHJP010000185.1:0-8235 GCA_046538065.1 Thermoanaerobaculia bacterium | reverse complement strand
TATCGAGACGAGCCCAAGACCCTACTCAGTCAACCGCCGTAAACTTCCGCTAGGGGCCGAGCCCCCCCCCCAAGCCTGAGGGAGCCTGACGAGCCGAACGCCCTTGCCTGCGGCTTGCAGGCACACCTCCCGGGTCTGGCCGCGGCGGGTTGAGCGAGGACGGTTCGGTACCCGTCCCGTGTCCTCCAGCGTCTGCTACCATCCGCGCCATGCCTCGGGTCGGGAAGATCGTCTTCTTCGGTACGCCGGAGTTCGCCGTGCCGACGCTGGAGGCCCTGGTCGAGGCCGGGCGCAAGCCCGAGCTGGTGGTCTCCCGGCCCGCCAAGCCCGCCGGCCGTGGGCGGAAGGTCGAGGACCCTCCGGTGGCCGCGGCCGCCCGCGAACACGGGATCGACGTCCTCCAGCCGGAGCGGGTCGGCGACGAGGAGGTTTTGGAGACGCTCCGCGGCCTGAAGCCGGACGTCTTCGTCGTCGTCGCCTTCGGCCAGATCTTTCCCGCCGAGCTCCTGGAGGTGCCGAAGCAGGGCTCGATCAACCTCCACGCGTCGCTCCTGCCCAAGTACCGGGGTGCCTCTCCGATCCAGTCGGCCCTGGTCAACGGCGAGAAGAAGACCGGCGTCACCACCATGCTCATGGAGGAGGAGCTCGACGCCGGGCCCATCCTGCTCCAGGAGGAGGTGGACATCCGCCGCTCCGAGACCGCCGGCGAGCTTGCGGACCGCCTCGCGAAGATCGGCGCGGACCTGATGGTCCAGACCCTCGAGCAGCTCGAGAAGGGCAAGCTCAAGGCGCGCAAGCAGCGCGACGAGAGCGCCAGCTACGCCAGCAAGTTCTCCAAGGAGAACGGGCGGATGAACTGGGCCCTGGAGGCCGACGAGCTCTACAACCGCCTGCGTGCATTCGACCCGTGGCCGGGCATGACCGCCAACTTCAAGGGCCGGCCGGTGAAGGTCCTCTGGGGCGTACCCATGAGCTGGGAGCGCGCGCCGTCGGGCTTCACCGGCACCTACCTGGGTCTGCGCCAGGGCAAGATGGCCATCCTCTGCGGAGGCGACACGGTCTTCGGGATCGAGGAGCTCCAGCGCCCGGGCAAGAATCCCCAGCGCGCCTCCGACTTCGTCCACGGTGAGCGCCTCCGGGTGGGCGAGCGCTTCGCTTGACGCGGCGAAGCGGGTGCAGACCAGCCAGGACAGCGTCCGCGCGACGGCCGCCTGGGTGCTGGAGCGCGCCCTCGCGTCCCTCGCCCCGGTCGACGCGTTTCTGGATCCGGCACTGGACCGGTTCGACCCGCGGGACCAGCGGCTGCTGGCGGAGCTCGTCCTGGGGACACTGCGCTGGCTCCGGCGCCTGGACGCGATCATCGGCCAGGCGAGCGACCGCAGGATCGGCCGGATCGATCCGGCGCTCCTGGCGCCGCTGCGGATCGCGGTCTACCAGATCCTGTTCCTCGACCGGGTCCCGGCCCACGCGGCGGTGAACGAGGCGGTGGACCAGGCCCGGCGCCTGACCCACCGGGGGGGCGCCAGCTTCGTGAACGCCGTGCTGCGCCGGATCGCCCGCGCGCCGCGCCTGGAGGACTGGCCGGTCCGCGAGACCGACCCGATCCGCCGGCTCGCCGTCGAGATGAGCCACCCGGACTTCCTCGTCGCCCGCTGGGTGGAGCGCTTCGGCCGCGACGTGGCGACCGCCGTGCTCCAGGCCAACAACCGGCCCAAGCCCCGCCACCTCCTCGCCTTCCGCGACCGCGGCGGCCGCGAGCTCCTGGCGGAGGGCCTGATCGAAGCCGGCGTCGAAGTGGAACCGTCGAGCCTCTCTCCCATGGGGCTCATCGTCCGCTCGGGGGATCCCCTGGCGGCCGAAGCCTACCGCCGGGGGGACCTCTACGTGCAGGACGAGGCCAGCCAGGCGGCGGCGCTGATCCCGCCGCCGCGAGCCGGGGAGCGGGTCCTCGACGCCGCCGCCGCCCCCGGGGGAAAGACCTTCGCCCTCGTGGCGCGAGAGCCGGAGGTGCGGCCCGTCCTGGCGGACGTGGACCCGGCTCGCGTGCACAGGCTCCGGGAGAACCTCCGGCGCCTGGGCCGGCGGCTGCCCGTGGCCCTGGCCGACGCCCGCCGCCCCCCGTGGGGCCGGCCCTTCGACCGGGTGGTCCTGGACCTGCCGTGCACCGGCACGGGCACGCTCCGCAAGCACCCGGAGCTCAAGTGGCGGATCGGCGAGGAGGAGATCGGACGCCTGTCGCGCCAGGCCCTGGCCATGCTCGAGGGCGCTGCGGCGGCGGTGGGTGAAATGGGTTGCCTGGTTTCGATCACTTGCTCTCTGGAGGCCGAAGAGAACGAGGACGTCGTGGCGGAGTTCCTGCGGCGCAACCCCGGCTTCGAGCCGATAGCGCTGGAGGGCCTGCTCCTCCCGCCCCTCGACCGGACGATCCGGGGCCCCGGGTTCTGCCGGATCTTTCCGCAGGGAGATCACGACGGGTTCTCGATCCACGTCCTCCGGAAAGGTGGTGGAGCCAGGGGGTAGAATGCCGCGAAAAGGCCGTGGGACGGGCCTCTCTCTGTTGACAGGCTCCCGGCCTTGCCGTATCGTGTCCTTCGGTTTTCACCGAGCCCGAGCATTGAACGCTTTCAAGGAGGAGAGCTATGGCTGGTAAGGCCCACATCGTGGACGCGGTTGTGGACAGAGTGGATGGACTGACCAAGAAGCAGGCCGGCGAGGCGTTCGACGCGGTCTTCGACTCGATCACCTCGTACCTCAAGCGGGGGGAGCGGGTCACCCTCCCGAACTTCGGCAGCTTCTCCGTGACCGAGCGCGCCGCCCGCAAGGGGCGCAACCCGGCGACCGGCCAGGAGATCACGATCCCGGCCAGCAAGAACGCCCGCTTCAAGCCCGGCAAGGAGCTCAAGGAGTCCGTCAACCGCTGACCCTCCAGCGGATTCCGCTGGACGGTCACCCGAGGCCGTTCCAGCCATTCTCGACCCCGCTGACGCGGCGACGCGCAGCGGGGTTCCGCTTTGCAGGGCCGACGTCCCCCGTCCCGGCGACCCCGCCGCCGGTCACCGGACCCGGCGGTAGAGGCGCGCCAGCCGCTGCGGAGGGACCCGCAAGAAGTAGAGGCCCCAGATCAACCAGTTCCGCGCCACGGTCCGGGCCGGCCCTCCCCGTTCGAACCGCCGGGCGGAGGTCGTGACCCGCAGCGGGAGCACGGCGATCCGGGTGCTTCGCTTGAGGCGCCGGACCAGGTCCAGGTCCTCCAGGATGGGCCATTCCCGGAACCCTCCCACCGCCTGAAAGGTCCGGCGCTCGACGAACTGGGCCTGGTCGCCGAGGGGCGCTCGGGTCAGCCGGGTGCGCAGGCTCATCACCCGGGCGCCCATCCGGTAGAGGAGCCGCCGGGAGTCGAAGCGCACCAGGAAGCCGCCGGCCCGTGCGCCGCCGGCCACGGCCCGGCGCACGGCCTCGATGCCGTCCGGGGGCAGCCGGGTGTCGGCGTGGAGGAAGAGGAAAACGTCCGCCGTGGCGGCCGCCGCCGCCCGGTTGAGCTGCACTCCCCGCCCCGGCGGTGCGGAGACCACCCGGGCGCCGAGGCGACGGGCCACCTCCGGAGAGCCGTCGGCGCTGCCGCCGTCGCACACGATCACCTCGTCCGCGGCGGCCACGACACGGGGGAGGAGACAGCGCAGGTTGGCCGCCTCGTCCAGGACCGGGATCAGGACGGCCACCGAGGGGGGGCCGGAAGGCTGATGCAAGGCGCCGGGATGCTAGCATCCTGCGCTTCATGAGCGATTTCTCCCACCTCGACGCCGAGGGCGCCGCCCGGATGGTGGACGTCTCGGGCAAGCCCGTGACCCGCCGGGTGGCGGAGGCGTCGTGCCGGGTCCTGCTGGCCCCGGAGGTCGTCGCCCGCCTGGGCTCGCTCCCGAAGGGGGACGCCTTCGCCGTGGCGCGCCTGGCGGGGATCGGCGGAGCCAAGCGGACCGGCGAGCTCGTCCCCCTGGCCCATCCGCTCCCCCTGGACCAGGTGGACGTGGACCTGGAGCCCGCCGGTGGCGAGGTCCGGATCCGCAGTCGCGTCGTCACCACCGCCCGGACCGGGGCGGAGATGGAAGCCCTGACCGCCTGCGCCACCGCCGCGCTGGCCCTCTACGACATGGTCAAGGCCGTCGAACGGGGTGCCGTGGTCACCGACCTGCGCCTGGAGGCCAAGAGCGGCGGAGCGCGGGGGGACTACCGCCGGGAGCCCGGCGGAGCGTGAGCCGCCTCGCCACCGGCCTCGATCGCTTGCTCGAAGAGGCTCCCCGGCGCCTCGCCGGGCGCCGGTATGCCCTGCTGGCCCACGGCGCCTCGGTGACGGCGGACCTGGAGCCGGCCCACCTGGCCCTGGCCCGCTCCGCCGCCGGGGCGCCGGCCCTTCTCCTGGGGCCGGAGCACGGTTTCTACGCCGTGGAGCAGGACATGGTCCCCGCCGGGGACCAGACCGACCCCTGGACCGGCGCCCCCGTGGCCTCCCTCTACGGCGACTCGCCGGACTCCCTGGAGCCGGCCCCGGGCCTCTTCGACGGCGTGGACCTGCTCCTCGTCGACCTCCAGGACGTGGGCAGCCGCTACTACACCTACGCCGCCACCGCGCTGTGGGCGGCGGAGGCCGCCCTCGCCGCGGGCCGGGAGGTCTGGGTGCTGGACCGGCCCAACCCCCTGGGGGGCGAGGCGGTGGAGGGCGCGCCGGTCCGGCCGGGGTTCGAGTCCTTCGTCGGCGCCTTCCCGGTCCCGGTGCGCCACGGACTGAGCGTGGGGGAGCTCCTCCGCCTGGAGGCCCGGCGACGGGGCCTGCCGGACGGGCTCACGGTCTGGCGTCTCGCCGGCTGGGACCGGCGGGACGGCTGGGAGGCCACCGGCCGGCCCTGGGTCCCGCCCTCGCCCAACATGCCCACCGCCGAGACCGCCTGGCTCTACCCCGGCGGCTGCCTGGTGGAGGCGACCCGGGTCTCCGAGGGGCGGGGGACCACCCGCCCGTTCCACCGGATCGGCGCTCCGGGCGTCGACCCCCTCCGCCTGGTGGAGCGCCTGGCCGCGCGGCTGGCAGACGATCCCGAGCTGTCCGGCCGCTCCCCGGGCCGATCGTCTCCCGAGTCCGGTGTCGCCGCGGTCCCCATCTACTTCCGTCCCTGGCACCAGAAGCACGCCGGCGCGCTGTGCGGTGGGATGGAGCTCCTGGTCACCGACCGCACGGCGCTCCGGCCCTACCGGCTGGGGGTCCACGTGCTGGCGGCCCTCTCCGAGGTGGCCCCGGAGGCGTTCGGCTGGCGTGACCAGCCCTACGAGTTCGTGACCGACCGCCCGGCGATCGATCTGCTCACCGGGAGCGACGCCTTCCGGCGGGCCCTGGAGTCGGGCTCGGGGGTCGAGGCGTGGCTGGCGAGCTGGGGACCGGAAGAGGAGCGCTTCCGCGAGGAGCGCCGTCCGGCCCTGCTCTACCCGGAGCCGGAGACGCCCGAGGGGGTGGCGTGAAGCGCATCCACCTGTTGCGCTTCGCCGGCGCTCCGGAGGACCTGGCTCCCCTGGCGACGGCCGCCGCGGCGGAGGGGCTGCGGGTGGGATGGCTGGACCTCACCGGCGCCGCCTCGGCGGGGCGATCCGGAGGGCCCGGGGACGACGGCCGGGAACCCCCCGGCCGGGCGGACGCCTCGGCGCCGGCGAACCTGGAGCAGGCGGTCTCCGCCGGCTCCTTCCGGGCGGTCACGGTGGCCCCGGGCCGCACCGTGTCGCTCAAGGCCGTCGCCGGTCCGCCGGTTCTCCGGGACCTCCTGCGGGAGCACTTCCTGGGCTGCGCCCTGGTGGTGGTCCGGGTGGATCGGGACGCCGCCGGGCGAGGGGACGAACCGGCCGGGGAGGCCGCCACGGCCGGGCGCCTCGTGCGCGACGCCGACGCCGCCCTCGACGAGGCACCGTGGTTGAAGGTGGAGGGGGACGTCTTCGCCGTCGAGCCGCCGGGGCGCGCCGGCCGGCGGTGGACGGCGGCGGAGCTCGCCGCCCGGCTCCGGAAGCCGCGTCCCTGGGAGTGATCCGCGTGCCCGGGCCCTCGACCAGCCGCCCCGAGCCCATCCGATTCTTCCTGCCGGGGCCCGCCTACGTCCGCGAGGACGTCCGCCAGGCCATGACCGCCCCCGTGGTGGGCCACCGCTCGCCGGCCTTCCGCGAGGTCTACGGCAGGATCGCCGCCGGCCTCCAGGACGCCTTCCGGACCCGCCGGGACGTCCCCTTCGCCACCGGGAGCGCCACCCTGGTGATGGAGCTCGCCGTGGCCTCTACTGTCCGCTCGTCGGTCCTCCACCTGGTGTGCGGGGCCTTCTCGGAGCGCTGGCACGCCATCGGGACCGCCCTCGGGCGGTCGGCGGACCGCCTGGACGTGCCCTGGGGGCACGCCGTGGACCCGGACCTGGTGCGCCGGGCGCTCCGGCGCAAGCGCTACGAGGCGGTGACCGTGGTCCACAACGAAACCTCCACCGGCGTCCTGAACCCCCTGGCGGAGATCGCCCGGGCCGTCCGGGAGGAGAGCGACGCCCTGCTCCTGGCCGATGCCGTCTCGTCCCTGGGGGGCGCCCCGGTGGAGACCGACGCCTGGGGCCTGGACGTGGTCCTCGCCGGGTGCCAGAAGGCCCTGGCGGCGCCGCCGGGGCTGGTGCCCTTCAGCGTCTCGGAGCGGGCGGAGGAGCGCGCCGCCCGGGTCGAGCACCGCGGCTACTACACCGACCTCCTCCGGTACCTGGAGCACCACCGGAGGGGCGGACCGATCACCACGCCGGCGATCCCCGTGGCCTACGCCCTGGACCGGCAGCTCGCCCGGATCGCCGAGGAGGGGATCGAGGCCCGCTGGGCCCGCCACGTGCGACTGCGCGAGCGGGTCGTACGGTGGGTCGAGGGTCCAGGGGGCGACAGGGGGTTCCGCTTCGCCCCGGGGCCGGAGGTCCGCTCGCCCACCGTGAGCTGCCTGCGGCCGCCGGCCGGCCTGACGGCCCCGGAGCTCGTGGGGCGCCTCGCCGAGCGCGGCTGCACGGTCGGCGGCGGCTACGGCGCCTGGAAGCAGAGCACGTTCCGCATCGGCCACATGGGAGAGGTTCAGGAGGTCGACCTGGATGGGCTGTTGCAAGAGATCGAACGTGTCACTTGACGCCCGGAGAGCTCGACGATGCATCGAATCCTCGTTTCCGATCCTTTGCAGGCCGCTGGCGTGGACCTCCTCCGGGAGTCCGGCGCCGAGGTCCGCGTCCTCGCCGAGGAGGAGCGGGCCGAGCTGCCGCGGATCCTGCCGGAGTTCGACGCCCTGGTCGTCCGGAGCGCCACCCGCGTCAGCCGGGAGCTCCTGGCGGCGGGTACGCGGCTGCGGGTCGTGGGCCGGGCGGGGATCGGCGTCGACAACATCGACGTCGCCGCCGCCACCGAGCAGGGCATCCTCGTGGTCAACGCCCCCACGGCCAACCTCCTCTCCGCCGCGGAGCACACGTTCGCCCTGCTCCTGGCCGTGGCCCGGAACGTTCCGGCGGCGGACGCCTCCCTCAAGTCGGGCACGTGGGACCGGAAGAGCTTCGTGGGCTCCGAGCTCCAGGGCAAGACCCTCGGCGTCGTGGGCTTCGGACGGATCGGCCAGAAGGTCGCCGAGCGGGCCCGGGCCTTCGAGATGGCCGTGGTCGCTTCGGACCCCTTCCTCGATCCGCAGGTGGCCCGGCGTCTGGACGTGGAGCTCCTGGAGCTCGACGAGCTCCTGGCGCGGGCCGACGTGGTCACCCTGCACACTCCCCTGACCGACAGCACCCGCGGTCTCCTCTCCGCCAAGCGGATCCGGGCCATGCGGCCGGGGGCACTGCTCGTCAACTGCGCCCGGGGCGGGCTGGTGGACGAGGAGGCCCTCCTCGAGGCGCTGGAGGCGGGTCACCTGGCCGGCGCGGGCCTCGACGTCTTCGCCCAGGAACCGCCAGGCGACCTGGCTCTGATCCGCCACCGCCGCGTCGTGGCCACCCCCCACATCGGCGCCCAGACCCGGGAGGCCCAGAAGCGGATCGCCGTGGAGACGGCCCGGATGGTCCTGGCGGCCCTGGACGGCTCCCTGGCCGTGACGGCGGTCAACCTCCCCTTCGCCTCCACCGGCACCCGGGGCGAGCCCTACCTCCACCTGGGTGAGCTCCTGGGCCGCGTCGCGAGCGGGCTACTGGACGGCGGGGTGGAGGGGGTGCAGGTGGACCT
>JBKHJP010000184.1:0-8278 GCA_046538065.1 Thermoanaerobaculia bacterium | reverse complement strand
GTGGAGCGGACCTACGACCTCCACCTCCGGGGCGAGGACGGCGAGCGCGTGGTGGTGGTGGACAGCCGGGGCCGGGTGCTGGAGGAGTACAGCCGCGAGCGGGCCTCGCCCGGCCGGGAGCTGACCCTGTCGCTGGACCTGGAGCTCCAGCAGGAAGCCGCCCGCCTGATGCAGGACCGGGTCGGCACGGTGGTCGCTCTCGACCCCCGGACCGGCGAGATCCGCGCCCTCTACTCGGCCCCCTCGTACAACTCCAACCTGCTGGCGCGGGGCGTGAGCCGGGCCCAGTGGCAGGAGATCCTGGACGCGCCCCACCACCCCCTCCAGAACCGGGCCACCCAGAACACCTACTCCCCGGGGTCGGTCTTCAAGGTCGTCGTCGGCGCCGCCGGCCTGGCGGAGGGCGTCGTGGACGAGGAGTCGAGCTTCTACTGCGGCGGCGCCACGACCATGTACAACCACCGGTTCCGCTGCTGGAAGCGGGGCGGCCACGGGCGCGTGAATCTGCGCGAGGCCCTCAAGGGCTCCTGCGACATCTACTTCTACAACGTGGGCAAGCTCCTGGGCATCGGCCGCCTGGCCCACTACGCGCGCCTGTTCGGGCTGGGCTCGCCGACGGGGGTGGAGCTCGAGGGGGAGCGCCGCGGCCTGGTGCCCGACGCCCCCTGGAGCCTGGAGGTGCGCCAGTACCCGTGGTACCCGGGGGAGACGATCTCGGTGTCGATCGGCCAGGGGCCGCTCCTGGTGACCCCTCTCCAGGTCGCCTCCATGACCGCGGCCGTCGCCAACGGCGGGCGCCGGGTCGTGCCACACCTGCGGGCCGGCGAGAGCCAAGAAGCCGGAGAGCGCCTCGGCCTTTCCCCCCGGGTCCTCGCGGCGGTCCGGGAGGGGCTGAGGGCCGTGGTCAACGATCCCGGCGGCACCGCCGGCCGCTCCCGGCTCCGGGGGGTCGAGATGGCGGGCAAGACCGGCACCGTCCAGGTCGTCGCCCAGGAGACCTGGATCGACAACGAGGACCTTCCCCCCGAGTACCGGGATCACGCCTGGTTCGCGTCGTTCGCCCCGGTGGACGAGCCCGAGCTGGTGGTGGTGGTGTTCGTCGAGCACGGGGAGAGCGGCTCCCGGACCGCCGCACCCATCGCCAGAGCCATCTATGAGACCTACTTCGGCCTCGATTCCGGCACCCGGTCCTGAGGGCTCGCTCCTCGGCCAGCTCACCGGCCTGGACTGGGCGATCCTCGTCTCCGGCCTCGCGCTGGCGGTGGTGGGCCTGGCCACCGTCCACAGCGCCAGCGCGGAGCTGCCCTTCGACTATCTGCCCCGGCAGGCGGCCTGGGTCGCCCTGGGGATCGTGGCCATGGCGGTCGCCTTCTTTCTGGACTACCGCCTGCTGGTGGACCTGTCGCCGCCCCTCTACGCCCTGGCGACCGGGCTGCTGGTCCTGGTCCTGGTCGTGGGGAGCGAGCGCGGCGGCGCCCGGAGCTGGCTGGGCTCCGGGGGCTTCGGTTTCCAGCCCGCGGAGGTGGCGAAGGTGGCGACGGTCCTGCTCCTCGCTCGCTACCTCGCCCACGTCAACCGGCGCATCCTGTCGGTGGGCCAGATCGCCGTGGCGGTGTTCCTGGCTGTCGTCCCCATGGGCCTCATCACCGTCCAGCCGGACCTGGGCACGGCGGCGATGTTCGTGCCCATGGTGGCGGGCATGCTCCTGGTGGGGGGCATCCGGGTGCGGGTCTGGCTGGCGGCCATGGCCGGCCTGGTGGTCCTCGCCGGGGCGGTCTGGCTCTTCGCCATGCAGCCGTACCAGCGCGACCGGGTGCGGACCTTCCTGGAACCGGGCGCCGACCCCCTGGGAGCCGGCTACCAGGTGCGCCAGTCGAAGATCGCCGTGGGCTCGGGCCAGCTCGCCGGGCGCGGCTACCAGCAGGGCACCCAGAGCCAGCTCCGCTTCCTGCCGGCGCGCCACACGGACTTCATCTTCGCGGTCCTGGCGGAGGAATGGGGCTTCCTCGGGGTGATCTCGGTGCTGGGGCTCTACCTGGTGTTCCTGGTCAACGGCGCCCGGGTGGCGATCCGCGCCCGGGACCGGGAGGGGATCCTCCTGGTCGTGGGGATGCTGTCCTTCATCGCCTTCCACGTCCTCTACAACACCGCCATGGTGGTGGGCCTGGTCCCCATCACCGGCATCCCCCTGCCCTTCCTCTCCTACGGCGGCTCTTTCACCCTGGTCAACTTCGCTGCCACCGGCCTCATCCTGGGCGTCGACGTGCGCCGGTACGTGAACCGGTAGCGAGGCGGGCCGGGAGAGGGGCCGGGTTCCGGCCCTGCCGGCACGTCCGCCGTCGCGCCCGTCAACCGACCTGGTAGAGGGCGAGGGCGGCTCCCGCCGGGTCCCGGACCACGGCGTAGCGCTCGCCTTCGGGCACGGACGGCTCCGCCAGGACCTCGCCACCGTGCTTCCGGACAACCGCCAGGCTCGCGTCCAGGTCGGCCACCACCACGTAGATCAGCCACTGGGGCGGCAGGTTGGCGTTCACGCCCCGGGCGTGGCATACGCCCGCCGCCGGCGCCCCGTCCCCCGGGCGGCACATGTTGAAGTCGACGTAGCCGCCCATGTTCACCGGCTCGGGCCGCCAGCCGGTCACGGCGGCGTAGAACTCCCGGAGCCCGTCCGCGTCGTCCACGGTCAGATCGGCCCAGGCCACCGTGCCCACCGCCGGGATGTCGCGTTCACCCATTCTCTCCTCCTCGTCTCCCAGGCTGCATCCTACAGGGACCGGAGTCTCCGCGCCAGCGGCGTGCAGGGCCGCACCACGTCGCTTCCAGCACCACCCCCGTCCGGGGCACGAACGGGGACGCCCCGCTGGAGCTCGAGGCGTGGCGAGTCGAAACGGCGCCCTCGACTCTCCCGGTCGCCGGTAAGATCGGCCTCCCATGGACGCGGAGGCGACAGGTCGGGCGAGGGCAGGCGGGGCGGCGAGCCAGAAGATGCTGGTCACAAGCGACCCGCACGAGACGCGGATCGCGGTGCTGGAGGACGACCGCCTGACGGAGATCTTCGTCGAGCGGCACCGGCACCTGGGCCTGGTGGGCAACGTCTACAAGGGGCGGGTCACCCGCGTGCTGCCGGGGATGCAGGCGGCGTTCGTCGACGTGGGGCTCGAGCGCGACGCCTTCCTGTACGTCAGCGACGTCGAGACGGAGGACGGCGCGGCGGACGCGTCCGCCATGGAGCCGGAGGACGGGGAAGCCCCCGCCGGCGAAGGGGGCCGAGAAGGCGGCGAAGACGCCGGCGAGGCCGCCGGGCGCGGCGACGGTGGCGACGGCGCCCGCTCCGCCCGGGAGCCCCAGCGCTCCATCGACGAGCTCCTGCGAGCGGGCCAGGAGCTCATCGTCCAGGTCGTCAAGGACCCCCTGCCGAACAAGGGTGCCCGCATCACCAGCCACGTCACCCTGCCGGGGCGCTACCTCGTCCTGATGCCCACGGTGCGCCACGTCGGTGTCTCCCGGCGGATCGAGGCCGAGGCCGAGCGCCAGCGCCTGGCGACGGAGATCGAGGCCATGGGCGAGGGCTCTCCGGGCGGGCTGATCGTGCGCACCGTCGGCGAGGACCGGAGCCGCGACGACTTCCAGGCCGACCTCGACTACCTGTCCCGTCTCTGGGAGGGGATCCGCACCCGCGCCTCCGCCGCGGCGGCCCCGAGCCTGCTCCACCGCGAGCAGGACGTCGCGCTCCGGGTCGTCCGGGACCTCTTCTCCGAGGAGTTCTCCGTCCTCTGGGTCGACACCGAGGAGACGTACGAGCGGATCGTCGAGTTCCTGGACCAGGTCCACCCGTCCCTGGTCGGCCGGGTGAAGCTCTACGGCCAGGACCGCCCGCTGTTCGAGCGCTTCGGCATCGAGAGCCAGATCGAGGCGGCCCTGCGCAGCAAGGTCTGGCTCAAGTCCGGCGGCTACCTGGTGATCAACCCCACGGAGGCCCTGGTGGCGATCGACGTCAACACCGGCCGGTTCGTGGGCAAGACGAACCTCGAGGAGACCGTCCTCAAGACGAACCTCGAGGCGGTCCAGGAGATCGTGCGCCAGATCCGTCTCCGGGACCTCGGGGGGATCATCGTCCTGGACCTCATCGACATGGAGGAGGAAGAGCACCGGGAGCAGGTCTTCGCCGCCCTGGAAGCGGAGCTCGAGAAGGACCGGGCGAAGACGAAGGTCCTCTCCATCTCGGAGTTCGGCCTGGTGGAGATCACCCGCAAGCGCTCCCGCACGAACCTGGAGCGCCTGCTCACCCAGCCGTGCCCCTACTGCCAGGGGAGCGGCCGCATCCGCGGCGTGGAGACGATCTGCCTGGACCTGCGGCGCGAGGTCTTGAGCCAGCCGGAGCTCGCCACCTCCGGGGAGCTCCTGCTGCGGGTCCACCCGGAGGTGGCCCGGGCCCTCCAGGGCGACGAGCGGGAGGTCCTGGCGGAGCTGGAGCGCGTCCTGGGGACCGAGATCCTGATCCAGGCCGATTCGAGCCTGCACCACGAGCGGTTCGACGTCGCCGGGGTGTAGGGCGGTCGTGGATCGTTCGCTCCCCGACTCCCGAACCCTGCCGCCGGAGGCCTGTCTGCGAACACCCACGGCGGAGGCGTTCGCCCTCCCCGGGTGGCACGGGATCTTCGATCCAGCGCACCGCCCGGCGGACGTCGAGCGGGCGGTGGAGCACCTCACCGATCCCGCCTCCGCCGTCCGTACCCTCCACTGGGGGCGCAACTACCTGTACGAGGCCCGGCTGGAGACGACGGCCGGGCCGCTCCCGGTCGTGGTCAAGCAGTTCCGGAACGAGAGCCTGAAGGCGCGCCTCCGCCGCAGGCTGCGGGGCTCGAAGGCCCGGCGGAGCTGGCTTGCCGCCGAGGCCCTCCTGGCGGCGGGGATCGAGACCCCCGAGCCGGTCCTCGGGATCGAGTCGGACGATCCGGCGGGGCCCTCGTTCTACGTGACCCGGCTGGCCGCCGGGGTGACCGAGGCCCGCTACCTCCTGCGCGCCGCCAACGCCGGGGAGGCCGAGCGGCGCTTCCCGGACCTGCCGGTGGACGAGTTCCTGGACGCCCTGGCGGAGCTGGCCCGGACCCTCCACCGCCACCGCATCTGGTTCCGGGACCTGACCAGCGGCAACGTCCTGCTCGACCGGCGCCCGGACGGGTCGCTCCGGCTCCGCCTGGTGGACCTCAACCGAGCCCGCCTGGGGCGGAGGCTCACGCTCTCCGAGCGCACGCGGGACCTCTCCCGGATGCCGATCGTCCGGCCGGAGCACCAGGAGCGCCTGCTCCGGGCCTACTGGAGCGCATCGGCGCAAGGGGGAGCCCCTTCCGGCCCGGCCTGGTGGGCGAGGCGGTCCCTCTACCTCCTCTACCACCATGCGTTCCGGGGCAAGATCCGGGCGAAGCAGCGCGTCCGCGCCGCGAAGGACCGCCTCGCCGGCAAGGTCGTCTCCCGGGGGACCCACGTCCACATCCCCGACGCACCGTCGGACGCCCCGTCCCGGGAGCGCGTGGTCTGGGACCACCTCTCGGACCAGCCGCACCTCCACGCCACGCCCCTCCAGAAGCTCGGCACGCGCCTGGCGGACGCCGGCTCCCACGCGGCGCAGCTCGGCGCGGCGGCCCGGGCCGCCCCCCGGATCGGCCGCCGGTACCGCCGGTTGCGGCGCCGCCTCTACCGGGAGCCGGTGGCCTTCCGCGGGCTGGGCGTGGCGCTGCGCCCCCTGGCGGAGGACCCGGAAGGGCTGCTGGGCCTGGTGGAAGAGCTCGGGGCCGGTCCGGTCCTGCTGCGCCTCCACCCGTGGGACCCGGAGGGCCGCCGCGCCGAGGAGGCCCTCGCCCGGGAGCTCGCCGGGCGGGGCCACGAGGTCTCCTTCGCCCTGCCCCAGACCCGGGAGCTGGTCCGGGACCGGGAGCGCTGGCGCGCCGCCGTGTCCGAGATCGCCGAGCGCTTCACCCCGTACGGCCGGGCCTTCCAGGTGGGCCAGGCGGTGAACCGCTCGAAATGGGGCGTGTGGACGGCGGAGGAGTACGCGGGGCTCCTGGCGGACGCCCGGGAGCACCTGGCCGCCCGCCGGCCCGACGTGGAGATCCTGGGCCCGGCGGTGATCGACTTCGAGTACCACGCGACGGCGGGCCTGCTCAACCTGCGGCGCCCGGGCCTGGCCTTCGACGCCGTCTCGGCGCTCCTCTACGTGGACCGCCGCGGCGCGCCGGAGAACCGGCAGGCGGGCTTCGACACGGTGGACAAGGCGGTCCTCCTCCGGGCCCTCGCCGAGACCGGCCACAACGCCGCCTCGCCCCGGTGCTGGATCACGGAGGTCAACTGGCCGCTGCTGGAAGGGCCCCACTCGCCGGCGGGGCGCAGCGTCTCCGTGGACGAGGAGACCCAGGCCGACTACCTGGGGCGCTACTACCTGCTGGCCCTGGGGACGGGCCTGGTGGAGCGGGTCTTCTGGTGGCAGATGGTGGCCCGGGGCTACGGGCTGGTCTGCCCGGGGGACGGCGCCGGCCTCCGGCGGCGCCCGGCGTTCCATGCCCTGGCCACGTTGGCCCGCGAGCTCGAAGGGGCCGACTTCCTGGGGCCGGTCCAGGGGAGCGACGAGGCCGGGGCGCGCCGGGGAGCTCCGAGCGCAGGCGATGCCCGGCTCTACCGGTTCCGCCGGGCCGACGGCACCGAGGTGGTGGTGGCCTGGAGCGCCGCCGGCCGGCCGGCCGAGGCGACCCTGCCCCGCCCCGCCGAGACCGTCCTGGACCGGGACGGCACTCCCGAGCCCGTTCCGGACGGCGTCCGGATCACCCTCGGCCGGTCGCCGCGCTACTTCCTCCTCGCTTCGGATTGAGCGCCTCGCCCGGATGATTCACGACAGCCCGTCGCGAAACGCCGTAGATGCCTGCGGCTGCAAGGCGCGCGACGGAAGGGCGACGCAGGCGTACTGGACAGTACGTTGAGGAGACCGACCGAGCGCAACGCCGCAGACGTGGGCAGATCCGGCGTTGCAGCAGGGCTATCGTGAATCATCCGGGCTAGAACCCCTCGTCGGCAGGCGGGCCGTAGAGGCCCGGCACCGTCTCGGCCGTCAATCCAGGTCGAAGGGACGGGGCGGCGGGCTCTCGTCGTCCTCGTCCTCGGCGGCGCGGCGCAGGGCTTCCTGGAAGCGCTCTTCCAGCAGGCGGTCCCGGTCCTTTTGGGCCGCCCGCTCGCGCTCGAAGCGCTCCTCCGCCTTCGCCTTCTGGGTGTCCATCTCGGCGAAGAGCGACTCGAAGTCCTTCCCCCCGGCCGGCGGCGCTTTGGCCTTCTTGTGGTAGAGCACCTCGCCGGTGGCCACGTCCACCACCAGGTCGGAGCCGCAGTCGGGGCAGCAGAGGGAGAGCTTCTTGCCGTCCATCACACGGGGAGTGTACCGCGTGCCGGTGGCCGGGCGGGGACGGACCGGTGGCCCCTCCCGAGGACCAGGAGCGGTCAGGAGGGCGGCCGGGCGAGCCAGGCTACGACCAGGCTCAGGCCCAGGGCGCCACCCAGCAGGCCCAGGAGGAACCCCGCCGGCCGGTAGAGGAGCTCCAGCCGGGCCGTCCCCGGCGGCACCCGTGCCGAGAGCAGGGGCGCGTCCCCTGCCTCCGGGATCTCGAGCCGGCGCCCGTCCGCCAGGACCCGCCAGCCCGGCGCGGCGTAGAGCCCCGTGGTGAGGGTGCCCCAGGCCGCTCCGGGCACCCCTGCGGACCAGCGGTCCCCGCCGGCGTCGGCCCGGGGCGCCTCCAAGGCCAGGGGCAGGGCCGCGGGCTTCGAGCCCGCCGGTGGCGCCGCCGCCTCCTCGCCGTCGCGCTCCAGCCGAAGGAGCGGCAGCGCCCCGGGGCGCTCGCAGACGCGGGCGTCCGATCCGGCGCAGAGCTCCCGGGTGCCCGGCGGGCAGGGCGCGGCCGGAGCGGTCAGCACCCGGGTCACCGCCAGGCGGTCGTAGAGGGGGAGCCTCCCGAGCCCGTCGCCGTCCAGGAGGGGGATCTCCCCGCTCCAGGAGGCGATCCCGGGCCGGAGCAGCTCCAGGTAGGACGCCGGGGCCATCGGAGTGAACAGGCGGACGTCGCCGAGACCGTACACCGCCGCCACGTTGGGAAGCAGGGCCCGGCCGACGGCCGCCACGCGCTCGCCCCGTGGCCCGCCACCGGCGTCGGGCGCCTCTCCGGATTCGCCCGCCAGGCAGGCGATCGCCGGCGTCACCGGAAAGGCCAGGCGGCGGGGGGCCGGGGGGTTGACCGGCCGG
>JBKHJP010000183.1:0-8349 GCA_046538065.1 Thermoanaerobaculia bacterium | reverse complement strand
CGTCCGACCAGCCCGCGCCGGTCCGCAGCCCGGCGCCCACCCGGCCTCCTCCGGGAGGGGGCACTACGCTTCTCCGAAGCCGACGACCGGCAAGGACTCCCCAACCCGGCCCGGCTGCGGACGCTCTCCGCCCGGCGGCCAGGAATCCGGACCAGCGTGGTACGATTTCCCTGGTTCCGGGCCGCCGGCCCGGGGCCGGTTCCAGCGGACGGAACACTCCGGAAACACCCCAGCGCGAGGCATCATGGCCGATCTGGAAGAACGCATCTGGCAAGCCCTCAAGACCGTCAAGTTCCCCGGCATGAGCCGGGACATCGTCTCCTTCGGGTTCGTGGAGGCGGTGGCCACGGAGGGCGGCCGGGCCACGGTCACCCTGCAGATGACCACCCACAACGAGGAGGCCGTCGCCCAGGTCCGCGACGACGTGGAGCGGGCCGTGGCCGGCGTCGACGGGGTGGAGTCGGCGCAGGTGGAGCTCAAGGTGAGCCGTCCGCCGACCCCCGGCGGCGGAGCCCAGCGGGCCGTCTCCCAGGACGCCCAGCTCCTGTCGAACGTCGAGCACGTGGTCGCCGTGGCGAGCGGAAAGGGCGGCGTGGGCAAGTCCACGGTCGCCGCCAACCTGGCCGTGTCCCTGGCGAAGGCGGGCCACCGGGTGGGGCTGCTGGACGCGGACATCTACGGCCCGTCCATGCCCATGATGTTCGGCATCACCGAGCGCCCCCGGATCGAGGCGAACCGGGTCATCCCCTTCGAGCGCTACGGGGTCAAGGTCATGTCCCTGGGCTTCGTGGTGGACACGGACACCCCGGTCATCTGGCGCGGGCCCATGGTCATGAAGGCCCTGGAGCAGCTCATGGGCGACGTGGAGTGGGGCGAGCTGGACTACATGATCGTCGACCTGCCCCCCGGCACCGGCGACGCCCAGCTCACCATCACGCAGAAGGTGCCCCTGTCCGGCGCCGTGGTGGTGACCACGCCCCAGGACGTGGCCCTGATCGACGCCCGGAAGGGCCTGGCCATGTTCCGCAAGGTGAACGTCCCGGTGGTGGGCATCGTGGAGAACATGGGGACGTTCGTCTGCCCCCACTGCGGCGAGGCCACGGACGTCTTCAAGAGCGGTGGCGGCGAGCGGACCGCCGAGCTCCTGGGGACCGCATTCCTGGGCACCATCCCCCTGGACCCGGAGATCGTCGCCGGTGGCGACGAGGGCAAGCCGATCGTGGTCTCGCGCCCCGAGGGGAGCCACGCCGAGGCCTTCCGCCGGGTCGCGGAGGCGGTGGCGGAGGAGGCGGCGAAGGGCGCCTCCGAGCGGCCGAAGATGTCGATCGTCTAGCCCTGGGACCACCCCGTGCGTGAGCGATGAGCGACCAGGGGGGGAGTCCGGGCGTGGCCGTCGTGGCGGACGCCCACCTGGGCGGCCCGGGTGGGGAGGCCGCACCGCTGGTCGAGCAGCTCGAGGGGCTCCCGGCGCAGGGGTGCCGGCGCCTGCTCCTGCTGGGTGATCTCTTCCAGCTCTGGATCGGCGACCGGCGCTACGAGACCCCGGACATCGCCCGCGTCGCCGAGACCCTGGCGGACCTCCGCCGCGCCGGCATCCGGATCGACTACATCGAAGGCAACCGGGACTTCTTCCTCGCCGAAAGCCCCTACCGCCACGCCTTCGACTCCGTGGGCTCCGAAGTCGCCCTGGAAGCCGGCGGCCGGAGGTACCTGGCGGTCCACGGCGACGGCCTCGACCGGCGGGACTGGAAGTACCGCTTCTGGCGGGCGCTCTCCAAGAGCCGCCCGAGCCGCTTCGCCGCCCGCCGGGTCCCCCGCCGGTACGCACAGCGCCTGGTCTTCGGCACCGAGCGGACCCTGTCCGCCACCAACCTGGAGCACAAGCGCCGGATCCCGGAGGACGTCCTGCGCGCCTACGGCCGCCGCCGGCTCGCGGAGGGCCACGACGTCCTGCTCCTGGGCCACTTCCACGAGCCCCTCACCCTGGAGGTGCCGGAGGGTGAGATCCGCCTGGTGGACGCCTGGTTCCACGGCCGGGAGGTCGAATGGCTGAGCTGACGGTGCGGCCGGTCCCGGCGGGCCGGGTGGCCCGGGGGCGCCTCACGCCCCCGCCGTCGAAGAGCGTGACCCATCGCTACCTGGCCCTGACCCTCCTCTCCGGTGCGCCGGCGGTGGTCCGGCGCCCGCTCCTGGCGGAGGACACCCGCCTTTTCCTGGACGCCCTGGCCGCCCTGGGCTGGTCGGTGGACGCCTCGGAGGACGAGGTCCATCTCGCTCCCACGGAGCACGCCCCGGACCGGGCGGAGCTCTTCTGCGGCAACGCCGGCACCCTCTTCCGGTTCCTGACGGCGATCCTCACCGTCCTGCCGGGGGAGTGGCGCCTGGACGGCACGCCGCGCCTCCGGGAGCGGCCGGTGGGACCCCTGGTGGAGGCGCTCCGGGCCCTGGGTGCCCGGATCGCGGCGGAGGGTAGGGAAGGGCACGCTCCCCTCGCCATCGAGGGCGGGAGCCTGGCCGGTGGGCGGGCCGTGCTGGACGCCGGGGAGTCGAGCCAGTACCTTTCGGCGCTCCTGATGGCGGGCCTCCGGGCGCAGGGGGCCACCGAGCTCCGCGTGGCGGCCCTGACCTCCGGCCCGTACGTGGAGCTGACCCGCCAGGCCATCCGCCGTTTCGCCGCGGCGGCCGTCGTACGGGACGACGGAGGGGGCGGGGCCGACTCCGGGCCCGACCCCGTGGAGGAGGTCCCCGGCGGGTACCGCATCCACCCCACCCGTCCGGTGCCCCCGCCGGACCTGGAGGTCGAGGGGGACTTCTCCGCCGCCTGCTATCCCGCCGCCGCAGCAGCCCTCACCGGGGGGCGGGTCGTCTTGACCGGGCTCTCCCCGTCGTCGGCCCAGGGAGACCGGGGCTTCTTCGACCTCCTGGCCCGCATGGGTGCCCGGGTCACATGGGAGGAGGGCCGGGTGACCGTGGAGGGCACCGGCGCCCTGGAGGCCCTCGAGGTGGACCTCTCCGACCTGCCGGACCAGGTCCCGACCCTGGCCGCCATGGCCCCGTTTGCCCGCGGGACGACTCACATCTATAATGTTTCGCACTTGCGGATCAAGGAGAGCGACCGGCTGCGGGCCATGGCCGAGGGTCTCGTACGGGCCGGGGTTCCGGTCCGGGAGGTCCCGGACGGTCTCGTGGTCCCGGGCTGCTGGGCCGATGCGCGAGCCGGTTCGGCGGGATCCGAAGCGAACGACGTGGTGCTCGATCCGGCGGACGACCACCGGATCGCCATGAGCCTGGCCCTGGTGGGGTTGAGACGCCGGGGCGTGGCTCTGGCCAGGCCCGAGGTGGTGGCGAAGTCCTACCCCGAATTCTGGCGGGACCTGGACCGGTTGCTGGCGACGCAGGCCGGCGAGCCCTGAACGGTCCGGGAACGCCCGGACCGCTCTCCCGACCGCAGACGAGTCCGACGTTCGGAGAGAGGCCGCGCCGTCCCGCTCCGGGGGCGCCGGTGCCCGGGGGGGCGGCGCGGGAGTCGGTTCATGAGCGCCCGCCCAGACCACCTGATCCACCCGGCCCTGGAGGATCCGTCCGGCGTCCTCCTGGCCGAGGCGGAGGTCAGCGACCGCAAGCGGGTCGGCGTGCTCCTCCAGGGAGCGGCGGTGCTCGCTCATCTGGAGACGGCCGGGGGTTGCCTGGCGCGGGGGTGGCGGGGCACCGCTCTCGACCCCGAAGGCCGGCTCCGGAGCGTTCGGCCGGCAGCGGGACGGTCCCGCCGGATGCCCCAGGAGCTCCTCCGGGAGCTCGTCGGTCTCCTCTTCGGCACCCGCGGCCGGGTGCCCGGCCGGGGGGAGGCGCGGCGGGCGGTCCGGCGGCTGCTGGAGCGCTGGCGCCACGACCTGGCGCCCATCCCGCCCCACCGGGCGGTGACCGAGATCCTGGAGCTCGCTCCCTTCCTCTGGGCCGCCGATCACGCAGTCGACCGGCGCGCCCTGGTGGCGGAGCTGGTCGTGCCGGACGGGGCCGTGTCCCTCCTCGCCGGCTCCGGTGCCGGCGGCTGGCCCCGGGCGGTCCATGGCCGTTCCGCCGAGGCCCTCCGGGATCTCGTCGCCGGCCCCGATGCCCGCGTGTTGTGGCTGGGCAAGGCCGACGCCGATCCCGGGTGCCTCGCCGCCGCCGGCCGCTGGCGTTCCGCCACCGCGGCCTGGTCGCTGCGCCGCCCCACGGGGGAGCGGGAGCGGCTGGCCCACGGCGAGTCCCTGCTGGCCGAGGGGCGTTTCGTCGCCGCCGTCCAGGTCCTGGGGGAGCTCTCCTCGGACGCCCGGGACCGCGGCGTGAGGCTGTGGGCGGAGGCCTTCCGGTTGCGGGCCCGGCTGCTTCTGGGCGAGCTCGGTGCGGTGCGCCGCCGCCTGGGAGCCCTGGCGTCCAAGCCCGTGCCCCAGGAGGTGCTGGTGGAGCTCGCCGACGTGGCCCAGCGCGTCTACGCCAACAGCCACCGTCCGGAGCGCGCCCGGCGGTGGGTCGACCGGGCCCTCCGGGAGGCACGGGGGTCCGCCCGCCCGGCGGCGCACGTCCTGGCCGCGGAGGCGGCCTGGGACCGAGGCGACATCGTGGCCATGGAGCGACACCTGGAGGCCGCCCGCCCGGCGGCGGAAAGCTCGCCGGACGTGGCCTGGCACTGGCACCAGGTTGCGGGCTGGCGCGCCCTGGCGGAAGGGCGGACCGGCGAGATGGTGGCCTGTCTCACCCGGGCCTTGACGGTCCAGCGCCGGCGTCTCCACCGGTCCCAGGCCGCCGGGCTGTGGAACGATCTGGGCGTGGCCCGGGTGCGGGACGCCGACCTGGCCGGGGCGGAGCGGGCCTTCCTCCACGCCTGGCGCCTCCTGGCGGGCTGTGACGGCCCCCGGCGGGCGACTCTGGCCCTTCACAACCTGGCCGAGGTCCGCCTGCGCCGGGGCCGCCTGATGGGAGTCCACGACATCCTGGAGCGCTCCCTCGAGGAGAACCTGGTCGAGGGCAACGTCCGGGGCCAGCTCTACGACCTGGCGCTGTGGGCGCGCTACGAGCTGGTCCTGGGGCGCTCGGAAGCGGCGGTCAACCTCTGCGGCGAGGCGCTGGAGATCATGGAGCGCCGGGGCCTGGACTGGTACCGCTCCGAGATCCGCCTGTTCCAGGCCCGGGCGCTGGGCTGGCTGGGGGAGCGCCGCGGAGCCGCCGCCGCTCTGGAAGACGTGGCGCCGGAAGCGCTGGTGGAGCTCGACCCGGAGGAGCGGCCGGCCGTCTTCGCCCTCGCCGGCCAGCGCGACCAGGCCTGGCGCACGGCTCGGGGGAGCCGGTTCGAGGAGCTCTGGAGCGCCCTGCTGGAAGGCCGCGAACCCCCCGTTCGGATCTGGTCCGTTCTCGATGAGCTCGAGCCTTACCGGGCGGCGCGCTGCGTCTACGACGCCGAGCTCCTGCACCCGGGGGTGGCGCCGGCTCCGTGGCGCCGGCGTGCCGTGGCGGCGCTGCGCCGCCTCGGTGCCACCGGACCCGCCGAGCGCCTGGAGCGCACCACCGCCGGAGCGTGGCGTGCCCTGACCGAGTACCTGGGAGGGGGGCTCCGGGACTTCGCCGATCTCCGCCGTCTCTTCGTGGAGGCGGGCCACCCGGAGCTCCGGCTCGAACGGTGCAGCGAAACGGGGGAACGGGAGGTGCTGGTGGGGGGGGAGGGCGGACCGGAGGAGCTCTCGACGCCCCTCGCCTGCGGCAGGCTGGTCCTCCGGGCTCCGGTGGTGGACGACACGGTCCGCGCCCTGTTCGCCCTCGCCCTCCGGGACCTGGACCGCGATCGCCCGGGCCTGGTGGACCTGCCGGTCCGGGAGCTGGCCGCCCGCCGGACGCCGGCGTCCCGCGACGGCTTGGTGGGGGAGAGCCCGGTGTTCCGCCGGGCCCTGGAGCGGGCGGACCGCCTCGCCTCGGGCGACGCCCCGGTCCTGGTTTTGGGCGAGAGCGGGACCGGCAAAGAGCTGGTGGCCCGCCGGATCCACCGTCTCAGCTCCCGTTCCGGGGCGAGCTTGGTGGCGATCAACTGCGCCGCGCTGTCCGAGAGCCTCCTCCTGTCGGATCTCTTCGGCCACGTCCGGGGGTCGTTCACCGGAGCCGACCGGGACCGCGCGGGGGTCTTCGAGACCGCCCAGGGCGGGACGGTGTTTCTGGACGAGATCGGGGATCTCCCGGCATCGGCCCAGGGCATGCTCCTGCGGGTCCTCCAGGAGGGAGAGGTCCGCCGGGTGGGGGAGTCTCTCCCCCGGACGGTGGACGCCCGGGTGGTGGCCGCCACCCACCGGGACCTGGTATCGATGGTGGAGGCCGGGAGCTTTCGGCAGGACCTGTTCTACCGGCTGAACGTGGCCCGGGTCGAGCTCCCGGCCCTGCGCGACCGGGGCGAGGACGTGGTGCTCCTGGCGGAGCACTTCCTGGCGGGCTCCGGCGGGCGGGGCGGGCCCCGCCTGTCCGGCGCCGCCCGGGCCCGGCTCCTGAGCCACTCCTGGCCGGGCAACGTCCGGGAGCTCCAGAACGTGCTCCAGGTGGCCACGGCTCTCGCCGAGGACGGCACCATCGCCCCGGAGCACCTGGAGATCTCCGGCAACACCCCCGAGACGCGTGGGGACTACCACGCCCGCGTGGACGCCTTCCGGCGGCGGTTGCTGCTGGAGGCCCTCGAAGCGAGTGGCGGGAACCGGGCGGAGGCGGCCCGGCGCCTGGGCCTCACCCGCCAGGCCCTGTCCTACCTGACGAAGCAGCTCCGGTTGCCGTAGGGTGCGACTCGGGGCACCGGAAGCTCGTCTCGTAGGGTGCGACCCTGTCGCACCGGCTGGAGCCGAAGCCGCCCGGTGCGACAGGGTCGCACCCTACGCACCGAACACGCGGCCCACGCGCTCGGCGACCCGCTCCAGGCCGGCGACGTCCTGTTCGGTGAAGGCCGCCGGCTGGTGGGAGTCCACGTCGAGGACCGCCACCAGGGCGCCGGAGCCGTCCATCACCGGGACCACGACCTCCGAGCGGGCCGCGGCGTCGCAGGCGACGTGCCCGGGAAAGGCGTCCACGTCGGGCACGAGCTGGCTGCGGCGCTCCTGCGCGGCGGTTCCGCAGACGCCCCGGCCGAAGGGAATCTCCAGGCACCCCACCGGTCCCTGGTACGGACCGATCCGCAGCAGGTCCGGGGCGACCGTGCGGTAGAAGCCGGTCCAGCTCGCGTAGGGAAGCTTGCCGTGTACCGCCGCAGCAGCGGTGGCCATGGCGGCCACGGGATCGTCGAGGCTCTCCAGGAGGGCCTCGACCTCCTGGACCAGGGTGCGATACGTCCGGCTTCGGTCGTCTGCGCTCATCGGGCGCATTGTAGCTTCGATCAGGTCCACCCTGGATCGAATCATCGCCATGAGCAGAAGTCATCGCAAGGGATGCTGTCGCCCCGGGGCAGGTGCCGTCCGGCGCCGCCTGGCGCGACCCGGATTCAGCTTTTTTCGGTGGCGGGAGTTGACTTCTTTCGATCGATTTTTATAATAGGGGTCAGGAGATGATCGTAGATTCGAGCGAAGGCTCACGACGTTTTCATCCAGGAGGACATCGATATGGCGCAGGACGCCCCTGCCACGACGCAGGACGAGGCTCGCGGAGGAGGGGAGACCCTTTACACCCTGACCGAGGTTTCGAAGAAGACCGGAATTTCGATGCCCACCCTCCAACGCTACAAGAAGAACTACCAGGATCGGATCCCCTCCGTGGGGAAGGGGCGCAAGCAGCGCTACCCGGAGCGTGCCCTGCCGATCTTCGAGGAGCTCAAGAAGGAGAACGTCAAGCGCCGGGGACGCCCGCCCAAGGGCGGCGCCAAGAGGGAGCGCCCCGCGGGAGCCACGGCGAAGAAGTCCGCGGCTCGAAAGGAGCTCCTCCCGTTGACCCAGATCGCCGAGGAGACGGGCATCTCCTACCCGACGCTGGTGCGCTACGTGAAGCTCTACGGCGACCAGATCCCGTCCGAGGGGACCGGCCGGAAGCGCCGCTACCATCCGGACGCGATCGAGGTCTTCAAGCGGCTCCGGGCCGAGAGCCCCCGTGGGCGCCGGAAGAAGGCGGAACGGGGTCGGCCGCCGGCGGCGCCGAGCCGGGCACCCGCCGCAGGCGGCGGTGGGAACCTGGACCAGCGCGTAGCGTCACTGGAGCGGACCCAGGCGGCGCTGGAGCGGGAGATCCGGGAGCTGGTCAAGCAGCTCCGGAAGCCCCTCAAGGTGACGATCGACCGCTGAGCGCCGGCCGTTCGAGCCGTAGCCCCCCGCCCCCGGAGGAGGCCGGGTGCGGGCCGGGCTCCGGACCGGCGCGGGC
>JBKHJP010000182.1:0-8386 GCA_046538065.1 Thermoanaerobaculia bacterium | reverse complement strand
ACGCCGGCCTCGACGTCCCCCCGGCGGGAGCCCCCGGACCGCCCTGGACCGCCCGGTGGTGGCCGCCGTCACCTCATGACCGGCCGGCACGCATCCGCAGGGAAGGAAGACTCCTCGCGGGCCACCTCGCTCGCGGAGTCCGGCCCTGCTCAGGATACTTCGGCTCGTCGCACCTTCTCTTCCTCATGCTGATGTTCATGGTATAATGGAATTCGCCTTGTTCCATGTCTTTTTGGTTATGCCCGTGGGCACGACCTCCGAGGACTGGTGGCACTGGGATCCAGCCAAGCCGGGTTCTTTCAGACGCAGAATGAAGAAGGGAGAGGACGTGAAGATCAGAGGCGCTCTGCGGTTGCTGTCAACCCTGCTCGGGATCCTGGCTTTCGGCGTTTCGGCTGGGGCTCAGGCCGACCCGAGTTCGAAGCCAAGCCGGGAAGCTGAACAGATGTACCGTGCCCGTTGGCTCGCCAGCGACGATCAGGTTCTCATCGCGCCGTACTACTCCGTTGCCGGTGTCCAGGAGGCCAGGCTGATCCTGGTGAGCCGCTTCGCGGAGCCCATCGACTACGAAGTGCGAGCGTTGGCTCGCTCGGGGCTCGCCTACTCGCTGGGCGGAGGGTCGCTCGCTCCGCGCGAAGTGGAGGTGCTCGACCTGCGGGACTCTCTGTCGGGGGCTGGCGACAGCTTCGAAGAGGGGAGTCTCGAGGTACGCTACTTCGGTGACGCGGACATGACGCAGGCCTGGGTCCTTCAGGCCGGCGCTACGGGTTCTCTGGAGATGCCGCTGACGAACGCAACGCCTGGGGGCGCCCGCGAGTGGCGGTCATTCTGGGATGCCTCGGAGCATGTCGAGAAAGCGGCCCTTAGGCCGCGGTTCGCGTTTCACAACTCGGAGTCGAGCCCCGTCCTTCTTACGCTTTCCTGGCAGGATTCCGACGGCGATCGGGTCGTGACGCGACGAGGGCTGGGTCCCTACCAGAGCGCGCTCGTCGGTCCTCCTGGAGTTGGCGCGAACTGGAAATCGGGGACCCTGTTGGCCCGCCACGACGGGGAGGCCGGCCAGGTCGCGGTGAACGCCTTCCTGGCCGATCTCGGGGAACCCGTGGCTTCGCTGCCAATGGCTTCGCCGTCGGACCTGCACGAGAGCCGAGAGTTCGAAGGACTCGGCTTTCCGCGCCACGAAGTGATCAGGGGCCTGCTGAGCATCCACGACACCCGGCATTCCGGCGCTCCTCGAAGCATCCGAGCCTCCTTGGTTCAGCGGACTACGGGGCACCTGGTCGGCATGCAGGACGTTTCGCTTCTGCCGGGAGCTGTCAGGACCCTCGACCTGGAAGCTGTCCTGCCGGAGGACAGCGAGTTCGCGTTGGCGGATTTGAGGCTCCGGGTCTCTTCAGAGGAGGCTGACCTGCTGGTGTCGACCGTGGCTGTCCTTTCTGACGGTACCCTGGTCGACTCGGCCCTGATCCCATCGGCCAAGGTCCACGCGAGCGGCACCTATCCCGTGCCGTCGCCGGAAACGCACGGCGTCTCCACCACGTTCCTCAATCTGGGCGACGACACCGCCCAGCTCTTCGCCCACTTCGTCTCGGACCGGGGGGAGTTCGCCCTGGAACCGATCGAGATCGCACCGGGGGCTCTCCATCGTCTGGACTTCGAGGAGCTGGTTGCCGAGGAGCGGATCGACCGCCTCGGCCGCCGCCTCGATCCGGAGTTCGAGTGGGGCTTCTTTCAGTGGTTCTCCCGACGAGGCTCGAAGGAGCTTCTCGCGCGTACGGAGTTCCGTCCAGAGGGTTCGTCCGATACGGTCGGCTTCAACTGCTTCGGGTGCTGTGCGGAGTTCCCCACTGGAGCGATCATCCCCGAGTCGGTCGCCTTCGACGTCGGGCAAGTCCCGCCCTTTGAAGCGGTGGAATACGTAGACACCTGTGCGGGGCAGATGGGCCCATACTATGCATTTCCAGAAGAGTTGAATTACTCCGCTCCTCTCTCCTGGGATGGCCAGACGGTCGCTACAACGGATTATACGAACCAATCTGTCAGTTTCCAGAGCTCAGGCTTCTACGAGACAATTCGGTGCGACTCTGCCAAGAGAACCTTCTTCGGCGGCGGTGACGCGACCTCTGACAGATGTTTGGCCCAACACCACCCGGAGTTCGATCCTTCGAAGAGCTGCGCTGACCAGGTTCCGAACTGCGACTCTTGTTATGAGTGCTGCGACAAGCAGAAGGAGGTGGGGGAGTGCCGATGTGCTCACATAGGGAGTCCCAAGAGCTGCACCGATGGAGTGGCGGCAGCTTGCCAGAAATGTAAGCAGCGCTGTGTTGGCCAACACATAGAGACATGCAGTCAGCAGATCGTTGACTGCTAATTTCGTAGGAGGGATTCATGGCCTACAGGAGTTGGTGCTTGTCGCGGTCGGTTGCGGTTCTGGTGCTCGCACTCACTCAGCCGGGCACTCTCGCTGGCACTGGTGTCGAGGGGGACCGGCCCCCACCGGGGTTTGTTCGGCTGATCAGCATCGCCGATGAGGGGGGCGCCGTGAAAGCGTGGGCGTTGAATGCGGTCGACTGGTATGACGACCGAAGAATTCAGCGTTTACTAATCCGTACCCCGGGAGGAAACCACGTCGTCCTCTCCGAGAGTGAGTTCGCTCTTTCAGGCAAGACGCTCCGGGAGATTTTGGTCGAAGAAACTAGCTGGTGGCTCTCAGTTGAGGAACAGTCCGGGATCACGTTCGAGAGCGTTCGGGAATTGGGCGATCCGGGAGCGGTCGCGCGACGATACATGGACGGAGAGAAGCCGCGAAGGATAGCGATCGATGCTTCAGGACTAACAGAGGCTGCGGAGCACTCGTCCACTACTTGGGACGAGCGATTCTTCGATGACCTCTTCTTGGTCCTGGACTCCCAGCCGCGACGCGAACCTCTGGTAGAACGTATGGAAGCTCAGACAGAAGAGGCGCTCGAGTTCATCTTCTCATGGACGAGTTGTGGCCAGTGTGCGTTTCCGATGAGCGGAATTAATCCGGTCGTGGAGATACTGATGAATCTACTGAGGGACCGGGAGTCAGGAGGTCAAAAAGCGTATCTCGGGCTGAGTTGGCGGCTGAACGCGGAGTCGTCCGTCCGGGCAGGAGAGCCCTTGAATCGGAGGGCTCGCGCGTTGGCCGATGAGTTCGAGACTGTGACCGCGGAAGATCTATTGGTGGGTCTCAGGCCAGATAAAGAGAAGTGAATGGGCTGGGGGAGCCGGATCCGAGGCACTGCCGGAAGGAAAGCACTGAAAGCGCTGTAGACCAAGAGGTTCTACACAGGCCACGGGCCGTGCCGAAGCGTGCACGACGTTCCGCCGTTCGGCAACCACTCTCGCCCCAGGGCCGGGGAGGGCGGCGGTGGGCCGGGCGGAGGACGTCTGCGCCCGACCCGTGCCACGGACGTGGGGAGTGCACTCACTCCAGCGGGAGGGCGCAGCCGAGGCGCGGGCCCACGCCGAACGCTCCAAGACGCCCGCGCCGTTCCGGAGCCCGGCCCACCGCCGCCCTCCCCGGCTCCACCACCACCTTGACAGCACCCACCCCACCTTTTAAGCTCCCGCTCTCCGGAGCTCCATGATGAACCGAAGCACCCGCCCAACGATATCCGCCACGCTCGCCCCGAACGGGGGCACCGGTGCGCCGCGCGCGCTCCGGCGCTGCTGGCACGGCTGGGTGCATCACCACGGACGCTCCTAGCCGGGCCGAAGTCCCGGCACGCGGACCCGGGACGAGAGCCAGGCAGCGCGAGCCCTCCACCTCCTTCCGGGTCCGGGAGGAGGCCGATTGACCCTCGACGCGACCACGAGAGCCCACCTCATCGCCACCTGCAGCCGGCTCCCCGAGCCGGAGGAGGCGGACCGTCTGCCGGCGGGCACCGGCTGGCTGGAGGTGCGCTCGGACCTTGCCGGGGAGCCGGAGGTTGCGGCGGCCCAGGCCCTCGCCCGCCGGGTCCCGGGGGGGCTCGTTTACACCCTGCGGAGCCGGGCCGAGGGAGGGTCCGGGCCGGACGCTCCAGCCGCCCGCTCCGCCCGCCTGCTCCGGGCGGCCACCCTGGCGGGGGAGAACGGTCCCGTCTACGCCCTGGTGGACCTGGAGGCCGGGCGGGACCTCCGGCCGGAGGTCCTGGAGGCGGTCCCGCCGGAGCGGCGGATCCTCTCCTGGCACGGCCCCGCCACTCCCGCCGCCGAGATCGAGGCGCGCCTCGAGTCCATGGCGGAGACCCCCGCCCGGCTCTACAAGGCGGTCACCGCCGCGTCGGCCCCGGGGGAGGAGCTGGCGCCGCTCCACGCCCTCGCCCGCTGGACCCGCCGGGCCGGATCGGCCCACCGGGACGCCGTCGCCTTCGCCACCGGTCCGTCGGGCCTCTGGACCCGGCTCGTGGCGCCGCGGCTCGGCGCCCCGGTGGTCTACGGCGCCTTTCCGGGAGGCGAGCCCGGCGCTCCGGGCCAGCCGTCGGTGGACCGCCTGGCGGAGGACTACGGCCTGCCGGAGCTCCCGCCGGCGGAGGCCCTCTTCGGGGTCGTCGGCCGGCCGGTCACCCACTCCCTCTCGCCGCGCCTCCACAACCGGGCCTACCGTGCCCTGGGAGTCCCGGCCCTCTACGTCGCGATCCACGCCGAGCACTTCGGCGATTTCTGGCTCGAGGTGGTGGAGGGGGGCCGCCTCGACGAGCTCGGGCTGCCCCTCCGGGGCCTGTCGGTGACGGCGCCCCACAAGGAGGCGGCCCTGGCGGTGGCCGGTGCGCCGAGCCCCCGGGCGCAGGCCGTGGGCGCCGCCAACACCCTGGTGGAGAGCGGGGGCGTCTGGGAGGCCGAGTCGACCGATCCGGAGGGGGTCGTCCTCCCGGTCCGCCGTCTGGGCGTCGAGCTGGCGGATGCCCCCGTGGCCGTGGTGGGCGCCGGCGGGGCGGGGCGCTCGGCGGTGGTGGGGCTGCGCGACGCCGGCGCCCGGGTCGTCCTGGTGAACCGGAGCGAGGAACGGGGTCGGGACGCCGCCGGTCGCCTGGGGGTCCCCTTCGTCCCCCTCGACGACTTCGATCCCGGAGCCCACGCCGTGGTGGTCCACGCCACCACGCTGGGCCGCCGGGCCGACGACCCTCTGCCCTTCGACCCGGGGCGCCTCCGCTCCGACGCCGTGGTGGTCGACCTGGTGTACGGCGAGGGCGGGACCGCCCTCCTCGACGCCACCCGCGCCGCCGGCCGGCGGACCGTGGACGGGCGGGAGGTCCTCCTCTACCAGGCGCTGGAGCAGTTCCGGATGATGACCGGCCGGGAGCTTCCCCTCGACCTGGCCCGGGAGGCCCTGGGGCTCCCCCGGGAGGAGGCGGCGTGAGGATCTCTTCCGCGCTGCCCCACGGGGTCTCGGCCCTCCTGGGGGAGTCGGCCCGGGAGCGCCGGCGCCTGGAAGCGCTGCTGGCGGAGCACCTCCAGGCGGCGGGCTTCGAGGAGGCGGTGCTCCCCATCGTCGACTACCTGGAACCCTACGAGCCCCTCCTCACCCCGGCCGCCCGGAGGGAGCTCTACCAGTTCGTCGACCGCGACGGGGAGCTCCTGGCCCTGCGGGCTGACTTCACCCCGATGCTCGCTCGCCTCATCGCTCCCCGGGTGGACTCGCTCTCCTTCCCGCTCCGGGTCTACTACCGCGGGGACGTGGTCCGGTTCCAGGAGGAGCGCCCCGGCCGGCTCCGGGAGTTCTACCAGCTCGGCGCCGAGCTGGTGGGGGAGGCCGGCGAGGCGGCGGAGGAGAGCATGCTCCGCCTGTTCCTGGAGCTGGTCACCGCCGGCTACGGCGGTTCCCTGGACGTGGTCCTGGGCTTCGCCGGCGCCCTGGACCGGGTGCTGGACCAGGCGCTGGATCAGCTCGGGATGGAGTCGCCCCAGGGCGCTGCCGCCGGCCGGCGGGACCTCGCCGCGGCGCTCCTCCGCCGGGACCGGGAGGCCCTGCGCCGGGCCGGTGCCCCGGTCCTCCTCCAGGTGGCGGACGGCGGCGTGCCCGAGGATCCGCAGGAGCTCGGCCCGCCGGGAGAGCGCCTGCCGGGCCTCCTGGAGCTCGCCCGCCGGCTGGATGACGAGTTCCCCGGCGTCCGCATCTCGGTGGACCTGGCGGAGTTCGCCACGCTCTCCCTGGCCGAGCCGGCCGGTCCGGCCTCCGGGGACGGGGCCGACGCGGCGCTGGGCGGGCGCCCCTACTACGACGGGCTGGTGTTCCGTGCCTACCTGGGAGCCAGCGCCCAGCCGGTGGGGGGCGGCGGGCGCTACGACCGCCTGTTCCGGGCCCTGGGGGCGGAGGTGCCTGCCGTGGGGTTCTCCGTCGGGCTGGACCGCCTGGCCCGGGCCCTGGAGGGTGCGAGGCGCCCTGGAGGGGCCCGATGAGCCCGAGGGGGCCAGCCCGCCGCCGCCCGGGGGGGGAGAGCACCCTGCGCCTGGCGCTGGGCAAGGGCCGCAACCTCCCGGTGGCGGTGGCTGCCTTCCGGGCGGCGGGCCTCGACCTCGCCGCCCTGGAGGAGCCGGCCCGCCGGCTGATCGTCGAGCTCCCGGAGGCCGGGCTGGAGGTCCTCCTTCTCAAGGACGCCGATCTGCCGCTCTACGTGGCCTACGGCGTGGCGGACCTGGGGGTCGTGGGCTCGGATCTCCTGGGCGAGTCGGACGGCGACCTGCTGGTGCCGGCGCGTTTCCGGGACGGCCGCTCACGCCTCGCACTGATCGGGCGCGCCGGCGCGCTCCCCGAGCCCGGAGGCCAGGTCCGGCTGGCGACGAAGTATCCTGAGACCGCCCGGCGGGTGGTGGCCCGGAAGCCTTGGGGGGCCGAGGTCCTGCCGCTCTCGGGCTCGGTGGAGCTCGCTCCCCTCCTCGACCTGGCGGAGGTGGCCCTGGACATCGTCCAGACCGGGCGCACCCTCCGGGACAACGGGCTGGAGGAGCTCGAGACGGTGGCCGAGGTGGCGCCCTGCCTGGTGGTCAACCGGGCCTCGTACCTGCGCCACCGGGAGCGGATCAACGACCTGGTGCGCCGCCTGGAGGCGGCGGAGGTGGTCACGTGACGACGACGCTCAAGGTCTTCGCGGCGGACGGCCGGGCCGGCCGCCGGCGCGTGGAGCGGCTGGTCGGCCGGGGGCGGGAGATCCTGGACCCCAAGACCCTCCGGGCGACCCGGAAGATCGTCGAGGGCGTACGCAAGGGTGGCGACCGGGCGCTCCTCCGGTACGTCCGTCGCCTGGACGGGTTCCCGGCGGCCTCGATGGCGGACGTGGAGCTCCAGCGGTCCGCGAGCCTGGGGGGCGGGGGCGCCGCGGGGCCGGGCCCGCCGACCCCGGAAGGCCTTCCCCAGGGCTTCGCCGAGGCCCTGGAGGAGGCGATCGCCGCCGTCACCCGGTACCACCGGCCCCAGGTCCACGAGGGCTACCGCCAGGAGGAGGACGGCGTCGTGGTGGAGGAGCGGCGCTCGCCCCTGGGCCGGGTGGGGATCTACGTTCCCGGCGGCCGGGCGAGCTACCCCTCCACGGTGGTCATGACGGCGATCCCGGCCCGCCTCGCCGGCGTCGAGGAAATCGTGGCCGCCACGCCTCCCGGTCCCTACCGGGCCAACGCCGCCCTGCGCTACACCCTCCACCGGCTGAAGGTCGACGAGGTCTGGGGGATGGGGGGAGCCCACGCCGTCGCCGCCCTGGCCTACGGCACCGGGAGCATCCGGGCGGTGGACAAGATCGTGGGGCCCGGCAACGCCTGGGTCACCGCCGCCAAGAGCGTCGTCGCCGCCCAGGTGGGGATCGACTCCCTGGCCGGCCCCACGGAGGTGGTGATCGTCGCCGACGGCGCCCTGGAGGGGGACGACGGCGCGGTGGAGCGCCTGGCCGCCGACCTCCTGGCCCAGGCGGAGCACGACCCCCGGGCCGCCGCCGTCCTGGTGGCCCACGGGGATCGGCGGGCCCGCCGGCTGGCCCGGAAGGTGGCGAAGCGGGTGGAGGCCCGGCTGGAGGGCCTGGAGACCGCCGCCACCGCTCGGGCGTCCTTGCGGGCCTTCGGCGCCGCCTTGGTCGTGGACACCCTGGAGGAGGCCGCCGCCCTGGTGGAGCGGCTGGCTCCGGAGCACCTCCAGCTCGTGGGCCCGGACGCCGAGAGCCTGGCGGAACGCACCGGCCCGCACCTGCCGGCGGGGGCGATCTTCGTGGGCTCCGCCACGCCGGAGGTCTTCGGCGACTACGTCGCCGGGCCGAGCCACGTCCTGCCCACCTGCGGCACGGCGCGGTTCGCCTCCGCCCTGGGGGTGGAGGACTTCGTGCGCCGCAGCCACGTGGTCCGCTTCTCGGAGGAGGCCGCCCGGGCCCACGCGCCGGCGGCCCGGGCCCTGGCC
>JBKHJP010000181.1:0-8411 GCA_046538065.1 Thermoanaerobaculia bacterium | reverse complement strand
CCCGGCGCTCGGGTACCTTCCACCGCGTGTAGGGGCGGACCTTGCGTCCGCCCGGCGCTCGGGTACCGTTCCAGCGCGTGCAGGGGCGGACCTTGCATCCGCCCGGCGCTCGGGTACCTTCCACCGCGTGTAGGGGCGGACCTTGCGTCCGCCCGGGGGCGGAGCGGGCGATGCCCGGGAGGAGGCAAGCTCCTCCCCTACAGGCGTCTACCGCGGGGCCGGGGCGCCGCCGAAGCCGGTCGTCGGCCGGTCGCCCTCGCCCTGGCCCGGGCCGCCGTCCAGGTGGGAGGTGCACTGGGGGCAGCGGCGGGCCTTGACGGGGATGGTGGAAAGGCAGAAGGGGCACTTCTTGTTCGCTGCCTCCTCCGGCGGTGTCTCGGCGGCTCCCGACTCCCGCTCGAGCTGCCGGTCCAGGCGGTTGATCACCTTGATGACGGCGAACATCGCCAGGGCCACCACGGCGAAGGCCAGGAGGGCGTTGACGAACTGGCCGTAGTCCAGGGTCACGGCGCCGGCGGCCTCCGCCGCGGCCCGGGTGGGGTAGGGGGGAGGGGCCGCCTCGCCGGCCCGGAGCAGGACGTACAGGTCGGAGAAGTCGCTCCGCCCCAAGAGCAGGCCCACCGGCGGCATGAGGAGGTCGTCCACCAGGGAGCGGGCCACGCTGGTGAAGGCCGCGCCCACGGTGAAGCCGATGGCCAGGTCCACCAGGTTGCCGCGGAGGGCGAACTGCTTGAACTCGTTCCAGACTCTCACGTCAGGGCCTCCTTGTGCGATCGGCGGCGCTCGGTGCGGAGAGCTTACCCCGGGGCTCTCGCCGCTCCAGCCCGGCACATGTGGGGGGATCTCCCGATCCCCACGACCGGCCGAGGGCACCCTCCAGTTGACAGAGATCGACAGCGAGTGCCATAATGCACTAACTTAGATGATTCTCTGGAAGGAGGCCCCATGCGACCCAGTCCTCGCCTCGCGCTTGCGGCAACCCTCCTGGTCGTGGCCACTCTGGCCTGGGGGCCCTCACCCACGGGAGCCGACGGTGTGCGCTTCCGGGAGGCCGCCTCGGAGCTGGGCCTCGGTGACTACCGGCGGACGCCGTCCCTTCGGAACGCCCAGTACTCCCTGTTCCTCGGAGAATCCGCCGAAGCGGCCTCCCCCTTCTGCAAGGACCTCGTCAACGGTCTCCTGGAAGAGGCGGGGGTGCTCCCGCCGGGGGGCGACGCCTTCACCTCCCCGTTCCCCATGCCCACTCTGGCGTGCGTGCCGCAGAAGTCCCGCGGAGCGCCGGGGGTGTGCATCTTCGACCACGACGGCGACGGGGACCAGGACCTCTACGTCCCCAACGGTCCGGGCTCACCCAACAGCCTCTTCTCGAACCAGCTCCGGGAGACCGGAGAGCTGGCCTTCGTGGACGTGGCGTCCGCCGCGGGCGTCGCCGCCACGGCGCAGGACAGCTCCGGGTGCGTGGCCGGCGATCTGGACAACGACGGGGACAAGGACCTCCTCGTGCTCGGCCACGGGCCCGGCAACGTCAACCTCCTGTTCGAGAACCGGGGCAACGGGGAGTTCGTGGAGGTCGACGACCCGGTGATCGCCGGGGACGGGCGGCAGGGGACGTCCGTGACCCTCCTCGACGCCGACCTCGACGGGCTCTTGGACGTCTACATCGGGCACACCTTCGACTTCGCCCACTCCCTGCCGATCTTCGCCCTGCCCACGGAGCTCAACCAGCACAACCAGCTCCTGCGCAACCTGGGCGGGCTGGCCTTCGAGGACGTGAGCGCCGCCGCCGGGGTGGAGGATCTCGCCGGGATCGTCCGCTGCCCGGAGGCCAACCGGGCCTGCGATCCGGCCGACGCCGTGCCGGTCCCGGGGAAGCCCGCCGGCATCACCTGGGCCGTCATGGCCCTGGACGTCGACCTGGACGGCGACGTCGACCTCGTCTCCGCCGACGACCAGGCGGCCATCCCGCCGGTGGGGTTCCCGGCGCCGGACTTCCCGGGCACGCCCAACGCCGACCGGGGCCTGATCCACGTCTTCCTGAACGACGGCACCGGCCACTTCACCGACACCGTGGCGGCCCGGCCGGGCTCGTGGATGGGGGTGGCCTCGTGCGACCTGGACCACGACGGGGCCCTGGACCTCTTCGGCGCCAACTTCGGCGACGCGTCGATCTCCTTCGCCCTGGGCACGCCCCTGCTCGGCTTCCAGCCCAGCCGATGGTTCTTCGGCGCCGGCGACGGGACCTTCGCCGATCCCGCATCCCCCGGTACGGCGCTGCCGGGGGTGGTCTCCACCCCCTTCGGCTGGGGCTCCTCCGCCGTGGACTACGACAACGACGGCGACTGCGACCTGGTGTACGTGGGCAACATCAACGCCGGTCCGTTCATCGCGGCGGACAACCCCGTGGCGTTCCTGGAGAACGACGGCACCGGCGCCTTCTCCCGGGACCTGGACGCCCTGAGCCCCGAGGAGACCGACCGGCAGCGGCTCCGGATCAAGCACGGCTCGGCGGCGGCCGACCTGGACGAGGACGGCTTCCCGGAGATCGTCTCGGTGGCCAACTTCCTCGTGCCGGAGGAGACGCTGCTGCCGGGAGACGGAGGCGAGCCCCCCTTGACCTTCCCCAACCCGTTCGGCTTCGGCGGCGCCTGGGACGCCGAAGCCCTGATCAGCACCGTCTTCGCCCCCAGCGCCACCACGCCGGGCTCCTTCGAGCTCGTGCCGGCGTTCCTGGGCTACCCGGACGGGGACCTTTCGGTCCTCCGCAACGAGGCGGAGAACGGCAACGGCTGGGTGCAGGTGGACACGGTGGGCACGGTGGGGATCACCTCCGGCGGCCGGGTGAACCGCGACGGGGTGGGGGCCGTGGTCGGGGTCACCCCGGCCGGGGGGCGCACCGCGCTCCAGCCGGTGGCCGCCGGCGACAGCTACGCCTCGCAGAACAGCGAGATCCTCTCCTTCGGGCTGGGGGAGGCCCGGCGCGCCGTGGTGGAGGTCCTGTGGCCGGGCGGGGTCCGCAACCGGCTCTACGACGTCCGGAGGGAGCGGAAGGTCCTCTTCCCGGAGATCCCCTGCAGCGTCGACGGGGACCGCTCGTTCCCGGAGTACGCCCGCTGCGTCCACCGGGCCCTGGACGAGATCGTGGCGGCGGGCATCCTGTCGCCGGGCGAGGCGGGCCGCTTCCGCTCGAGCGCCCTGCGGGCCTTCCGCGAGGCCCGGTAGGGTCCGGCCGCCGGCGGCTCGGTGAGCAGCGCCCGAGGCGCCACCCCACCGCCGGCTCTGCGGTGGGCTGCGCCGCACGGACGGCCACGAGAACGGACGACCACGGGAGCGGGCGCGAGCGGGTACAATCCGCCGGACCATGCGAGCCCTGATCACGACGCGGGCCGTCGCGGCCCTCGCGGTGACCTTCTGTCTCACCGGCCCCGCCGCCGCCGAGGATGCGGTGACCGGCGCCGCCGTCTCCGCCGGGGTCTTCAACGTCCTGAACGCCGAGAGCTCCACCGAGGGGGGGCTCGAGGCCCGGCTCCGTCCCCTGTGGGAGGGGGGGACGGCCCGGCGTCCGGACGCGGCGTGGATCCTCCGCCCGGCGGTGGGGGGCATGCTGACGTCCGAGGGCGCCGTCTACGGTTACGCCGGGTTCCGCCTCGAGATCCCGATGGCCGAGCGCTGGGCCCTGGTCCCCCAGACCGCGGCGGGGGTCTACGACCACGGGGACGAGAAGGACCTGGGCGGCTCGGTCCAGTTCCGCTCGGGGCTCGAGCTCAGCTACGCCCTGGGCCGGGAGAACCGCGTCGGCGTGGTCTTCTACCACCTCTCGAACGCCGGCCTCGACGAACCCAACCCCGGCGCCGAGTCCCTGATCCTCCAATGGTCCTGGGGGCGGTGAGGGCGGGCCGGGGGCTCCCGCCGGAGAACCTCTGAGGCGAGGCCGCTTTCGACCGCGGCCGGGGCCACGACCTCCACGGGCCGAGCCGAAGCGGAGGCGCGCGCCGGACGTTCCCCGGACCTCGATCGCGCGCGCCGTTTGGACCACCGGACTTCGTCCGGCGGTGCCCGCGGGAGCCCCCGGCCCGCCCGTCCCCCCGCCCCCAACCCCCTGTGCTACGCTGAGGCCGGTCGAAGGAGGCGCGCGATGGCAGTCGATCCGGAGCTGCTGGAGATCCTGGTCTGCCCCAAGACGAAGGGCGAGCTGGAGCTCGTCGACCTGCCCGACGAGACCCGCACGACCCTGGTGGAGAAGTTCCGGGAACACTTCCGGGACGAGGAGCCCGTCGTCGAGCAGGGCCTCTACTGCGAGGAGTCGGGCCTGCTCTACCCGATCGTCTCCGACATCCCCATCATGTTGATCGACGAGGCCCTGCCGGGCACGGTCGTCGGCCGCTCCGGCCCCGCCGCGTGACGGTGGCGACCGGGCTCCCGGACGGTTTCGCCCGCCGTTTCACCCGCCCGGCGTGAGACTCGACCAGCTCCTCGTCCAGCGCGGCCTGTTTCCCACCCGGGAGCGGGCCCGCAGGGCGGTGATGGCGGGAATCGTGCAAGTGGACGGTGAGCGGGTGGACAAGCCCGGAACCCGGGTTGCGGAGGACGCCGCCCTGGAGGTGCTCGAGCGCGGAGAGCCCTACGTCTCCCGGGGCGGGCGCAAGCTCGAGTCGGCCCTGGACGCCCTCGGCGTGGACCCCTCCGGCTGCGTCTGCCTGGACGTGGGCGCATCCACCGGAGGGTTCACCGACTGCCTGCTCCAGCGCGGGGCCGCCCGGGTCTACGCACTGGACGTGGGCTATGGCCAGCTCGACTACCGGTTGCGCACCGATCCCAGGGTGGTGGTGATGGAGCGGATCAACGTCCGCCACCTGCCGCCGAACGCCCTGCCGGAGCCCGTGGACCTGATCACCGTGGACGTCTCCTTCATCTCCCTCGTCAAGGTCGTGCCCGCCCTCCTGCCGCACCTGGCTGGAGGGGCTCCGGCGGGAGCCCGGACCGGTGCGGCTTCCACCCGTCGGCCCGGCGAGCTCCTCGTCCTGATCAAGCCGCAGTTCGAGGCGGGGCGCGGCCAGGTGGGCAAGGGGGGGATCGTCCGCGACGAGGCGGTCCGCCGCCGGACGATCCAGGAGACGACGGAGCGCATCGCCGCGCTGGGCCTGGAGCCGGTGGGCGCCGTGGATTCGGCGGTGCCGGGTGCAGGAGGCAACCGGGAGGCCTTCGCCCTCTTCCGGGTCCCCGCTCGGGAGGGATTCCGGGATGGCGCCGGGAAGGTGGTCCCGGCCGGGAGGGACGTCGCGTGAGCGGCATCCGGCGGGTGGCGGTGGTCGCGAAGGCGAGCAGCCGGGAGGCGATCCAGACGGCCCACGAGCTCGCCGCCTGGCTGGAACGCCGGCGCCTGGAGGTCGCCCTGGACGGGGCCGCGCTGCGGGCCCGCACGCGCCAGGACGTGGAACCCTTCGACCCGGCCGACCCCTATGACCTGGTGATCGTCCTCGGCGGTGACGGGACCATGCTTTCGGTGGCCCGCAGCCTCCACGAGGAGGCCCCGATCCTGGGCGTCAACCTGGGCCACCTGGGCTTCCTCACCGAGATCGGCCGGGGTGAGCTCTACCCCAACCTGGTGAAGGTGCTGGCCGGGGACCACTGGATCGAGGAGCGCGCCCAGCTCAACGTGGAGCTCGCCCGCTCCGGCGGCGGCTCGAGCCCGTACCGGGTGCTCAACGACGCCGTCATCGCCAAGAGCGCCCTGGCGCGGATCATCGAGCTGGAGGTGGAGGTCGCCGGCCTCGTCGTGGCCCGCTACCGGGCGGACGGGCTGATCATCTCGACCCCCACCGGCTCCACCGCGTACAACCTCTCGGCGGGTGGCCCCATCCTCCACCCGCTCCTGCCGGTGGCCGTGCTCACCCCGATCTGCCCCCACACGCTCTCGCAACGGCCGGTGGTGATCCCGGACCACGAGGAAATCCGGGTCACGCTGGAGACCCCGCGGGAGGAGGTCTACCTGACCCTCGACGGGCAGGAGGGGACCACCATGGGGTACAAGGACCGGATCTCGGTGGCCCGGTCCTCCCGGAGCGTGCGCCTGGTGAAGGTCACCGGCCGCACCTTCTACGACAGCCTCCGCGGCAAGCTCCAGTGGGGCGGGCTGACCGGCGACGCGCCGGACTCCGCGCCCGAGCCGGAGCGGCAGGCCCGGCAGCCCCGTCCGGCGTCCCGCCGCCGGGGGGGTGGCGGCGGATGACCGCCGAGGGTCGCACCGAGACGAAGCGGCGGCGCAAGGGGTGCGGATGTCTGCTCCGGGGGCCCCTGTACCTGCTCCTCGCTCTCGTGGTCCTCGCCACCGGAGCGTACCTCTGGCTCCAGTCCGGCGCCGCGCGGGAGCGGGGCGCCCGCCTCCTGGAGGCGCGCCTGTCGGAGTACTTCGACCGGGACGTCGCCGTGGGCGGGGTCTCCTGGACCCTTTTCCCTCTGGCCCTCGAGATCCACGACCTGGCGATCCCCAGCCCGGAGCCGGAGACGCCTCCCTTCGCCCGGGTGCCGGAGCTGTCGCTCCAGGTGGCCCTAGAGAGCTGGACCGACTGGCGCCGGCCGGTGGTGGAGATCGACCGGGTCCACGTCCGGGAGCCCCGGGTGCACGTGGTGATGCGCCCGGACGGCACCAACAACCTGCCGCGGTTCGGCCGGGAGCGCGACGGCCGGCGGAGGGTGGAGGTCCGGATGGGCTCCCTATCGGTCCAGGACGGGGGCCTCAGCTTCAACGAGCTCGAGGTCCCCTTGGACGTCGAGGCCAGCTCCGTCCTGGCGCGACTCCAGGGCGTGGGAGAGGACGTGGACGGGGTCCAGCTCGAAGGCGGGGTCACCGCCCAGGACCTCCGGGTCGTCCTCCCGGAGGGCGAGCGCTACGCCATGGCGCTCTCGGCCCGCGCCCTCTTCGGCCCGCGGCGGATCGAGCTCCACCGGGCGCTCCTCTCAGGCCCCGACCTCCAGGCCCGGCTCGCCGGCGTCCTGACCGTGCCGGAGGAGGAGCGCCGCCTGGAGCTGGACGTGGCCGCTTCGGGCCGGGTCGAGCTGGCCCGGCACCTCGGCTACCTCGAGCCGGACACCCCGGTGGCGGGCCCCTTCGCCTTCGACGGCAGCGTGCTCTGGCGGCCGGAGGCCTGGTCGGTCCGCGGCAGCCTGGCGTCGGAGCGCCTGGTGGCGGCCGAGCAGACCTTCACGAACGTGGACGGCACCCTGCGCGTCGTGCCGGAGGGGCTGCGCTACGCCTTCGCGGGCGTCGACTACGCCGAGGGCGAGGTGGTGGGCCTGGTCCTGGTGGACCTGGACACACCGGAAGGCGTCCCCACCCCGGTCCACGTGGACGTGAACATGGAAGGGCTCCAGCTCGCGGCCCTGGTGGCCGGCCTGGAGCTGCCCCTGGAGGGTCTCCAGGGTGGGCTGGGGGGCGAGGTGAGCTACCGCTTCACCACGGACGATCCCACGGCCGGCAGCGGCTGGGCCGACCTCCGGCTGGCCTCTGCCCGGGGCCGCCCCCTGGGGCCGGGGATTTCCCTGAGCGGCCAGATCCCCCTGGAGATCGAGGACGGGACCGTCCGGAGCCGCGCGGTGCGGGTGGTGACCCCCTCCGGCTCCCAGGTGCTCCAGGCGGAGGGGGCCTACGACCTGTCGGCCGCGGCGGGTGAGCTCCGGTGGCGCCTCTCCACCTCCGACGTGGGCGAGCTCACCAGCCTGCTGCCGGAGGACCTGCGCCGGGGCGAGCCGGAGGAGGGTCCTCCGGCGTGGCTCCCCGCCGCGGGCGCCGGCGAGATCCGGGGCGTGGTCCGGCTGCGCCCGGAGACCTCCCGGGTGGAGACCTCCTTCGAGCTGGCGGACGTGGAGACCCCGGGTCTCGCCGCCCGGCGCCTGGAAGGCTCCCTGGACGTCACGTCCCAGGGCCTCCAGAACCTGGTGATCGAGGCGGCGGGGGACGGCGGGGCCCTCATGGTCACCGGCTCGATCCCGTTCGAGGAGGGCGTGGGGCGGGTGCCCTTCTCCCTGGCGGTGGACGCGGCGGAGTGGCCGGCGGACGAGCGCCTGGGGGCCTGGCTCCCGTTCGAGCTGCCTCTCGACGGCCCGGTCTCCGGCCAGCTCCAGCTCTCCGGCAGCCCCGACGCGCTCCACGGAACCGTCGCGCTCACCGCCGAGCCGGTCCGTCTGGCCGGCTTCGAGGCGGAGCTCCTCAGGGCCGATCTGCGCTTCGACCCGGAGCGCCTGGTGGTGGCGGAGGGCCTGGTCCGGACGGCCGCCGGGGACGTGACCGCCCGGGGCACGGTGGCGGTCGAGAGCGGCGCGCTCGACCTGGTGGTCCGGGCCGAGGAGCTCGACCTCGGCGGCGAGCCGTTCTCGGAGGTCCTCGCCGGGGACGTGAGGGGCCGGCTCGGCCTGGC
>JBKHJP010000180.1:0-8413 GCA_046538065.1 Thermoanaerobaculia bacterium | reverse complement strand
GGAGGAGGCGGCCCGCCGGGTGTACGAGGCCCGTGCCGAGGCCCTGCGCCGGATCCTGGAGGCCCGCGAGGCCGCCCTGGAACGGGTCTTCGAGGCCGCCCGGGAGGAGCTGGAGGCCGCGCTGGCCGGAGACCGGAGGGATCCGATCCTGGAGCGGCTCCTGGCCGAGGCCCTGGCCTGCTTCGGGGACACGCCGGTCCTGGTCCGGTGCCCGCCGGGGTTTCAGGGACCGGTGCAGGAGGCCGTGGACCGGCTCGCGGCGGCCCCCGGCGGGGACCGGCCGCGAGCGGGCCGGGAGATCCGGGTGGTGGAGGATCCCGCCGTGGCCGGGGGCGTCGTGGTGACGTCGCCGGACCGGCGCCTCGAGGTGGACGCCACCCTCCCCGGCCGGCTGTCCGCGCTCCGTCCGGAGCTGGCGATGGACGTCGCGGCGCATCTGGAGGAGCCCTCGTGAGCGTGCCCTGGGACGACCTCGCCGCCCGGGCCCGGGGGCTCGCCGGGCGCCTCCTCACCGGGGCGGAGCTCGAGTCCCTGAAGCGAGCTCGCGACCTGCCGGAGGCCCTGGCCCTGCTCGCCCGCCGCCGGAGCCCCGGGGGCGCCCGCCGGGACGGGGCCCGGAGCGCCCCCTCCCTCACCCTCCCGACCGGCCCCGGGGAACGCTCCGGCCCCGAGGCCGTGGAGCGCGCCCTCCGCCGCCGGGCGGCGGCGTGGTTGGGGCTCCTCGGCCGCTGGGCCGGCGACCGCGTCCCGGTGCTGGCTCCGCTCTTCGAGGCGGAGGACCGCCGGAGCCTGAGCGCACTCCTCCGGGGCGCCGCCGGCGGCGTGGCGCCGGAGGAACGGACGGCCGCCGCCCTGCCCACGCCGAGCCTCCCGGAACCGGCTCTCCGGGAGCTGGCCCGGCAGCCCTCCCCCGGCGCGGTGGCCGCCCTCCTCTCCACCTGGGGCGACCCGTACGGTCCCCCTCTGGCGGAGGCGGCGGAGACGGCGGAACCCCGGCCGGTCTCCGGCGGCGCCGACCTGTTGCGCCTGGAAGCGGTCCTGGGGCGGGCGTGGTCGGCCCGGGCCCTGGCGGCGTCCCGCGCCGGTGGCGGCGAGCTCCGGAGCTGGGTCGTCGAGGAGATCGACCTGGAGAACTGCTGGAGCGGCCTGGCGCTGGCCGCCGCCGGGGAGCGGCGGGAAGGAGGCCGCGGGGAGCCGGACCCCGAGGAGGTCTTCCTGGCGGGGGGGTCCCTGGAGCTTCCGGTCGTCTCGGCGGCCGCCGCGGCGGAGGGTCCCGGGGCCGCGGCCGCCATCCTGGCCCAGGCACTGCCGCACCGGCCGTGGGCGCCGCGGCTGGTGGACGACGCCGGCGCTCCTCACCTCCTGGAGACCGCCGTCCTGGAGGCCCGACTCGGCGCCCTGCGCCGGAGGCAGCGGCTCCGCCCGGTGTCCGCCGCCCCCGTGCTCTTGCTGCTCCTGGCTCTGCGCCGCGAGAGCCGCCGGGTCCGGGAAGCGGTCTGGCGTCTGGCCCTGGAGCCCCGCCGGGGCCGGGAGCCGACGTGAAGGGCGCCGTCCGGCTCCTCTGCCGCCCGGGCACGGCGGCGGGGCTCGGCCTGACCGGCCTCGCACCGGTCCTGGCCGCCGACGCGGCGGAGGCCGCGGGGCGCCTTCCCGGGCTCCTCGCCGACGAGGCGACGGCGCTGGTCCTGGTGGAGGAGATCCTCCTCCCCCCGGCCGCGGGGATCCCCCGGCCAGGAGCCGGGAGCTCCGCCTTCCCCGTCGTCCTCCCCTTCCCCGCCCCGTCCTGGACGGCGCCGGCGGCGGCGGCCGAAACGTGGGTCGCGGAGATCCTGCGCCGCGCCGTGGGCTACCGGGTGAGGCTGCGATGACCCGGCACGTCAAGCCGGCGGGGCACGAGCCGGCCCGCCTGGTGCGGATCACGGGCTCCCTGGCCACGGTCCGTCCCCTGGAGGACGCGGCCCTCTTCGAGCTCGTCCGGGTGGGCGAGGCGGGTCTCCTGGGGGAGGTCCTCCGGATCGAAGGGGAGACGGCCACGGTCCAGGTCCACGAGGAGACCTCGGGCCTCACGCTGGGGGAGCCGGCGGAGGCCACGGGACAGCCCCTGACGCTGGAGCTGGGGCCCGGCCTCCTGGGCTCGATCCTCGACGGCGTGGGCCGGCCCCTCCAGCGCATGGCCGAGGGGACCGCCGCGGCCGGCTGGGGCGGGGGCGACTTCCTCGCCGTGGGCGTGCGCGTCCCCACGCTCGATCCGGAGCGCCGGTGGGCCTTCGAGCCGGCCCGCTCACCGGGGGACCGGGTGGGCCCCGGCGACGTCCTGGGCACCGTCGAGGAGCGCCCCGGCTTCCGCCACGCCGTCCTCGTGCCGCCGGGGGTCACCGGGCGCCTGGCTCGTCTCCAGGGCGGCGAGGCCACGGTCCGGGACTCCGTGGGCGAGCTGGAGGACGGCACGCCGCTGCGCCTGGCCCACCCCTGGCCGGTCCGGCGGCCCCGGCCGGTGGTGCGCCGGCTGGCGGCGGAGCGGCCCCTGGTCACCGGGCAGCGCATCTTCGACCTGCTGTTCCCGGTGGCCGAGGGTGGGAGCGTGGCCGTCCCCGGGGGGTTCGGCACCGGCAAGACCGTGATCGAGCACTCCCTGGCCCGGTTCGCCGCCGCCGACGTGGTGGTCTTCGTGGGCTGCGGCGAGCGGGGCAACGAGATCGCCGAGGTGGTGGCGGAGCTCCCGGCGCTGGAGGACCCCCGGACCGGCCGCTCTCTCATGGACCGCACGGTCCTGGTGGTCAACACCTCCAACATGCCCGTGGTGGCCCGGGAGGCGTCCGTCGCCGTGGGCCTGAGCGTCGCCGAGTACTACCGCGACCAGGGCCTGGCGGTGGCGGTGCTGGTGGACAGCCTGTCGCGGTGGGCCGAAGCCCTCCGGGAGATCGCCGGCCGCCTCCAGGAGATGCCGGGAGAGGAGGGCTACCCCACCACCCTGGCGAGCCGGGTGGGCCGGCTCTACGAGCGCTCCGGGCGGGCCGAGGTCCCGGGCTCCCCGGCGCGGACCGGCTCCGTCACCCTGATCGGCGCCGTCTCGCCCCCCGGTGGCGACGTCTCCGAGCCGGTGACCCAGGCCACCCTGGGCGTCTCCGGGGCGCTCTGGGCCCTGTCTCCGGAGCTCGCCCGCCAGCGCCAGTTCCCGGCCGTGGACTGGTCGGCGAGCTACTCCCTCTACGAAGGGGCGGTCGGCCCGTGGTTCGCCCGGGAGGCCGGGGACGACTGGGCCGGGCTGCGTGGCTTCGCCCTGGAGCTCCTCCAGCGCGAGGCCGACCTGCGGGAGATCGCCTCCCTCGTCGGGGCCGACGCCCTCCAGGACCGGGACCGCCTGACCCTGGCGGCGGCGGAGCTCCTGCGGCGGGACGTCCTGGCCCAGAGCGCCTTCGACCCGGCGGACGCCTTTTCGCCGCCGGCGAAGACCCACCGCCTCGTCCGCCTGGTCCGGGAGGCGGAGCGCCGGGGCGTCGAAGCCCTGGAGGCCGGCGGCGCCTTCGACGCCCTGGACCTCCCGGCGGTGCGCAGGGCCCTGGCGTCCCTCCGGGGGGCCGGCCCGGACGAGCTCGCGGAGCAGGCCCGAGCCGGCGAGGAGGCGATCGCCCGGGGCCTGAGCGCGGGCGCCGCCCGGGAGGCGGCGGAGGCCACCCCGTGAGCCTCTCCCGGACGTACCGGTTCCCGGCGGCGGTGGCGGGCCCCCTCCTCTACCTGGAGGGGACCCGGCGGGTGGCCCTGGGCGAAGAGGTCCTCCTGGAGGCCCCGGACGGGCCAACGCGCCGGGGCCAGGTGATCGACGCCGGCGAGGACGTGACCGTGGTCCAGGTCCTGGAGGAGACCCTGGGCCTGGCCCCGGCGGCGGCGCGGGTCACCCTCACCGGCCGGGGGACGTCGGCGGTGGTGGGCCGGGAGCTCCTGGGACGGACGCTGTCCGGCGGCGGCGAGCCCCGGGACGGCCTCCCCGCCCCGGTGGGCGAGGCCCTCCGGCCGGCCTGGGGCTCTCCGATGAACCCGGTGCGCCGGCGCCCACCGGCGGACTTCATCGAGACCGGCGTCTCCGCCGTCGACGGGCTCCTCACGCTGGTGCGGGGCCAGAAGCTCCCGGTCTTCTCCGGGCCGGGGCTCCCGGGGCTCGATCTCGCCGCCCGGGTGGTCCGGTGGGCCCGGGCGCCCCGGGGGGAGCCCTTCGCCGTGGTCTTCGCCGGCCTGGGGATCACCGACCGGCAGGCCCGGAGCTTCCTGGAGCTCCTGGACGACGAGGCGATCCGGGCCCGGAGCGTCCTCTACCTCAACGAGACCCGGGACCCGCCCATCGAGCGCCTCCTGGCGCCGCGCCTGGCCCTGGCCCAGGCCGAGTACCTGGCCTTCGAGGCAGGGCTCCACGTGCTGGTGGTCATGGCCGACGTCACCCACTACTGCGACGCCCTGCGCGAGATCGCCGCGGCCCGCGAAGAGGTTCCGGGCCGCCGGGGCTACCCCGGCTACCTCTACACCGACCTGGCCGGGCTGTTCGAGCGGGCCGGCGTCCTGGAGGGCCGGCCGGGCTCCCTGACCCAGCTCCCGGTGGTGACCATGCCGGACGACGACATCACCCACCCGATCCCGGACCTGACGGGCTACATCACGGAAGGCCAGGTGGTCCTGGACCGGGAGCTCCAGCGCCGGGGGGTCTTCCCGCCGGTGGACGTCCTCCCGTCCCTGTCCCGGCTCATGAAGAGCGGCATCGGCGAGGGCCGCACCGAGGGCTGGCACCGGGCCTGGGCCGATCAGCTCTACGCCCTCTACAGCCAGGGCCGGGAGGCCCGGACCATGGCGGCCATCGTGGGCGAGGCGGGCCTGCCCGCGGCGGACCGGCGCGCCCTGGAGCTCGCCGGGCGCTTCGAGGCGGAGCTGGTGGGCCAGCCGGCGGGGCGGGACGGGCGCCGCAGCCTCCGGGAGACCTTCGCCATCGGCTGGCGCCTGATGGAGAGCCTCCCCCGGGAGGACCTGCACCGGTTCGACGACGCCCTCTGGGAGGCGCGCCCGCGATGAGCGCCGTCGCCCGCCTGGCCCCGACCCGGACCAGCCTCCTCCGGGCCCGCAGGCGCCTCGACCGCGTGGGCCGGGGCATCGTCCTGCTCCGGCGCAAGCGCGAGGCCCTGGTGACGGAGCTCTTCCGCACGGCGCGCCCGGCGGTGGAGGCCCGGGAGCGGATCCAACAGGCGGCGGACCGGGCCTACGAGACCCTGCCTGCGGCCCTGGCGGCCCACGGGGAGCCGGGGCTCACCGCCCTGGGGCGGCCCTCCCGCGGACTGGAGGTCGAGGTCGAGCGGGGGCAAGTCTGGGGGCTCGAGGTGCCCCGGATCACGGGACGGGACCCGGTCCGCCGGAGCCTCGCCGCCCGCGGCACGGCCCCCGGTCCGGCGGGGCCCGCCGCGACCGCCGCCGCCGAGGGCTTCGAGGAGCTCCTGGAGCTCCTGCTGGAGGCGGCCCCCCGGGAGCTCCTCCTCCGTCAGCTCGGCGCGGCCCTGGCCCGGACCTCCCGGCAGCTCGGGACGCTGGAGCGGCGCCTCGCGCCGGCGCTGGAGACGGAGGTCCGGCGGATCGCGGCCACCCTGGAGGAGCGCGAGCGGGACGAGCACCTGCGGCTCCGGCGCCTGACCCGGAGCCGGGCCCGTCGCTAGGGTGCCGGAAGGCCGCCCCGGACCGGGACGAGCCCTCCGGAGCGCCGGGGCCTCCGCCGGGGAGCGATCTGAACGGTAGACTGCCCGTCCCATGGCTCCGGCGCACGAACCCCTGATCGAGGCCCGGGGAGTGACCTTCGGCTACGGCCGGGAGGCGGTCCTCCAGGGGGTGGACCTGACGATCCACCGGGACGACTTCCTGGCCATCCTGGGCCCGAACGGCGGCGGCAAGACCACCCTGGTGAAGGTCCTCCTGGGCCTGCTCACGCCCTGGTCCGGCACGGTGCGGCGGTGGACCTCGTCCCGGCGGGGGGCCCTGGGCTACGTGCCCCAGTTCGCCGGCTTCGACCGGGCCTTCCCCATGGCGGTGGAGGACCTGGTGCTCCTGGGCCGCCTGGGCCTGCGCGGGCCTCTGCGGCGCTACGCCCGGCAGGACCGCGCGGCGGTGGAGCGGATGCTGGCGGAGCTGGGTCTCGCCGGCGTGGCCCGGGAGAGCGTGGACCACCTCTCCGGCGGCCAGCTCCAGCGGGCCCTGATCGCCCGGGCCCTGGTCTCGGAGCCCGAGGTCCTGTTCCTGGACGAGCCCCTGGCGTCCATCGACGCCGAGTCCCGGGAGACCCTCCTGGAGACGCTCCGGCGCCTGGCCCGGGAGATCCCGGTGGTGGTGGTCACCCACGACCTGACGCCCTTCGCCGGCACGGTGCGCCAGATCGCCTGCATCAACCGGCGCCTCTTTTACCACCCGTCGGGGGAGCTGACCTCGGACATGCTCGAGGAGGTCTACGGCTGCCCGGTGGAGCTCATCGCCCACGGCGTGCCCCACCGCGTGCTCTCGGAGCACGGAGCCGCTCCCGGGGGCGAGCCCGGGCCCCGGGCGGGGGAGCGGGGGAACGGCCCTTGAGCGAGCTCGCGGACCTCCTGGCCTACGACTTCCTGCGCAACGCCGTCCTGGCGGGTCTCCTGGCCGCCGCCCTGTGCGGGGTGGTGGGCACCTTCGTGGTGGTCAAGCGCCTGGTCTTCCTGGCCGGCGGGGTGGCCCACGCCGCCTTCGGCGGCCTGGGCATCTGCTTCTTCCTGGGCGCCGACCCCCGGATCGGCGCCGCGGGCGCGGCGGTGGTCTCGGCCCTGGCCCTGGCCAACCCCGGGGGCACCGGCCGGTCCCACGACGCCCGGATCGGCATCCTCTGGGCCGTGGGGATGGCCCTGGGAGTGGTCTTCATCGCCGAGGTTCCGGGCTACGCCCCGAACCTGATGGCGTACCTCTTCGGCGACATCCTGACGGTCCGCTCGTCGGACGTGCTCCTGACCCTGGGGATCACCCTGGTGGTGGCGGGTCTCCTGGCCGCCTACTTCAAGGAGGCGGTGGCCCTGGCCTTCGACGAGGAGTTCGCCGCGGTCCAGGGTGTGCCGGTGCGCGCGGCCCGGATCCTCCTGATGCTCCTGACCGCCCTGTCGGTGGTCTTCCTCCTCCAGCTCGTGGGGATCGTCCTGGTGATCGCGTTGCTGACCATCCCGCCGGTGATCGCCCTGCGCTTCGCCCGGAGCTTCGGCGCGGTGGTGGCGCTGGCCACCGCCATCGGGGTGGTCATGACCCAGGGGGGATTGGCCCTGTCCTACCTGTACGACCTGCCCTCCGGGCCGGCGATCGTGCTCTTCGGAGCGGCGGGCCTCGCCGTCGTGGACCTGGCCCAGCGCGCCGTCGCCCGCCACCGGGCGGCGCACGGCTGACGGCAGGCGCCGCCGCGAGCGAGCTGCTTTCCTCGACGGCCCGAGCAAGCGACTTCCCTTGCCGCCCCGAGGAAGCTGCTTCCCTCGAACGCCCCCACCAAGCGACTTCCCTTGCCGCCCCAGCTGAAGGACCTTCCTCGCCGCCCCGAGAAAGCTGCCTTCCTCGAACGCCCCCACCAAGCTACGTTCCTTGTCGCCCCGACCAAGCTGCTTTCCTCGTCGCCCCGACCAAGCTACGTTCCTTGTCGCCCCGAGCGAAGTCGAGGGGCCTGGGCGGGGGGAGCAGGCCGCATCGTCACCCCCGCCCAGGTTTCTCGACTCCGCTTCGCTCCGCTCGAAACGACAACTCGTTACGCGTTCCGCTCGAAACCACAAAGTGCCGCACCCACGCCTGCAGCACCGGTCCCATCGATGACCATCGGAGGCCGACCCCCGGAGGCCGACCCCGGTTCAACGAGGGCGGGCCTCCCGCCCCCGGAGGCGTCGCGGCGCCCGGGAGGGCGGCCGGGGCTTCCGGACGGCGGCGGACCGAGGGGTCCGCCTGGTAACGACACACGGTCGCCCGGGAGCCGGAGGGGGAGGAGGAGGAGGCACCCCGACCCGCCGGGCCGACGACCGGCAGGAACCTCCGGACCCGGCCCGGGAGGGGGGCACCGCACCGGACGGGAGGCCCGCCCCAGCGACCACGAGCGGAACGATGGAGGGCCGGGGCGCACGCTCCGGGGACGGCGAAGGCGGCGCTCCGCGCAACCCGGCACGGATACCGAGCTGACCAGTGCGCCGCCTGAGCCGAGGCGAGCGCCCAACGTCCCGGACACTCAGATGCGCTCGCCGGTCCCCGGACGGGCGCTCCGGCCCGCTACTCCAGGCTGAGGAGGTCCGCCAGCACCCCGAACGCCGTCGTGGCCAGGTCCGGGTCCTCCTCGGTCACCGTGAAGCTCCCGAGGGGCTCGGCCCGGATCCGGAGGATCGAGCCCGTGCCGGTCACGGCGGCGAAC
>JBKHJP010000179.1:0-8418 GCA_046538065.1 Thermoanaerobaculia bacterium | reverse complement strand
CAGGAGGTCCTCCGGCCGGGTGTCCATGGTCGCCTGCTGGATGTAGACCGGCAGGTCCAGGGCGCGGGCTCCGGCTCCGGCGAGGGTGGTCTTGCCCACCCCGGGCTTGCCCAGGAGGCGCGGGTTCAGGGGCATGTCCTCCTCCGACACCCGGGACCAGGCCGCCAGGAGCTGGGCCAGGACGTCCCGGCGCCCGACCCAGCGCGGGACCTCCCGCACGGGGCTCGCGACGTGGAGGGTGACTCCATCCACTTCCACGGTCCGCGGCGGCGCGGCGGACGCGGGACCGCTCACGCCCGGGCTCCCGGGGCGAGGCCACCCGTGGCCGAGCCCGCCGGTCCGGCCGCTCCGGCGGTCCGGGCCACCTCCAGCGCCTGCCGGAGGTCCGCCTCCAGGTCCTCGTACCCCTCGATTCCCACGGAGAGCCGGAGCAGGCCGGCACCGATCCCGAGCTCGTCGCGGCGTTCGGGGCTCAGGTCTCGGTGGGAGGTGAGCGCCGGCAGCGAGACGCCGCTCTCGACCCCGCCCAGGCTGGGGATGATGTGGAACACCCGGAGCCGGTCCGCCACGGCGGAAGCGGCGGCGAGGCCGCCCTCGACCTCGAAGGTGAGCATGCCGCCGCCGGCGCGCATCTGGCGCCGGCCCACCGGGTCGTCGCCGGGGTAACGCACGCCCAGGACCTCCGGCCGCTCCCGCAGGAAGCCCGCCAGGCGGGCGGCGCTCTCCGACTGGCGCTCCACCCGGAGCGCCAGGGTCTTCATTCCCCGGCCCAGGAGGAAGGCGGCGTGGGGGTCCAGGCAGGCGCCGCCCAGGACCTGGGCTTCCCGCACCGGCCCCAGCAGCTCCCGGGAGCCGGCGGCGAACCCGCCGGTGGCGTCGCTGTGGCCGCCCAGGTACTTGGTGGCGCTGTGGACCACCAGGTGCGCGCCCAGCTCCAGCGGGTTCTGGAGGGCCGGCGTGGCGAAGGTGTTGTCCACGACCAGGAGGGCCCCGCGGCGCCGGGCCGCGCCGGCGAGCTCCGCCAGGTCGCAGCAGGAGAGCAGCGGGTTGCTCGGGGTCTCGGCCAGGACCATGCGGGGCGCCGGCGCCTCGTCGTCCCCCAGCCGGGCGGCCAGGTCCCGCGACGGCACCGTCTCCACCGTCACCTCCGGCTGGCGCCGGGTGATCTGCTCCAGCCGGGCCAGGGTGCCGCCGTAGAGGTCGGCCGCCGCCAGGATGCGTTCCCCGGAGGCCACGTGCCCCTCCAGCACGGCGCTCATGGCCCCCAGCCCGGAGGCGAAGGCCACCGCGTCCTCGGCGCCCTCCAGGGCGGCGAGCTTCTCCTCGGCGGCGCGCACCGTGGGGTTGCCCAGACGGCTGTAGACGCCGGTGTGGCCGCCGGCGGCGAACGCCCGGTCGAGGTCGGCCGCGTCGTCGAACACGAAGGGTGCGGTCAGGTAGACCGCCGTCCCGGCGGGCCGGCGGGGCGCCGCGCCGCCCTCCCCCGCGTGGACGGCCCGCGTCGCCAGGCTAGGCCGTCGCGGCGGGGCCGACATCGAACTGCTCCAGAAGGGTGTCGCTGTAGCGCACGCCCATCTCGCGGCGCCGCTCCCGGATGAGGGAGGAGAGGAGCTGGTTGACCCGCTCGCCCACCAGGCGTTCGCGGATCTCGTCGCGGCGCTCCGCCAGCTCCTGGGGATCGAAGCCCTTGCGCTCGGTCACCTCGAAGAGCAGGGCACCTTCGCCCGCCTCGAGGGGGCCGACGAGCTCGCCCTCTTCCGCCGCCAGGGCGGCCTCCTTGACGTCCGGCGCGGGGCCCAGGCCCTGGATGGCCTCGGCCTGGCCGAACTGCTCGCTCTCCACCAGCTCAACCTCCAGCTCGGAGGCGACCTCGTCCAGGGTGGCGCCCTCGTCGAGCCGCTGGCGGACCTCCTCCAGGCGCTGCCGGGCGAGCTCCTGCTGGCGCTCCTGCTCCACGGCCCGGCGCACCTCGGCCTCCACCTCGTCCAGGGACGGCACCCGGGGGTCGCGGACCTCGGCCAGGCGCACCGCCATGGGACCGCGCGGCGTGGTCACGGTGCCTTCCGCGAGCTCTCCGGGCTCCATTGCGGCGATCGTCTCGTGGAGCTCCTGGGAGCGCCCGATCCCCGGGACCACGTCCCCTGCGCCGAAGGGCTCGGTGGTCTCGAAGCGCGCCGCCGGGTTCTCCTCGGCGACCTGGCGCATGGTCTCCACCACGGCGTCCGGGGCCGCCTCGGCGACCCGGTTGCGGACCTCGGTCGCAAGCTCCGCCGCCCGGTCGTCGACCCGCTCGGCGGCCAGCCGGCTGCGCACGGCGTTGCGGGCCTCTTCGAAGGGCGTCCGGCCGCCTTCGCGCCGGTCGGTCACCTGGATCAGGTGGAGGCCGAAGGGAGTCTCCACCGGCCCCACCAGCTCGCCCTGCTCGGCGGCGAACGCCGCCTCCTCGAACTCCGGCGTCATCCGGCCGCGGCCGAAGAAGCCCAGGTCACCCCCCTGCTGGGCCGAGCCGGGGTCGTCCGACAGCTCCCGGGCGACGGCGGCGAAGTCCTCGCCTCCCCCGATGCGCCGGCGGGCCTCCTCGAGCTGGGTCCGGGCTTCGTCGGCGCTGCGCTCGCCGCCGGTCCGGAGCAGGATGTGGCGCGCCTGGACCTGCTCCTCGCGGGTGAAGTCGTCCACGTGCTCCTCGTAGTAGGCCCGGAGCTCCTCCTCCGGGATCTCCATGCGCGCCCGGAGCAGGCCCTTGTCCACCAGCAGGTAGTCGATCACCCGCTGCTCCGGCAGCCGGAAGTCCTCCCGGTGCTCCTGGTAGTGCGCCTCCAGGGCCTCCCGGTCCGCCCGTGCCTCCTCGGCGAAACGCGACCGGGGAAGGAGGAGGTAGCGGATGGCGGCGCGCTCCACGTCCTCGCGGTAGGCCCGTTCGATCCCGGCGTCGCTGACGTGGACGGTCTGGCGCAGGACGTCCAGGAGCTTCTGGCGCAGGAGGTCCTGGCGGATGGCCTCCTCCAGGCGGGCCGGCGTGCCGTAGCGGTTCGCCCGGGCGATCCGCTCGTAGGCCTCGGCGCCGATGAAGCGCCCCTGCTCGTCCGTGAAGCCCGGCAGGGAGAGGATCGTCTCCTGCAGCTCGGCGTCGGTCACCCGGATACCGATGCGGCGGGCCTCCTCCAGGAGGATGGCGTCGTTGACCAGGTCCTCGATCGCCCGGCGGGGCACCTGGAGCTGGCGGGCCACCTCGGTGGAGTACTCATCGCCGTAGGCCTCGCGCATCTGGCGCTCCAGGGCCTCGTGGCGCCGCTGGAACTGGTTCCAGGAGATCTCCTCGTCCCCCACCCAGGCGGCTGCGTCCCGGCCGGCGGTCATCCCGGGCCCGCCGGCGCCGCCGAAGTCCACGAAGACGAGCAAGATGAACACCGCGATCACCGCCCAGAGCACCCAGGCGAGCTTCTTCAGGTTGTCGCGCATCACTTTGAGCATGGCGGCTCGCTCTCCTTTCACCCCCGGGCCCGGCGGGGTGGACATCCGTCGACCCCCGGCGGGGCGGGAGGAAACTCGCACTGTAGCAACAGGCGCTCGTGCGGGCAAGGTCCGGCCGGGCTCCCACCGGCGCCCCCGCGCCGGCCCGGCGTTGCCCGCCCGCGGCCGGGAGAACCGGGCGGAGGGGGCCGAAGCCTCCCGCCGCCTCTGGTATATTCGCCCCCTTCGATCGCTACGGTCGATCGCGAAGCTGGAGTAGTCCGTGGAACGTTCGCTCATCGACTCGAAAACGCGCGACTGGTACAGCGTCTCCGTGGATACGCTGCGGGCCTGGGGGCTCGTCCTCGTCCTCGGGGGCGTCCTCGCCGGCGTGTTCTTCGGGTACCGCTACTGGGAAGGCCACGACATGCGCCGGCGCGCCTCGGACGTCATCGCCGAGTCGCGGGCGCTGGTGGGCCGCATTCAGGGCTCCGACCTCCTGGAGGACTTACGGGGCGAGTACCAGAGCGCGGTGGAGAACCTGAACGGGGCGTCGGACGCCTTCGCCCGGGAGGAGTTCGCCAGCGCCCTGGAGCTCGGCCGCCGGAGCCGCACCCTGCTGCGATCCATCGTCGAGGCCACGGGCGGCGACCGGGGTGGAGTGGGCCAGGCGCAGTTCCTCTCCGTCCAGGGCCGGGTCGAGTACCGGCGCGGCGACGGCGGGACGTGGCAGGGGGCCCGGGCCCGGGTGGTCCTCTACACGGGGGACCACGTGAAGACCGGGGCCGGCGGCTCGGCGGAGATCATGTTCCGAGACGGCACCCTCTACACGGCCCGGCCCGACACCCAGCTCATCATCTCGCGCAGCCGGGCCACCGCCGGGACCCCCGGGGAGCAGGCGATCCGGATGGACTACGGCTGGGTGAACCTGAACACCGCCCGGCGCGGTGGCAAGGTCGCGACCCCGGAGGCGGAGGCCCGGGTCGCCGGGGACTCGGAGGCCATGGTCACCTACGACGCCGCGTCGGAGGCCGGGCGCTTCGCCGCGTTTCGGGGCGAGATGGAGGTGGCCGCCGGCGGCGAGGACCGCCGGATCCGGGCGCTGGAGCAGGTGGTCCAGCGCGAGGGGCGGCTCGCCGAGACGGAGTCCCTCCCGGAAGCGCCGACCCCCCTGGAGCCGGAGGACGACCTGCAAATCCACCGGGAGCGGACCCGGGAGCTCGTGCTCTCGTGGGGGGCGGTGGATCGGGCCCGGGCCTACGCCCTCCAGGTCTCGCGGAGTCACCTGTTCGTGGACAACGTGATCGACGTGACCGGACGCCAGAGCACCCGGGCCACTCTGGGGCTCCAGGGGGAGGGCTCGTTCGTGTGGCGGGTGGCGGCGCTCGGCCCCGGCGGGGACCCGGGACCCTGGAGCCCGGTGCGCAGCTTCCGGGTGTCGAGCTACCGGGGCGACCCGGCGGAAGCCGACCGGGAGCCTCCGCCCTTGGAGCTGGAGCAGATCGAATCGTACGGTAGTATTTTCATCGTCGGCGGCCGCACCGAACCCGGAGCCGCCGTCGAGATCAATGGAGAGCCGGTCCAGGTGGCGGCGGACGGCTCGTTCACCAAGACCATCCAGATCACCAAGGAAGGCTGGAGCTTCGTCGAGGTTCGGGCCCGCGACGCCGAGGGCAACGAGAGCCTCCTCAATCCCCGGGTGTTCGTGGAGATCCAGTAGGGGACGCGGCGCCTGCCCGGTGCCGACCGGAGGAGCGCCGTGCGCTCCAGCGGAGCGGCCGGGCTTCCGACTGCGGGGCGGTGGACGTCCCGGGCCGGGCGAGGCGCCGGAAACCGATTGCAACCGGCCGGCGGGAACGTTAGACGACCATGCCACTGATCTCAGTCCTCAGATACTTCTCGAAGGACCTGGCCATCGACCTGGGAACGGCCAACACCCTGGTCTTCGCCAAGCACCAGGGAATCGTGGTGCGCGAGCCCTCCGTGGTGGTGATCAACAAGCTCACCAACCGCATCGAGGCCGTCGGCGGCGAGGCCAAGGAAATGCTCGGGCGGACCCCGGGCAACATCGAATCCATCCGCCCCATGAAGGACGGCGTGATCGCCGACTTCGAGGTGACCGAGCGGATGCTGGAGTACTTCATCAAGAAGGCCCACGGCCGGAAGATGGTGGTCCACCCCCGGATCGTCATCGGCGTGCCCTCGGAGATCACCCAGGTGGAGAAGCGCGCGGTCAAGGACTCGGCCATGCGGGCCGGGGCCTCCGAGGTCTTCCTGGTGGAGCAGGCGATGATGGCCGCCATCGGCGCAGGCCTGCCCATCACCGAGCCCTCGGGAAACATGATCGTGGACATCGGCGGCGGCACCACCGACGTGGCGGTGATCTCGCTGGCCGGAACGGTCTACAGCCGGTCGGTCCGGGTGGCGGGCAACGAGATGGACGTCGCCATCATCCAGTACTTGAAGCGCAAGTACAACCTCCTCATCGGGGAGCGCTCCGCCGAGCTGATCAAGATGGAGATCGGCTCCGCCTACCAGCTCAAGGACGACATGTCCATGGAGATCAAGGGGCGCGACCTGGTCGAAGGGGTGCCCAAGACCCTGACGATCTCCGACGTGGAGATCCGGGAGGCCCTGTCCGAGCCGGTCCAGACCATCGTCGAGGCCGTCAAGATGGCCCTGGAGAGAACGCCCCCGGAGCTCTCCGCCGACATCATGGACAAGGGGGTCGTGCTGTCCGGCGGTGGCGCCCTGCTCCGCAACCTGGACCAGCGCCTCCGGGACGAGACCGGCCTGCCCGTGGTGCTGGCGGAGGATCCGCTGGCCTCGGTGGTCCTGGGAACCGGCATGGTGCTCCGGGACATCGAGCTCCTGCGCAAGGTGTCCATCCGGTAGGAGGTCCGCCGGTCGGGATGGATCCAGAGTCGCAGCGGGGGGGCCTGCCGGAGGGGCCCGGGGCGGTCCACGCATGAGGGAGCGCCACGGGCTCTGGCTGCTCGCGGTGGTGCTGGCCTCCCAGCTCCTCCTCCTGGCGGTCCAGAGCCGGGGCGAACGCGGCGGCAGCGCCCTGGAGGAGCTGGCCCTCCGGGTGGTCGCTCCGGTGCCCCGGGTGGTGGCGTGGCTCTCGGGCTCGGTGGACGCGGTGGGCGGCTCCTTCGAGGAGCGTGCCGCTCTCGAGCGCCGCCTCGAGCACCTCCAGGGCCGGGTGGAGGAGCTGGAGCTGGAGCTCTTCCGGCTGCGCAACGTCGAGGACGAGCGCGACCGGCTCGCCGCCGCCCTGGACTACACGCCCCAGGTGCCGGGCCGCCTCCGGCCGGCGGAGATCATCTACCTCGACCACTCTTCCTGGCTGCGGACCCTGATCCTCCACGTCGGCGAGCGGCCGGCCCGCCCGGATCAGCCGGTGGTCACGCCCGCCGGCCTGGTGGGGCGGGTGGTCGAGGTCTCGGGCCCCTACGCCAAGGTGCAGCTCATCACCGACGGGGCGGCGGCCGCATCCGCCGTCATCGCCAGGACCCGCCGGCAGGCCCTGATCCGGGGAGGAGGAGACCTGCTGGAGCTCGACCTGGTGCCGCTCCAGGCCTCGGTGACCCCCGGCGACCGGGTGCTCACCGCCGGCACCGACGGCATCTACCCCCGGGGCCTGGCCATCGGTACGGTGCTCGAGGTGGGCGGCGACGGCGAGCTGTTCCGGACGGTGGGCGTGGCGCCGGCGGTGGACTTCGCCTTCCTGGACCGGGTCTACCTGCTGGAGCGCGAGCCCGTTCCCAACGAGCTCCTGGACGAGGAGGAGGCGCGTGGGGCTCCTTAGGTACCTGGTGGGACTGGTCGCCGCCCTGGCCCTCCACGTGGTGGGCACGTGGCTGGTCCCGAGCATGCCCAGGTTCTTCGATCCCTTCCTGGTCCTGGTGGTGGTGAACGCCCTGGGCGCCTCCGGAGCCGGGGGGCTCCTCGGCGGCACCGGCGCGGGGCTCGTGCACGATTCCCTCTCGGGCCGGCTCTACGGGCTCCACGGCTTCGCTGATACGATCGTCGGGTACGCGGTGGCCCGGGCGGCCCAGTGGCTCGACCTGACGGGCGCCGGGGCCGTCTTGGTGACGACGGCCCTGGCCACCCTCCTGGAGGAGACGCTGCTGGTGCTCGTCGTCCTCCTGTTCACCGACCCGGAGCCCCCGGAACCGGCGTGGATGCTGCTGCAGGCGGCGGTCAACGGTACGGCGGCCATGGTGCTCGTCGCCGCTTCCGGGCGGCTGCGCCGCGCCCGGGAGGGGGCACTGCGCAGGCGCTCTTCGAAGATACGGTTGTGACCACCCACTCCTGACGTGCAGGTCCGCGAGCACAGGGAGGACCTGGTCCGCCGGGTGCGGCTCCTCACGGGGCTGGCCGTGGGCTTCCTCGTACTCATCGCCGGAGCCTTCTGGTCCGTCCAGATCGTCCACGGTGACTACTACCGCGGCCTGGCGGAGCACAACCGGCTGCGCAAGCTCCCCGTCCGGGCGCCCCGAGGCCTGATCTACGACCGGGAAGGTTTGCCCCTGGTCGAGAACGTTCCCTCCTACGACCTGCTGATCGACCGGCGCCGGTCCCTCGACCTGGAGGCGAGCGTCCGGTTCGCCGCCGGGATCCTCGGCCGTCCGGAGGAGGAGCTCCGCCGGGCCCTGGAGCGGGCCCGCTCGGCCCCCGCCCTGGAACCGGCCCGGGTGGCCGCCGACCTCACCCTGGGCCAGGTCGGCCGCTTCGAGGCCAAGCGCCTGGAGCACCCGGAGTTCGAGATCGACGTCCGCCACCTGAGGCTCTACCGCCACGGGCCCCGGACGGCCCACGTCCTGGGCTTCCTGGGGGAGGTGGCGCCCCGCGACCTGGAGGCGAGCGGCGGTGCCTACGAGCCCGGCGAGCTCGTGGGCAAGAAGGGGGTGGAGCGGACCTACGACCTCCACCTCCGGGGCGAGGACGGCGAGCGCGTGGTGG